>CAZWQH010000091.1:0-13456 GCA_964635815.1 uncultured Sandaracinaceae bacterium
ACGTGCGCGGACGACCTCGATGAGGTAGCCCCCGACCGAAGCGGTCTTGAGCGCGAGCGTTTCGATCGAGGGCGATCCTGCGTTCGTGGCGGAGACGGAGCCCGCAGAGCTCATCCACGAGTAGCGCACGCCATTCGGAGCGATGAGGGCAATGTCGAGATCTTCGCCACCGTTCCAGTTGCCCTGAACGCGAACCGTTCCTCGCACGTTCTCGGTTTGCGTGAAACTCGGCGTCGAGACGCACGGAGGCGACGCTTCGTGCTTCAGCTCGGATACTGCGATGCGTTGAGCGCATGCAAGATCCGATTCGCCGACGCGCCCGAGTGCGAGCGCCAAACGCTCGTGGGACGCAATGTCCTCGGGATCGAGATCCGCGAGACCAGATAGAACACGCATGGCATTTGCCCGGTCACCTGTGCGCGCGAGCGCATCGGCATGCGCAACGAGCGCTTGCGCGTCCTCCGCGTCGCGCGCGAGCCATTGCTCAGTGAGCGCGACAGCCTGAGCCTCGTCGTCTATGCGCATGACCGCTCGGACGACCTGCTTGTGACGGTCGCGACTATCCGGCATCGAAGAGAGTGCTGTCGTTGCCATGGCAAACGCATTTCGATCGCCGTTCGACACGTTCGAGCTCGAAGAGACCGATGCGGTCTTGACCCAAGTTCGACGCATCCATTGGCCGTTGCGCCCGATTGGCGGTGCGACGGGAACGGGTCGTCGACTAGGCAGCGCGTTCGTGTTCGGGCTGACGCGCCGGAACCGAGGATCCATCGGGGCGGCGAGCACCGACGACGGCTGCATCTGTCCGATGGGTCCGCTGTTGGTCGGCGCAGCAGCTTGAAGCTCCCGACGCTCCAGCGCTAACTCCGCAGTAGTCGCTGGGGCTTCGGAATCTGCATTCTGGGTGCGCGCGGGAGCGAAGCCTGCCCCCGCTGTGACGCGAGAGCCTACGCCTGCACCGCTGCCTGCGCGGCCGGAGGGCGCGACGCTCCCACTAGCGCCTTCGCCTAGACCGTGGAGAGGGTCATCGGCATCGTGGTCGTCGTCGCTGCCCACGTCAGAAGGCTCCGCCGATGCGATGCTTGTCTCCGCCTCCCCTACCTCTCCGTTCCAGTCGAAGCGATTGGTCGCACGCTCCACACCGAACGCTCGGAACATGGCTTCACTCTCGAGGACCAGCATCGATGTGTGCCTCGACATGACGCCAAACGCTTTCGAAAGATTGATGATGCGATCACGGTTGGTCGTGCTCTCGGCATCGAGAGACTCGATCGTTTTTGCCGCCCAGAGCTTAGGCACGAAAGCGTTCCTCGCGTCGACCGTTCCACGCAGGTGAATGGGATAACGCTGCTCGAACTGCTCCCCGTTGATCTTGCCGCGCAACACCGCGTCACCCGTGATGTCACCGGAGTATCGAGCCGTTACCACGAGCTCGTCGCCCGCTCGCAACGTCGGTAGCTCGGTCGGCGCGATGTCGCTTACTCCAGCAGGGAGCTCGAGACGAACGTTCTCGAGCGAGGCGCCGTGAGTCGCGGCAATGGCTTCCATCGCAACCGATGCCAAGCTCTCGCCAGGAACGAACGGCACGGAGTGACCGCCCGTCGATCGCGCGATCGCTGCGAGAATGAGCGAGTCTGAGTCCGTTCCGATGCCAATCGTCGTGACCGGTGCACCTGAAGAATCGCGTCGCAACTCGGTCGCGATGCTGGATACAGTGCGATAGCCGGTGGAAGGAGCACCGTCGCCAACATAGATCACTTTGGCGGCACGCTCGGAAGTCGTGCGCACGAGTGAACGTGCTTCGCGAACAGCTCGAACGAGGTCGCTGCTACCTGCAGGGTGAATCGCACGCAACCAAGCAGTGACGTCGTCGGACGCCCGTGCCGATGGGTTCTCGAGCGAGCGAGTCATGGGGCGGCAGGTGAGATCACATGCCATGACGACGAAGCGGTCACGGCGATCCAGCTCTGCGACAATCTGCGATGTCAGTGCCATCGCGCGGCGGAATCGATCGCCCACCATCGACTGGCTGGAGTCCACGATGATTGCGATGTCCTTGGGACCGAACGTGTTCGTGGTGGGAAGGTTTGGTTGAAGGGTAAACGACACGTACGGTCGCGGGTCCGCGTAAACGGAATCTCCACTCGGTCTTGCGCCAGCCGGTGCTGACGCTATCGCTGCCCACGCAACGAGTGAGCTCTGCTGCTCAGGTTTGTAGTCGACGATGAAGTCACCCGCGGGCACGAAATCACGCGCGGCAAACTGAGTCTTCGTTCCGTTTGTGCGCGCTTCACTCGAGTAGTTGGACGCACGGATGCTGCCGCTCTTCGCGCCGTTCACATCAACGTCGATCTCGAAGTTGCCCATGCGCAGCGAGTTGTTATCGCCTGCGCCGCCCGAACCTGTGCCGTGTGCGAGCGGATAAACGTACCGGCGGCCCCCACCGAACGGACCGATGACCTGCGTGTATCCGATGATGACGCGGCGCGAGCCACGAGCTGGAATGGGAAAGATCTTGAGCTCGAACTGTCCGCCCTTTTGCCACTCGAGCATGGCGGGGTCGCGCCACGGTCCGGGTACCCAGACGAACTCTTCGTTCTTGCGACGCTCGGCAACTGGAGTCGCGTTGCGAATCACACCGCGCCAAATCTTCTGCGCGCGATCCTTCTCCACGAACGCACCTTCTTCGAGACGTCCGTCCACATCGAGCGCGAGGCGCGAGATCTGCGCGTCGACGGGCATGGGAAACTTGTAGACGCCTTCGAGAACATCGCCACTGTCGTTGTGGAAGACTTCCTCGATCTCGGTTCGCGCGACGTTGCCGGCAATCCGCACCGTAACCTTGTGGTTGGCCAAGCGAAGCGGACGCTCGCGCTCTTCGCGCTCCCCGGGCTTGTGCGCACGAAGCTGACCGATGCCGCGCGCACCGAGACCTTCACGATCTTGCTCGAGCGCGGACCATGCAACCGATTGCGCAAGAGCAACTGCCGGGCCGACGGTCGGGCGGGCATTGGCGGCGAGCACGCCTTCTTGTCCCGCAAGGACGTCTACGCCCTCGCCTCGTGAGCTCTCGAGTTTCACGTGACCTCGGGTAACCCGTACGTTGATCCCGTCGTTGGCCGTGGCCGTGACGAGAAGCTTCGTCCCCAGAACGAGCACGCGACCGCTCGACGATCGGATTTCAGCAGGATGGCTCTCGTCGTGAAAGACGTCCGCAACGAGCTCGCCTCGAACGAGCTGCATCTTGCGCGGACCGTCGATACGAAGCTCGGTACCGTGATTGAGAACGAGTGACGTTCCGTCGGAGAGCTCCAGCTTTGCGCGCGTGCGCTCGTCGGTCTTGAATGACGAGCCAAACGGAATGCTCGCCATGGCGGACGCGACTTCGAACGCGCCCCCTTCGGAACGACGCACGGAAAACTGTCCCTCTCCAGCCGCAATGATCTTCGAGACGCGTACCATCCCGCTCTCGATCGCGTTCGCACTCACGCTCTTGATTGCGACGTCGGGACCCTCTTTTCCGCGGATGCCGGAGACGACGAGCACTAGCCCTGCTGCGGCCGCGATCGATGCCGCGATATACGGGACCTTCGACTGTGCTGGCTTGCGTGGTTGCGTCGTGTTCGCCGCAGGCGGTGCGAGGTTGGGGCCAGGAGACACGTTCGCAGGGGTGGCGATCGCAATAGGATTGCCCCGGAGAGTATCGTCCGCGCGGGTTGCGATCGGAGCGACTTCGACGCGCGCGCCCGAATCGATCGCGCGCAAGATCCGGTCTTCGAGATCTGCAGGAGGAACCCAGTCTTCCGCAGCAACCGCCACCTTGTCCGCAGCTCGGCGAGCTTCGTGTCGGAGGTCACGAAGCTCGTCATCCTGCGCAAGCGCATCGCGAAATCGGTTCAACGTCGCGACCTCTCCGTCCACCAAGGGAGCGAGCTCGTTCAGGGCTTCTTCGATTACGTTCTTTTTGTCGGAGGTCATGACTTCATTCCTTCGTTTGAAACACAGAGCGCAGATGAGCGAGCGCTCGGCTCACTCGTTTTCGTGCGGCGGGTTCATCGACCCCACACGCATGTGCAATTTCGGCGTACTCGAGCCCGGCCTCGTAGCGCATCAGGATCGCTTCACGTTCGGAGGGCTTGAGCTCGTCCAGCGCTGCGCGAACGCGTTCCGCTCTGCGTTTCGCCTCGAGCAACGTGTGCGGGGTGCTCGCATCGCGGTCGGCGTTCGCAACGAGTCTCAGACGTCGTGCATCCGCGGTGCGCGTTTCGAGGCGACGAGCACACACGCGTCTGGCGATCCCGAACGTCCACGCGCGAACGGTTCCATCTCCGCGGTACGATCCGAGCGATGTCTGCATCGCGACGAACGTCTCTTGCACGGCTTCTTCGGACTCCGCTTGATTGCCAAGCAGCGCCATACACAGGCGCCCTACTCCCGAACCGTGCTCCCGGACGCACAGGATCAGCGCATCGCGCATGCGACCGCTTCGGATGAGCGCGACGATGGGTTCGTCTACGCGGAGCGTGGGCAACGTGGGATCGGTAGCAAAGCCGCTCATCTAGTCCTCATGTGCGAGCCGAGCCAGATTTGTGACCGGCATCGAGCGTTGTCTGTCCTGGTGCATCGGTTGATGCGCGTATGGATAGACGACTAGTACCGCGGAACGGTCTCGGAGCGTTAAACGAGAGCGTCGCGTATCTGCTGAGGAATACTCGTGACGTGGCCGTCCGGCATGGAAACACACGCCACCGTAACTTGTGCGAAATGTAGGACTCTCGCGTTGTCGGGGGGCGTGCGGATGATCGAGTCGAATCGCAGCTTCGCGCGGGATAGCTCGCCGACCCACGTGTGGATCGTCAGCTCCTCGTCGTACCGAGCCGGAAGTCGATAGCGCGTGTGCACTTCAATGACTGGAAGCGCTCGCTTTGCAGCGAGCTCGAACGCGCTGTACGAGAGTCCACCCTCACGTATGAAATCGACGCGCGCGAATTCCAGATAGCGAAGGTACGCCGCGTGATGCATCACGCCGGCCTGATCGGTATCCACGTAGCCCACGCGGAACTTGTAGAGCGAGACGCGTTGGTCTTTGGGAGGCTCGGGAGGAAGCACGGAAGCGTGCTTACTCTGCGGCGCTGGCGGAGCCGAGTTTCGATGCCACCAGCGAATAGACGCTGCGAAGATTCACGATCGTCTTCACTTCGTCCTCGGGGATCGAAAGCTTATACGTGCGCTCAACCTCAGCGATGATCTCGATCGCCATCATCGAATCGATTCCCAGATCACGAAAATCCGTGTCGTCTGGAACAACTTCGACTTCGCTTACTTCGGCGACGATCTTGCGCAGGGCCTCGAGCAGCTCAGCATTTACGGCGGCAGTCATGATTACTGCGCCCGGCGATGAACGACATCGAGAAGCTGACGCACGGTCGAAAGACCGACGAGCTGCTCGTCCGGGATGGTGACTTTGAGCTCACGCTCGAACTCGCCGACCAGCTCGAGCATGGCGAGCGAATCAATGCCGAGGTCCGCAATCACGTTCTCTTCAGTGATCTTGCTGAAGTCTTTCTCCGCGATCTCGGTCGCCTTCGTCTTGAACATCTGCATCAATTCTGCGCGTGTCATTCTCTATTACTCCGTCGTTTTGTTAGGTTCTGGCCTTCTGCCGAGGCCCGTCTCAAAACGGCGCGCGAGCATAGCTCGTTTACGCGCCGCGTCACGTCCGGTCGGACGTTGGTCAGGTTTCGCTTTCGTTGTCCACGATTCCCTTGGCGTTTCCGTGCTCGGGGAGAGTTCCCTCTTCGAAAAGCGCCTTGGCCTTGCGTCTTTGCGCTTTGCCCGAAGACGTCTTCGGGAGTGCGCCGACCGGACAAACCGCGACGTGGTACGCCGCGAGTCCGGTCATTTCATACACGCGATCGGTCACGCGTTTCTTCACAGCGTCGACGTCACCCGAATGCGCTTCGGCACAAACGACGAGCTTCTCTTCACCGTCCCGCGTGACGCTGAAAGCGATCACGTTGCCGCGTCGAACGCCCTCGAGATCACCCACCGCCCACTCGATGTCCTGCGGATAGTAGTTCGCTCCGTGAATGATGATGAGGTCCTTGAGACGACCGCAGATGTAGAGATTTCCATCGGCGATGTAGCCGAGGTCGCCGGTGTAGAGCCACCCGTTGCGAAATCCTTCTCGCGACGCCTCTGCGTTGTTGAAGTAGCCGGCCGTGGTCGAGGGTCCGCGCGAAAGAATCTGTCCTACGCGTCGCGCAGGAAGCGGCTTGCCATCATCGTCGACGATCGCGATCTCGTGTCCAGCAAACGGAACACCGCACGAGACCAGCTCGAACGCACCAGGCGCGCCGGGCGTGGCCTTGGCGGCGTTGCCTTGCTTCATCTGATCACCGTCGACCCAGTCCGTGACGAGCGGCGTTCCTACCGGATGAAACGAGATCGCAAGAGTTGCCTCCGCCATTCCGTAGCTTGGAAGCATCACGTCTTGATTGAGCTTTGCCGGCGCCAAGCGCGTCACGAAGTCCCGCATCGTCTGGGCTTGAATCGGCTCTGCTCCGCAGCCCGCAAGGCGCAAGCATGAAAGATCAAGACCTTGAAGGTCGCGATCGCGAACCCGCTTGGCGGCGAGCGCGTAGGCGAAATTCGGTGCCCACGTAACGGTTCCACGCACTTTGTGAATCGTCTCGAGCCAGATGCGCGGACCGCGCGCAAACGTGGACGTGGGCAGCACCACGGTGGGAAGGTCCACGAACAAAGGACCAAGCACGAATCCGATGAGACCCATGTCGTGATAGAGCGGAAGCCAAGTAACCGAGATATCCGTCTCGCGCCGATCAAGGCCGCCGTTGGGACCAAGAAAGCTCGTGCCGTTCGCACGGAGGTTGTCGTGGGTGACCGAAACACCCTTCGGCTTTGAGGTGCTGCCGGAGGTGAATTGCAGGAAACACAAATCACCGGGCTCGACGTTCGGCGCGGTAAACGCGGGCGGCGCTCCTGCGAACGCGGTGTCAGTCAGAACGATTCGCTCGAGGCCCGCGTCCTTGGACATGACCTGATTCACGATCGATTCGGTCTCGCGCATCGTGACGAGCACGCGGGCGCCTGATGCACGAACGATGTGCGCGACAATGTCCACGTACGCGTCGACCGCCTTGAATGTGGCACGTGGGTAGATCGGAACGGGAACTACACCCGCAACGACGGCGCCGAGAAACGTCAGAACGAACTCGTGCCCTTCCGGCACGACCATCGCTACGCGATCGCCCTTCTTGAGACCAAGCGCCTGCAGGAACGCCGCTCGTCGATAAGCTTCGCGCACCAGCTCGTCGTACGAGAAGAAACACAGCTGACCCGTGAGGCCGATGAAGCGATACCCACGTTGTGGGTCGCGAGGAAGATTGCGGAGTGCTTCGACAAGAGTGCGGCTAGGCCCAGACACAGCCATATTTTTTCTCACACGCGCGACCGAAAGAGCCCGCGAATTGGCCCTTTTCTTACGTTCTGTCTCGCCTGAGTCAAGTGAGCGGCGACACCAAATGCCTTAACCGCCGCGCAGACGGTTACGCACCGGACGACGCATCGACCGCGGCGTCACGATGTTTTCGATAGAGCTCGTCGCGCCACGCAAGTAGAGGCTCGCAAAGTGGAATGAGCTCCGTCTGCGTCCACGCGTTGCGCAGCTGGCTTCGCATGCGCACACGTTCGTGTCGGACCGGCAAGATCATCTGCAAACCGGTGGCGAGTGAAATGTCGGCGAAAGAAAACTCGCCCAACAGGTAAGGTTTCTCCTTGGGCAGTGCGCTCACTCGTGAAGTGGTCCTGATCAAGAACGTTCGCATGATCGCCTGGTCATTGGTGGCATCCCGATCCGGCAGCCCGTACTTGGCGAGGAACAACTTCATGACGGAGCGAGCGGCGAACGCTCTCATCGGTCCCGGAATCCACTTGGGCGCTTCCGCGGCGAGAACCTCGTCGTTCGTCACTGTTTTTGTCCCGACGATGTTGCGCGACGCTGCAAGCATCACCTCGAGCTCCGTCAACCATTCATCGATCCCGGCTTCTCTCTCGGGGGGAAACAAAGACGCGACGTTCGCGCCCTCGACGGCGAGCGAGCCCGCTGCCTTCGCAATATCGACAGAGTCGGTGATCGGAGGTTTTCCGTTTCGAAAGAGCACCGGGACGGTCGCGTGGCCGAGCTTCCCAAGTCTCAGACGCAAAAGCGGCTCACCCAGGATGGGCATGTAGAACGCGAACTCATACGGGACGCGATGATGGTCGAGAGCCCACCGCGCACGCTCTGTCCAAGGTGAGTACGGCAAACCCAGAAGCTTCAAGTCGGGCATCGGCGGCACTCTAGCCACCGCGAGCATCGAACGCGAGCACCTACTCGGGCGTCGCTAGGAGCGATTCGGCACGCCGAGCGAGGACTTCGGGAAGTGCAAACGCCCCGCGCGGAGCACGCTTCAAACGGCCGCGAATCGTCCCTTCGAGGACGCGAACCGGCACAGGAGGAGTCAGTGCGTATGTGTGTCCACGCGATGGCATTCGCAGATCGAAAACGTGACCTTTCGAGACGACCCGACGGGCGTAGAGCGTCCGGTTTTCGCCCTGGTCTTCGTGATTGCGATGCATCAGTAAGAACCCGCCCAAACGAACCGCAAGGTGATTGAAGAGCCGATGACATCCGTGACTCGTGCCCTTCACGATCGAGGGGTAGCTAACCGATCCGTGAACTC
Source organism: uncultured Sandaracinaceae bacterium (assembly GCA_964635815.1). Lineage (GTDB taxonomy): Bacteria > Myxococcota_A > Polyangia > Polyangiales > JADJQN01 > CAZWQH01. The sequence continues at coordinate 8,745 of CAZWQH010000091.1, forward strand.
GAATGCCGCGGTCGACGTAGCGTACTTCGGGCGGCAGCGTAGGCGCGTTTGCAACAAGCCGTCCGCGGACCTTCGTGCGTGGCGGACGGACTTCGACGCGAACTTCGTTCGGGAGCATCACCAGACCGTAGGCGGACGCGTAGCCTGGACCGAGAAGATCACGCTGAAGCTCGACGCCACCGCCAGGCACATTGCGAACGAGGTCTTCGTCGGGTGTGGACGGAGGGGGAAACCATGCTGGAGCTGCGACCAGCTGGCGCCAAACTCGATCCCCGACGTCGCTCTCTTTGTAGACCAGGGCAGTTGCGCCGCTGTCGAGTTTCTCGGTCTTGAATCCGCCAATCGTCGTACTCCAGCGGACGAGCGCGACCTCGCGGTTACCGTCCTTCGCATACAACGTGATCGTCGGTCGCCGTCGAACGGGAAGGTTCCGAGGCCGTCCGTCCATGAAGAATGGATACTCGTAGTACACGTCGCCTCGTTCGATCTCCGCTCGGAGCTCCATGTGCGCGCTGTGATAAGCGGGACGATTCGGAATCCGAACATCCAGGCGACGATCGGCAAGTTCCGTATCGGTCATACCTGCTAGCGAGGCCGTCGTTGCCTCTGGCGAGGTCCAACCCAGCTGCGTAGCTACGTGCTCGACGGCGGGAGAAATTAGATCGGGCGCCGCATTGGGCATCGGCGGCAGGCGTGCCGCGAGCTGAACAGCTCGCGAATCGAGTGGACGTCCGAATACCGTGCCGAGCTTTCCTTGCGCACTTCCGTCCTCGAGTAGCCCGGTCGCGTCGATGACGCGTTCGCGAAGCGAGCGAAGAACAGCCCGGAAGTGGCGCTCCGAAGGCGGCATTCGGAGGACCTGCACGGTTTCCTCGTCGACGTTGCCAACACCCACGATCGCGTTCACGCGCTGAAAGGCCTTTACCGCCTCCCGTGTCCAAGCATCGAACACTGCACGTTCTGCACGTTCAGGCAGTAGCCCGTCGCACGCGAGATGCCCCTGCAACGCGAGAATCGGCTCGACGGTCTTTGCAAGTCGGTCGTGCCGCTCAAACATCCAACGCAAGCGAAGTCGCGCCGCAATATCGCGTTGCTCGTCGCGCGTGGGCTTGCGCCGGGCGCGCTTGGCGGCCTCGGCTTGGGGCACCGTCAGAATACGCGACCGAAGATCGTCGACCGCAGGAACCCCCGCGAGCTCGCGTTCACGGTCGAGCATTCGCCGCACGAGCGCGTAGTCCACGATTGCTGAGCGACTCGACTCGGGGTCGGCATACGGACGGGGCAACGTTCCTCGATCGAACCAGTTGTCGTCGACCTTCGCGTGACATTCCGTGACCGACTGATCACGAATGCGATCACGAAGCACCCGGAAGTTGGGTGGGATCCCGTAGAGCTCGAGGTACCGTTCACGCCGTGCTCGATCTGCTTCTGCGGCTTGATCGAAGCGCTCGTCCGCAAGCGCGACGTAACTCTCCCGATACCCACCCGCGAGAACGCGAGGAGCCCAATGAGTGGACAGATCGAGCGAAATGACGTTGCCCTCGGGCATGCGGTTGTCCGGAGCTTCGGTCGGCTCGGGCGCAACGATAGGCCGCTCGCCTGAGAGCATCGGCTTGCGCCGCACCTGCGCCCGTGAGCTCGTGCTCTCATGCGTGCTGCTTCGAGCGGGCGCGTCACAGCCGGACGCTCCGATTGCCAAGACCAAACAAAGCCAGCCAAACTGGGTACGACTCAACTTCTTTTGTACTCCGTAGCCTTCTTGGCTACTTGTGGTTGCTCCCAGCGTAGTCCTTGCTGCGAGCCTTTTCTATTGGACGGTCTCGACGACTAAAGTGTCAAACTTGCCTCGCATATTTTGACGCGCGACACGTTCGCTGTATCAGAAGCGATAGCTTCCGTTATGACGGATGCGTTGTTGTCATATTGTCCGCTCTGATGTAAAGCTCGAAGCTCATGCCTGCCTACTTTCCGTCGTTTCTCGACCTCCGTGACCGCGGAGTTCTCGTGGTTGGCGGCTTGGACCTTTCGGCACCAAAAATCGACTCTCTCCTGCGATCGGGTGCCAACGTAACCCTGGTGGCGCGGAGGGTCTCTGCACAGGTCGGGCGACTTGCCGACAAGATCCTGATTCAACAGCGAAATGTAGAGAGGTCCGACCTAGATGGCGTGTGGTACGTCGTCTCGACCGCTCCGCGCGACGTCAACGTGCAGCTCAAAGCGTGGTGCGACGAGGCAAGGCTCTTCATGAACGCTGTCGACGACGTAGACCATCTGAGCGCGCTCGCGCCTGCGATACTCGAGCGCGGTGCCGTCACAATCGCCGTAACCACCCACGGCAAAGCGCCTGCTTTGGCGGGACTGGTGCGACAAGCGCTCGAGCAGGTGCTTCCGACAACCGATGAAATGCAGACCTGGAGCGCACTCGCCGAGTCGCTTCGAACGACTTGGAAGGCGGCGAAGACGCCGATGTCCGAGCGCCGCCCAGCATTGCTGCGAACTGTCGCCGACGCTGTTCGGGCAATGAGTGATGCAGCGACTACCGCTTCCGAGCACCTGGATTCGGAGCAACCGCGATGAGCAAAGGTCACGTCGCAATCGTAGGTGCCGGCCCTGGCGATCCCGATCTCCTCACGGTTCGTGCGGCGCGCCTCCTCGCGAAGGCCGATATCGTCTTCTACGACTCATTGGTCGAACCCGCGGTTGTGGAGCTGGCGCCTAATGCGATTCGAGTGTGCGTCGGCAAACGCGCTGGAGCGAGGTCGACTCCCCAGGCGAAAATCGAACGACTGATGCTACGCGCCGCGCTGCGTGGCAAACGAGTGGTTCGCCTCAAAGGTGGAGATCCATTCGTGCTGGGTCGTGGCGGTGAAGAAGCGCTCACCCTGGCGCGCGAGGGCGTTCCGTTCGAAGTCGTTCCTGGAATCTCGTCAGCGATTGCTGCCCCGGGCCTTGCGGGCATCCCCGTGACACATCGTGGAGTCGCCATCGGATTCGTGGTCGTCAGCGGGCACAGTGTAGAAACATTCGCCGTTGCGACCGATGGGATCAATCCTGAGGCGCTCACCCTCGTCGTACTGATGGGATACCGGCACCGCGCACCCATCGCAAAGACTTTGCTCGATCGAGGATGGCTGCCGTCCACTCCATGCTCGATTCACTACGCGGCGGCAACGTCGCGTGCACGTAACAAGATCACAACACTGGACAGACTATACAACAGCACGTTCGACGATATGGACGACGCCGCTACGATGGTGATCGGACAGGTCGTGGACATCGGAACCGAGATACGGGAAATGACCACCACAGAAGAATCCGCATCGTTGCCCCGCGTTGTTTCTGCCGCAGGATCGGAGGCTCGATGAGCGAGCAGACAAGCAAGACTTTCGGCCGCGGTCGCCTCTCGTTCGCGCAGACCGCAGACATCGACGACTTCGTCGACACGTTGTCGCGGTTCGAACGCGGAGAAATCACGCCCGATCAATGGCGCGCGTATCGCCTTGTGCGCGGCACGTACGGTCAGCGACAAGAAGAAGATGCGCAGATGCTACGGGTAAAAATTCCCGCCGGAATTCTCGACGGTAAGCAGCTCTTGGCGCTCGCAAACATAGCGGAACAGTACTCTCGAGGATTCGGCCACATCACCACACGGCAGAATTTTCAGTTTCACTTCATGAAGCTGCACGAAATCGAGCACGCGATGCGAATCGCTGCGGACGTGGGGCTAACGACGCGCGAAGCGTGCGGCAATTCCGTCCGGACGGTGACTTGCTGCCCGTATGCGGGTGTCTCCGCTGACGAAGCGTTCGACCCGACGCCGTACGCTGAAGCGTTCACCAGGTACTTTCTCCGGCATCCCCTTTCGTCCTCGTTGCCACGAAAATTCAAGGTCGCATTCGAAGGCTGCTCGCAAGATCATGCAGCGACGGCAATCCACGACATCGGCTTCCGCGCGCAGCTCACCGCTGACGGCCAGCGCGTGTTTCGCGTCGTCGTCGGAGGTGGCACGGCGATCCTCTGCCGTAGTGGGAGCGTGATTCGTGAAGCCCTTCCTGCATCGGAGATTCTGGCTCTCTCGGAAGCGCTCGTTCGTGTCTTCCACCGTCTTGGCGATCGGGAGCACCGCCACAAGAATCGTCTGAAGTTCCTCGTAAAGCAGTTGGGCTGGGAAGCGTTCCACGCGGAGGTCGAACGCACGCTCGTCGAGGTGCTTGCGGAAGGCGCGCCTCAGATCACCGAGCTCTTCAGCGCACACGAGCTTCCACCGGAGCTCGAGAGTGGCGAGCACCCGTTGGGCGGACGCTCGCTCGCCCCGCACGCGACCCAAGCCACGTCCACTGTGCTTCGCGGGCCAGGCATCCATCCGCAGGTGATCCCGGTCATCGCATTGGCCAGCGCGAACCGATCGCGTTGGCTCCGCACGAACGTAAGAGCACAGCGGCAGACCGGCTACAGCGTCGTAACCGTACGGGTTACCCGAGGAGATCTCACCGCGGCGCAGTTTCGGTTGCTCGCCGAGCTCGCGACGGGCTTCGGCGACGGAATGGTACGCACGACAATCTCCCAGAACCTGGTGCTGCGCTGGATCCCGGACAGGTCACTACCCGCAGTGCATGAAGCCCTCCTCGCAATTGGCTTGGGCGAACACAACGCGGATACGCTCGTCGACGTTACAAGCTGTCCCGGTGCGGAATCCTGCAAGCTCGCCGTGA
>CAZWQH010000092.1:0-13317 GCA_964635815.1 uncultured Sandaracinaceae bacterium
GAGGGTGTTTCGGCCCGAGCGCATAAACACAGTTGTGGTTCGGAATCTGGCGCCGCATCCTATGAGCATTGCATGACCTCCTTGGCATTTTCTCCGCGCGTTAGGTCCGCTGCCGTCGTCGCAGCCGTGATTTTCGTTGGCTCACTGGTGCCTTTTGACGCCAGGGCGACGTTCCTCGATCCACTTTCGCTCGCCGAAATGACGGCGAGCTCCGACCTCATCGTCGTTGGGCAAGTTCTCGAGACGCAAGCGCGCTTCGACTCTCGAAATCGCATCGTGACCGACGTTGCACTGCGCGCGGACGAAGTGATCAAAGGAACGATTCGCCAGGGCGAGACGGTGACGTTCATTCGAGTGGGCGGCGCCATCGGTGACTTAGGCATGCGTATCGAGGGAGAGCCTGCATTCGAGAGTGGCGAGCACGTGATCGTCTTCCTGACGCTTCTGCCGAGTGGCGAACACCGCGTGACGGGGATGTCTCAGGGCGTGGTTCGCGTGACGGAGGAGAGCGGAGTGCGAATCGCGCGGCCCGACAACTCAGGGCTCGCGTTTTCGAATCCGCCTTCCGGACCAACGTTGGCAGCCCGGCAAACTCTGGCTCGAGCGCTCGCCGCAATACGCGATGTCCTGCTACCCGTTCTCCCAGGCTCGCCAGCTCTTCCAAACTCCAGCACGCGTCCTGGTCGTTCGATTCGATAGGCAGCGATGTCGTTTCGCGTGCATACGTTTCTCGTCTTGTTCGCGACGGCGCTCAGCGGCGTCTTGCCGTCGGCTGCATCCGCATGGTGCCGGATGACGACGAGCACCAAGCCCCAGCGCAACAACGAATGCGTCACCGAAGGCGTTCCACTTAGCTGGTCGCGCCGGTGTAGCTCGTACAGCATCCACGAAGCCGGTGGTCTAGAGGTAGACGTTGCAACGTTGCGCGATGCGATGACGCGCGCGTTCGACCCTTGGCTTGCGGCGCAGTGCGGCGACGAGGGCTATCCAGGTTTCGACATTGCGCAGACAGAGGACTTGTCTCTTTGCGACACCGCCCAGTTCAACGATCGCGGCGCTCCGAACGTGCAGACGATCGCGTTCGTTTCGGATTGGGCTGAACGGGACTACGAGGACGGTGCGTACGCAATCACCACGGTCTTTCACAACACCCGCACCGGAGAGATTCTCGACGTGGACATGGAGATCAACGAGCGACGAGGGCCGTATGTCGTTTGCCCGAACACGGGTTGCACCGACGTGCGAGGCGTCGATCTTGTCAACGTCCTGACGCACGAAGCAGGCCACTACCTAGGCTTCGCTCATTCGGACGATCGCGAAGCCACGATGTATTCACAGGCCTCGCCTGGTGAAACGAAGAAGCGAGATCTTAATGCAGACGACATCGACGCACTGTGCACGGTATATCCACCCGGCACGTTCGATGATGCGTGCAACTACACTCCGCTCGGAGGGTACAAGCTTACGTGCGGGCTTTGCGAGGTCAGCGCGACGGGTGCGATGGTGTGCCCGAGAGCGAAAACAGGTTGTAAGTGCGCTGCGGCTGGAGCTGCCTCGGATGGATCGCGATCGACCTACGTGCTGACGGTATCAGCCCTCGGACTTTTCGCCGTGAGACGCAGACGCCGTGGACGTTTGACGGTGCGAGGAGAAGCTCGATGAAGCATTCCGGTTGGATGCGTGCGATGCATTGGGTGTCTTGTGCCAGCCTCGTTGTTTCTGCACTCGCCGGAAGCCCGCGCGCAGCGCACGCGTTCTGCCGGACGACGACCAGCTTGCGTCCGCAGGTTCAAGGAACCTGTCAGCCTGACGGGAAGCCACTGTTCTGGAAGCGCCGGTGTTCGTCCTACGCCGTTCACGTCGCAGGTTCGCGCTCCATTACGGTCGATCGATTGCGAGCGGTTTTCGAGGAAGCATTCGACAGCTGGGAGAACGTGGACTGCGGCGGTGGCGTTAGGACCGGGTTGAAGGTCGACGTCATTTCGGAGCCTGCTCTGTGCGACGCCGCAGAGTTCAATCGAGACGGGAGCAACGTTCAGAGCGTTGCGTTCGTGACGGATTGGACGGACCGAGGATATCCAGCGAACGCGTTTGCGGTGACTACTACGTGGCACAACGCGTCGACCGGCGAGATCCTGGACGTAGACATGGAGCTCAACGAGGCGCGACCGCAGCCCTATGCAGAGTGCCCAGCAGCCGGATGCTGCCCCGACAGCGATGTGTGCAGTCCCGCCCGGCCACCTGTGTGTGCCGACCTGCGTATCGATCTTCTCGAAGTCGCGACACACGAGGTAGGCCACTACTTTGGAATCGCGCACAGCGACCAGTGCCTAGCGACCATGTACTACGCAGCGCCGGTAGGCGCCGTGAACAAGCGAACTCTCGAGGACGACGACAAGCAAGCAATCTGCGCCGCGTATCCGCCCGGATCGCTCGATCTGAACGTCTGCAAGCCCGCGCCGATCGGTGGTCTGAACACGGCTTGTGCCACCTCCGACGGCGGCGGGGCTACGCGATGCATGGCGGGTGCTACTCCGGATTCACCATACTACTGCGCTCCACGCTTAGGCGCGGGCGGATGCTGCCACGTAGGGCCTCGCCAAGACCTCACGCATCGGACGCTGGCGCTCCTCGGTTTCGTCGTCATCGGAATGCTGCTCACCCGTCGATTCTTGAGAAGGTAGCGCCCAGCATTGCGCACGTGCGAGCATCGCTAGGTGCGGTGGTCTTGCACGCTTGCTTCGCTGATGACGTTGTTGGGGCTCGTCCTTGCCTCAGCGTGCGGGCGCATTCGATTTCGAGTCGAGAATCTGCGAACCAACGACGCGCAGACAGATCATGGCGATGTGCGCGATGCTGGTTTCGTGGTTGACGCAACGATCGACCCGAGCCCGTCGGATTCAAGCTCGCCCGACGCGAGCCCGATGGACGCCGCTTCGGATGCGCGGCTCGAGTTATCCGTTGCAGACGTGACTAGCACCGACCGTAACGTTCTAGACACGTTTCCAGACACCGGTCCTGACGCGACAGACGCTCCGCTCGATGTGGGGATCGACGCACCGGACGTTGTCGAAGCTGGGATTCGACTACCACGCATCGACAATCGCCTTATCGTAAAGCGAACGCCGACCAGACCCGTCCTCGACGAGCCCCTCCCATCGAGCGACGACTGCGGGCGCTGGGCTTTTTCGTACGTACCTGATCAACCCGCGGCTCTGGGAGGTGACGAACGTGGCGTCGCGGTCGCTTACGACGGCACGGACTTCTGGATGACGTACTCGTGCAAGAACTCGGACACCGGGTGGAGTGTGGGTCTTGCGAAGTGGGTTCGCGATGATTACGCGATGGGCGCTACGAAGTACGATCCCAATCCAGGCGTGCCGGGAATCCAGGCCATCTTCGGCATCGCGGACATCGCCATGGATGGTCAGACCCTGTTCAGCATGACGGGTCATAAGATCATATTCACGGACACGGGCTCCGTGGTCGGGACCATCTGGCGACATGACACCGGAGCAGGGCGGTCCCGTCAGTACGCGCTTCGCGCGACGCGTCCTGAGAATCTGAACGCCTCATCGCTCGACATTGCGTCCGTGGACGCACTCCTCCCTCCGCTCGTACCCACCGCGGATGCAGGACTGCAACCGCCGGTGTGGGCGACGCTGACGGGGGAGCTCGAGCTTCTGCGCGTTGGAGCGACCACCTACATCTATGGTTCTCATTCAGACGGCGTGACGAGGAACTCGCGCGGCCATCTCGAGATCGCCATCTCAGTTGCTCGCACGAATGACTTCTCGAGTGTCGCCTACCTCAGGGCACCGATGGTCGTGGGGTGGTCCGATCCGATGGTTTCCGAGTCGGACGGGTATTTCCACATGGTGGCGCGGCGTCAGGACGACAATCGGTACTACTACGTGTCCTCTGCCGATCCGACATCGTTCGACTTCTCGAATGCAACGCCACTGTTCCTTCACCGGTTCGTGGGCGCGCTCGGCGACTGGGATGAATCCCGCTACTCGACGCATGCGGGAAGCGGAGATCCCAAAGTCGCTGGCGCAACGGTCGTGGACTCGACCCTGTACCTATTTTATTGGGCGGGCACTCCCAACGTTCCGGCCTTCATATACGGGGACGCCAAGCGCGGAGTGGGTGTGCTGACGGTTCCCGTAACCCTCTCACCTCTCTGATTTGAGTTGTATGGCTGCGTAACCGTTTACGCACGAAAAAAAATACCCGTTCCATTTCGTCGGAACTGAGGCGTGCACGCACGGTTTTGGCGACGTTTTCCTGGCATGGGAGGGAGACATATGACATCACGTCGCGTCTCAAACCGTATGCCTGTAGTACCCGAGCGCGAATCCAGTGACACGTCTTTCGCCACGTCTTTCGCCGTCTCGGGCAAAGGCCGGTCCACGACACAAACCGCTTCTCGAATGAGACACACCCCCTATCCTCGCGTCGTCGGTCACGCGCTCGTGGCGTTCGCAAAGCTTCGCGTTCGTGAATGGGACCGCGCGCTGCGTCGCCTCGAGGAGTCGCAGACCGAGCAGTTGCTCGACATCTGCCGTCACGCGAAGAACACCGAGTTCGGTCGCAAGCACGACCTCGGCTCCGTGCGCAATCACGCGGATTTCCGCGGTCGCGTTCCGGTCGGGGACTACGATGCGTTTTCACCCGCGATCGAGCGCATGCGCGCCGGTGAGAAGGGGATTCTCGTACCCGAGTTCGTCCGATACTTCGGGAACTCGTCTGGGAGCTCGACCCAGGGTAAGTCCAAGTTCCTTCCGATCTCCGAGCGACAGATTCGTTTCCAGCAAGCGAACGGCTCGGATGCGCTCATGCGATATCTCGCGTTCAGCGAAGACGCAGAGCTTACACGCGGCTTTAGCCTTGGACTCTTCCCGCCCAGCACCATGCGTGAAGAGGGCCCAGTCCTCATCACATCGAATCCAGCGTTGATGCAGACCCGCATGCCGCTGCTCTCGCGCCCGCTCCTTCTCCCTGACGAAGGCGTAAAGCAGATCCCCGACTACGACCGCAAGCTCGCGGCGATCGCCGCTTCCTGCTTCGAGCACGACGTTCGGAGCGTCGGCGGAACGACCTGCTGGTTCACCCTGCTCTTCGACAAAGTCCTCGCGGAAGCCGCGCGACGCGGACATCCGGCAAAGTCGGTCAAAGAAGTTTGGCCGAACCTTCGCGTTCTGTTCGGCGGTGGCGTTTCGAAGGATCCCTATCTTCCGATTCTCGAAGAGCGTCTTGGGCGTCGAGATTTCGTCCTCGTCGATACCTACAACGCGACGGAAGGCGGCGTGTACGCATGCTCCGATCACTCGGGCGCGCGCGGCATGTTGATGATTCCAGACCGTGGCGTGTTCTTCGAGTTCGTACCGCTCGAAGAGCGCGACAAGCCGAACGCACGTCGCGTTCCGCTTTGGGAGGTCGAGCGCGACGTCCTGTACTCGCTCGTCGTCACCACGCCCTCAGGGCTCTACTCATACGAGATCGGCGATATCGTTCGATTCCCAAGCACGCGTCCTCCTCGCATGGAGTTCGCCGGTCGACTCGCAGGTTGTCTCTCCACGACGCAAGAGCTCACCACCCACGTCGAGATCGAATCCGGAGTGGAGCACGCGCTCCGCGAGGTGCCGAGCAAGGTAGTCGACTTTGGCGCGGGTGCAGACGTCGGCGTGAACGACACTGCAAAATCTCGGTACGTACTGTTCGTCGAGTTCGCGGAAGGTGCGACACCGAACGATCTGAGCGCGTTCGCGAGCTCGTTCGATGCAGGCCTTTGCAAAGCCAATCGCGTGTACCGCGAGCATCGCAAGGGCGACAGCGCCATCTTGCCGCCCGAGGTGGTCGTCCTGAAGAACGGTTCCACACAACGCTATTTGAAGGAAGTGTCTGGCGGAAACGTCCAGACCAAGTTCCCGCGCATCGTGTCGGACCAGCGTAAGAATGTTCTGCGTACGTACGCAGGACGCAGCGCTTTCGCCGCAGCCGCGGACGCAGCGAGTCCCAACTGAGTTCAATCGCGACTGCATAAGCAAGCGGACGCGTTTTCGAGAAAGAAAGAGACTGGAGAGTAGGAATGGAAAAGCTCGGAGTGTTGGTTGTCGGTGTTAACGGTGCCGTCTCGTCGACGGTAATCGCTGGCGTCGAGCTCATGAAGAAGGGCCATGCTCCCCGCGTCGGTATGCTCACTGAGCGCACCGAGGCGAAGGGACAGCCGGAGCTGAGCGAGATGCTCGACATCGCGCCGCTCGAGTCGATCGTGTTCGGTGGCTGGGATCCCCAGTTCGCGAACGCGTTCGAAGCGTCGCTCAATCACAAAGTGTTTCACCCTTCGACGCTCGCTGCGATCAAGGATGAGCTCTCGATGGTCAAGCCGTGGCCGGCCGTGTTCCACAAGGATTACGCCGTCAATGTGCAAGCCAAGAACGTGACGATCGCCAAGTCGCACCGCGACGAGATCGACATCCTCACGAAGAACATCGAAGCGTTCAAAAAGGAGCACGGAACGACGCGCATCGTCATCGTGAACCTCGCCTCGACCGAGCGATATCTCGAAGTTTCCGGCGTTCACGAGAACATCGAAGCGTTTGAAGCGGGCCTCGACGCGAACGACAAGGCGATCTCGCCTGCGATGCGTTACTTCTACACGTCCTGCAAGCTCGGCATTCCGTACTGCAACTTTGCACCGAGCCTCACGAACGTGCCGGCGCTCATCGCTCTCGCGCACAAAACCGGCACTCCGTACGCGGGCATGGACGGCAAGACCGGTCAGACGCTCGTCAAGACAGCGCTCGCGTCGATGTTCCGGGCGCGTCGCATCCAGGTTGAAGGCTGGTACTCGACCAACTTCCTCGGAAACAACGACGGCCTCGTGCTCAACGATCCAGGTTCCAACAAGACCAAGATCGTTAGCAAGCAGAGCGTTCTTGATTCGATTCTCGGATACAAAGTCGAGAACCATCAGGTCCACATCCACTACTACAAGCCGCGCGGAGACGCGAAAGAGGCGTGGGACAACATCGATCTCATCGGCTGGGGCGGCATCCCCATGCAGATGAAGATCAACTTCCTCTGCCAAGATTCCGTGCTCGCTGCGCCCCTGGTGATGGACATGGTCCGCATCCTCGACGTTGCAAAGCGCAAGGGAGAGAAGGGCATTCAGCGCCAGCTCTCGCTCTACTTCAAGTCGCCGTACCACGAGGCTGGAGAGACCCCGACGCACGACTTCTTCGAGCAAGAGCGCATGCTCTTCGACTGGGCCAAGAAGCACAGCAAGTAAAGCGAGGCGATCCGATGAACACGCAGCAGAACAGTACGGCCCAAAACCCAACACCTGCTGCGCCATCGGACGCGCTAAAGCACACCGCCTGGCCGATCATCACGAATGACGAGAAGCAGGCGGTGCTCGCAGTGCTCGAGCGCGGGATTCTTTCTGGCTCGTTTGCTCCGGAGGCCGTTGCGCTGGAGCGCGAGTTTGCTGCGTACGTCGGTGCGAAATATGCGTTGCTCACCCACTCGGGGACGAGCGCGCTGCAAGTCGCAGTGACAGCCGCTGGCGCGGACTTCGGTGACGAAGTGATCGTGCCTGCATATTCATTCGTTGCCACGCCGATGTCGGTTGCCCTTCAAGGCGCAACGCCGGTGTTCGCAGATGTCCGTGTCGAAGACGGCACTATCGATCCGGCGCTCGTTGATGCGGCGATTACTCCGCGCACGCGAGCGATCATGCCGGTTCACGTTCACGGGGCTCCCGCGGACTTGGATGACCTCTTCGCGGTTGTTGCCAAGCACAACGCGAAACGTTCGAAAGACCGTGAGATCCGAATCGTCGAAGACGCTGCACAAGCGCACGGCGCGACATGGAACGGCAAGAAGGTTGGCGCGATTGGGCATGGCGGCGGTTTCTCGCTCCAGTCGAGCAAGAACCTCTGCGGCGGTGAGGGCGGGCTCTACGTCACCAACGACGAAGAAGCGTGGCATCACGCAAACCGCGTTCGGAACTTCGGCCAAGACCTGAACGACGAGGATCGCAAAGCCTACGATCCGAAGATGCCGCTCGACGGGCATCGTGGATTGAACTCGCTCGCGATGGGATCGATGTATCGCGGCAACGAAATGATGGCCGCGTTCGTTCGTGTGCAGCTTCGACGCTTGCCCGAGCTCACCGAGCGAGCTCAGGGGAACGCAGCGTGGCTTGTGAACGCGCTGAAGGATCTTCCTGGCGTGATTCCTCCTCCGTCGCGTCCCAACGCAATGAGTGTCCACCATAAGTTCCGTGTTCGATTCGATCTCGCAGCTGCTGGCGTTGCTCAGACGGATGCAGTCGCGTTTCGCAGTGCGCTTCTTCAAGCGCTCCGCGTTGCGGGTCTCGATGCTGTGATGTGGCAGGGCGCCCCGCTTCCCGCGCAGAAGATTTTCCGCGATGTCGGAACCCGTCCTCCGTTCGTTTCTCTCGAAGGCGGAACGGACTTGCGGGTCAACTACGACCCATCGAAATACCCGGTGACACGCGAGTTGCTCGATAGCTCCATCGTCTTGTTCTCGCATACGCGTCCGCTGATCGCTCAGTCACGCAGCACGGTCGAAGGTTACGCAAAAGCGTTTACGAAAGTTTGGAACGCGCGTCGCGATTTGCGCGCGTAGGTACTTTCCCGACCAGCAGGTAGTCAGCGCGCGCCTACGGTCTCCCTCGCACTCTAACCCTCGTGGACACAACGGATCAGACCGAGCCTCTTGGTGACAGCGCATCGCCTCCCGATGCGCCTGCGCCTGCGCGTGGTGTGTGGCCGGTCGTAAAGAGTCTATTCGCAAGATTCGGAAAGATATTCCTGCTCGCGGTCGGGGTGATCGCGGTCACAGCGCTCGTGAAAGCCGAAGGTGCGGACCGAGTATGGAAGGCCGTCTCTTCATCGGCGCGTTGGCTTCCTGTTCTCATCCTTTGCGACGTGCTCATTGCCGTCTGTGACGCGCTGGCGACTCGTTCAGTGATGGGCGACCGCGCCAAGAATGTCCCGCTTCGCGCTTGGGTTCGCTCTTCGGGACTCGCCTACGCGATGATGACCTTTGTGCCGGCCGGACGCGCCGGTGGTGAGGTCGCGCGCGCCACGACACTATCGAAGTACGTGCCAGGCGCACTCACTGCGGCCGCGGCGCTCAAGCAGCAGGCGGCAATCCTATTCGCGAACTCAATCATCAGTATCGGCTGCTCGATAGCGATTTGCGCGCGCGTCGGCTTCTGGTCGACGCTGAACGGGCTCATTTGGTTCAACCTACTGTCGACGCTCATCGTCGGCGCTGTGCTCGTCGTCGTTACGCGCAAGTCGCGCGGGAGCAAGCTAGTCGGCAAGATCCTTCACATTGGAGAGCGCGGCGCAGCATTCGACGAAGCCATGGCGAGCCTCCCGCGTGTTCCGTGGCCGGCCATCGGGTACGGGGTCCTGGGTCGTCTCGTGCAGACCTTTCAGTACGGACTCATCGTTTTTGCCATCGGCGGGGCGCTCTCCCTGGACGTCGCGATGCGCGCGCAAGGTATTCATCTGGTCGGGGCAGCGTTTGGAGACTTCGTACCGAACCAGGTCGGCTTCAACGAGGGCGCGTACGCCATCTTTGCCGACGTCATCGATCTGGATCGTGCTCGAGCTGTCTCACTCGCATTGATCGCGCGCATTTCGTCGTTCTCGTCTGCGGGGATCGCGATGGTCGTAGCTTTCGTTGCGAAGGAGCATCCTGCCCCTACAGCGACGACTTTTTGATAGTCTGCGCGCATGAAATCATTTCGTGGCGAACTGCACACGCGTAGCTTCTCGCTGTTTGTCGGCGTAGTGCTCTTGGCTGCGTGTGGGGGCCCGTACCGAATCATTCAGCAGAGCGTTCCGAGCGCGTTCGCGACGGCTCCCGTGATCGGCGTGGTGTTCGACACCAGCGCACCAGCGTGGGGCGGCCGCAGCGAGGCCGAGTGGCTCGCGACGCAACCCCCGAGCGACCAGGCTTCGTATATCGACACGCGTGTTGCCGTGCAGAACGCCTACCTCTCCCGTCTGAATAACGAGCTTCCGAACACGCGGTTCGTTCCTTCGACGGGGAGTGAGCCCGTAGTTCTCGTCGTCCAGCCCACGCTGTGGGAGATGGGGTTCTTCCGCTTCATGGTGAATCGAGACTCGCATCTGCGAGCGACCATTTCGTTTCAGGTGCAGGGTCAGGTCACCGACGTCATCGAAGTGCGTGCTGCAGCGGCCGCGAACATCCAGCAACCTGCGATCATCCAACGCATGAGTGCGGCGATCGCATCGCACAGCTGACTGCACACTACGTTCGCGCGAGCACGCGCCGATAGGAGCGCGATATGGAGAGCAAGGCATCAGCCTGGAAAATCACCGGTGAGACGGCGGTTCTGGCTGTGATTGGTGACCCAATCCGTCAGGCGCGGTCCCCCGAGCTCGTAGCGGCTGCCTTACGAGAGCGCGGAACGGACGCAGTGCTCGTTCCAATGCATGTCCGCGCGTCAGATCTGACCGAGGTGTTTTCGACGTTGAACGCGATTGCGAACTTCGCAGGCGGCTTCGTAACGTTGCCTCACAAAGAAGCGGCCTTCGACTTGCTCCGGTTTCGTTCTCCCGATGCGGAGCAGTCCGGCGCGTGCAATGTTTTTCGGCGTGATGCACGTGGAGGATTTGGGGGTACGAATCTCGATGGAGAAGGCTTCGTCGCCGCGGCACGTGCGGCGGGCTTCGACCCCAGCGGTCGAGATGTTTTTATCGCCGGCGCGGGCGGCGTCGCCGCAGGGATAGCGCTCGCTCTCGCGTATCGAGGAGCGCGCACGATTCGCATCTACAATCGAACTCGTCCAAGAGCCGAGATGCTCGTTCGCCGCGTCGAGCGATTCTATCCGCGCTTCGATGTTGCCGTCGCCGATTCCCGAACTGCGGATGCAGATCTCGTGGTGAACGCGACCTCGCTCGGAATGATCGGAACATCTGAAAACGAGGTTCCATGCGATCTCGCCCCCGCGCGCAAGAACGCGTTTGCGGTGGACGTGGTGATACGTCCTGAACCGACGCCGTTTCTTTCGCGTGCCTCTGCGTTGGGTTATCGCACCCTAGGCGGGCTTCCCATGTTGGAAGCTCAGGTCCCCCTCGCGCTCGACTTCATCTTCGAAGCTTCTTGACGCTGCCTGACGGGTGCCGGCGCCGGACACGCTAAGAAGCGTCGCCAGCTCACCGCGAGCGCGAGCGCTGACGGCTAGCGACGCCGGATACCCCAGGAAGAGTCGCCAGTTTCCCTGCACGTCAGAAGATTAAGATCGGCTTAGTTTCCGTAGTCGCTGATGAGGTACGCGTCTTGCGGACTCTGACAGCATGAACACTCGAGGCATCATCTTGCGCGCAGCTTTAGGTGCCCTTTCTTCGTTGTGCGCCTGCGTCGCCTACAGCACGGAGTCACTTTCCCCCGACGACGAAAACTGGCTCTGCGTTGAGGAACCGTGCGTCGGGGCATTCGAAGGCGGCGAAGCTGCCGACGCGGAGAGAGCGGACCGTGCAACGAGGACGCACCGTCTCAGTCTTGCGCAACCGTTGACCGTCACGGGAGATCGAAATCGGCCACCGACCGCTGAGGTGAAGTGGATTGTCGGACCGAGCGATCTTGGTGTGGGCGGTGCAACGGCCGGCCAAAGCGCTGTCGCGCGTTCGGCGACGATCGCCGTTGAGCTCGACTATGCGCGCGCGGATGCCATTGGCATCTGGGTGACGCCACCTGGTGGGGAATCGGTTTCAGTGCTCGTACCGGAGGGCGTGAGCAAAGACGTCGCGGATCCGCATCTCAGCATTGCGGTGCCGATACCGGGATTGTCGTCCGCTTCGCCTGCGCTGATTGGCGAATGGACGGTGTCGGTCGGTGCCACAGCGCTCGCGACGGACCGCGACTGTCTCAACCGGAACGCCACGGATTCGATCGTCGCTTTTGCCAGGAACCGGGTCCTCAGTCCTGGTTCGAGCCAGGACGAATCGGCTTCAAATTCCCGCTGCGCGAGGCTGTTCCAGCCGCTCCATGTTCGGAGCCTCTCCCTGAGCGCTGCGTACGAAACGAACGCGTACTCGACGGAGTTCAAATCCGGAGTCGTAGCTCACGTGGCTTCCGGTGCGGGACACGACGCCGTCATGATACGTGAGGCCGCGACAGGACAGACCGAGATTCAGGTGTCGAGCAAAGTCGTCGGAATCGCCCGCGTGACGGTAGCGGCGCCGTTCGTGCCAGTGCTTCTAAGTGAGGACGGTGCACGATCCACACGGTTGGTTCCTTCTCGGGATGGCGTGTACACGACGACGATAGGAATCGCTGCCGGCAGGACCGCTTCGTTCCTCATCCGATCCGCGCAAGACGGAGCGAAGCTTCGCGGCGCATACTCGATCGCGATTAGTCCGATTCCCGTGTCACGCAACGCGGACATCGAATCTGCGTTCGACTACGAAACATTCGTGCCCGGCTACTCGCGTGCTGAAATGCAGAACGTCGCGGCTGGTTTGAGCGCGCCTGACTTTGGCTCTCGCGCGGCATGGAGCCGCAACCAGCTCGTTTTCTCGTTCGGAGCGGCGCGGGTTACTCGAGTCGTTGCGATCCTCAGTTCGACCTACAAGTGTCCCGGACTGTCGGCTGTAGAGTGGGCCGCGTCCATTCAGGTCCGACGGAAACCAGTCGACTCACTGCGCCACACGGTCGTCCGCCACGCACTGCCGAGAGGGCGCTCGGTCTGCGAGTACACGACGCTGAACCCGTTTGGCAACGCGGACATCGGTCTTCTCTCGCTGGCGACATCCGAGAACTCGCCGAACTGGCATTCGGTGCGGATCTATCAAACGACGCCGGCTGAGATAGCCTCCGAGTACACCCCGTTCGCGGTGAACTGACCTTCCAGCGCTGACTGCAGCGAGCGTTGCGAGCGACTACTTTGCGCCCGCTGCCAACCGCGCGTTCGCGAGAGTCAGGTTCATCCGTGGTCGCGGGTCATTCGGATCCGCGGCCGCCGCGCGTTCGAGGAACTCCTTCGCACCTTTTGCGTCGCCGCGATTCAAGCGCGCAACGCCGATGCCGTTGAGAGCAGCCGAATGACGTGGCGAGAGCCGGAGCGCGTTCTCGAATGCGGTCTCTGCGTCGACGAATGACCGCGCGCGGATGAGCGCGTTGGCGTACTTGATCCAAACCGCATCGGTTGCGTCGTCGAAGGCCGTCGCCAGGCGGTAACTCTCGAGCGCGGAAGTGGCGTTGCCGGCGGCCGCGTCGATGTCGCCGATCGCGGCGCGCGCGATG
>CAZWQH010000093.1:0-13280 GCA_964635815.1 uncultured Sandaracinaceae bacterium
TGGCCCTCGGGCGACCACGGAAACGAAAGCCCCAGCGAGATTGCGATTGTCGCGATGAGGAGCTGCTTGAAACGCATCGCGCTTTATAGCGTCGGTTCCGTACGCACGCCTTCCCCTTGTGCCGCTGTATGCTACCGACTCGCCATGAAACACCTCTGTTTCGTTGCGACCTTTCTGTCGTTCGTCCTCATCGGCGCTCCTCCCGCGAACGCGCAGGTCACTGCACTCACTCCAGATGCCGCACTCCTCGTCGATGGCATTCCGAACGAAGGCACACCGGTCCCGCCTCGTCACTACCCTGTCAGCAACGAGTATCGCCACGACTTGCTCTATCCGACGATCAACGGATTGGGCGGCGTCTACATCGGAGTCGGTTCCGATCAGAACTACACGATGGCGGCCGCGGCAGATGCGCAGCTCGTCTTCCTCGTAGACTACGATCCGCGTCAGCCTTTGGTTCACGAAATCTACCGCGTACTGATCGGAAACGCGGCGACGCGAGAAGCTCTCGTGGAAAGCTTCAGCGACGCCTCGCAACGGGCGTCACGACAGCTTCTCGAGGACGCTTTCGCCGACGATCCGCGAAAAGGCGCGATCCTCAAACACTTCCGATCCACACGCTCTTGGATTCATCGATACCTCACGCGCATGGTTCGAGCCCAGCACGGAGGCATCCCCGTCGCATGGATCGGAGACGACGCCATGTATGCGAAGATCAAAGCGCTGTTCGCCGCCGGCCGCGTCATTGCGCGCAATGGTGATCTCACTGGCACCGCAACCCTCACCGCGGTCGCCGAGGCGTGTCGTCGCTTCAATCTCCCCGTTCGCATTGTCTACACCTCGAACGCAGAGCAGTTCTTTCCCTACCGCAACAGCTTCATTGCCAACATGAAGGCGCTGCCGACGGATGCGCGGAGCGTTCTGATCCGAACGGTGCACCATCCACGCCTCGTGAACCCGAGTCGCGTCGACTGGCACTACGTGATTCATTCCTTTCCGGATTTCATTTCAGGTCTCGAATCGCGCCGCTTTCGACACAGCTTTGGAATCGTGAGCGAGCTCGTTCGCGCGGGACCGCCAATCGCAGGACCGACCGGCGTTTCGATCATTCCGGCCGACTTCGGAACCCGCATGGCGACACCAATCGCCCCAACTACCCCGCCCGCGGGAGCGACTGCATCTCGACCGCAAGCTGCTGCCCGTCCGTGAGCACGCCAACCAGCCGAACGTCAAAGCAGGCCGCAGTCGCACAGGTTGCCTTCGCAGCAGCGCTTTGGGGCTCGTGGGGTTGGTTTCTTCGCAAATCGGGCCTCCCGCCCATCACCTGTGCGGCGATCTCGTTCGCCGGAAACGCACTCTTCGCTGTTCCGCTGATCCGCTTGGATGCGGTGACTCCCAAGTACTCGAAGCGAGTGTGGTGGATTCTTGCGGTCAGCGTCGTGCTTGAGCTCATCAATGTGGGCTCCTTCTTCGCTGCGCTCCAGATGACGCGTATCCCTATCGCGGTCCTTGCGCACTACCTTGCGCCCGTACTGGTCGCACTGCTCGCGCCGTACATCGTCGGTGAAAGGCTGCGAGGCGCCATCCCCAGCGCGCTCGTCGCGCTAGTTGGACTCGCCATCGTCATGGAGCCGTGGAACGGCAGCATGACTCAGACAGATATGGTCGGGGCCTCGCTCGCTGCGCTCAGTGCAATTGGCTACGCGGGCAATGTGTTCACTGCGCGCGTCTTAACGCCCGAGATCGGAGCGGCTCGCGCGCACATGATCAAAAGCGCGATCGCGGCGGCGATCGTCTGTCCCGCTCTGACACACGCGCTGGACAACGGCGCCTCTGGCTTAGGCTACGTCGTCTGCGGCGCGGCCATTCCAGGTGCGCTAGCGAGCTGGCTGTTCATCAAGGGCATGAGCCGCGTCGGTGCAGCGACAGCTTCGGTGCTCGCATACTGCGAGCCGATCTCCGCAGTGTTGATTTCCTACGCATTCTTGGATGAAAAGCTCACCGCAGGAGTGCTGCTGGGTGGTGTCCTGATCATTGCATCGGGCGTCTGGGTGGCGAGTGCCCGACTGACGATGCAATCGATTCCACCGCCCCCGTAGCGGGCGCATACGCGCTCGCTTCGGCAAGCAACGATCTGTCGCAGCAGCACATTGCATTGGGGCAGCTGCATGCAAGATTGCGCTCGCATATGCGGCCCAACACTCGCTTGATGTCTGTTGCTCTCCTCGTGCTCCTCGGTTGCGGAGGCGCGTCTCCCAACACCGGGTCAGCGAACGTGACCGTCAGTTGGCGCGAGGCGAATCTCGAGCATGGCATTTCCGTTGAGATGCCCGGCGCGCCACGACGAAGCGTCTTAGCAAGCGAGGAGATCGCCTACGCAGCCGGAATCGATCCCTCCTTCGAGGCAACGGTTGCAATCGAGCGCGTGATTTTCTATCGCTCGCCGGAGACAGTGCTTGAGAAGCTCGCCGAGGGCATTGCCAACCTGATGGCCCAACGTGTGAGCGGAACGGCAAGCGCGATCAGCTCGGCATCGTTCCAAAGCGTTCAGGGTTCTGCTGTTCCCGCTCGTGAGTTCACGGTCGTCGGCTCGAGTCGAGGGACCGCCATAACTCTGCATACGATGCTCGCTCTCCATGGCAGCGTCCTGCTCAAGACGGTCTGGACAACGCCTACTGAGCACACCGACTCGCACCAGGAGCTCCGCCGACGCTTCGAGTCATCGATTCGTCTGGGCGCGGCACCGAGCTTCTTCCAGCAAGCGGTCGCCTCATTCCGACCGCCCGAGGCCCGAGAGATTTCCGTCAGCCTCCCTGGCACCCCCGCACGAACGACGGAGCGACTCGAGAACGACGTGGAGCTCGTCAAGTACGTGAGCGAAGCTCATCGTGGAATCGCATACGCGCTCACGTTCTTCCGGAGAACCCCTGGAGACATCGAGCGAGCCGTTCGCAGCGTGTGCGAGGAGCGCCACGCTGCCGCGCACCGAGTCGGGACCGCCAACGGTTGTCGGTTCCGTGAGCTCAGCCCCTATGATTCGTTCGAAGGGCCGACAGAGCTCGCGGTGGACAGCATCGTTGTTGCTGCGGGCGACATGATGGTCGAGCTCGACTTCGTCTATCCAGCAGCTGTGACGGAAGAGGCACGCGAAGCGTCGGAAGCGTTCCTCCGTTCGTTGGTCTACGAGCCAGCGACTCCGACGTCGCTGTAGCGCTCGGAGTTAGAACCCGACCGAGTCCTCACGGACGGGCGGCAAAGTGGGATCGAGCCTGAGTGGGGGCTCGTGCGCGTCCGCGCGGTACGAAGCGTACGCACCCATGACTCGACGCACGTAGCGCCTTGTCTCCTCGAACGGAATTGTTTCGAGGAACGCTGCAAGCGGTGTGGCACTCGAATGAGTTGCCATCCAACGTCGTACGTTGTGAGGGCCTCCGTTGTAAGCAGCCACCGCGAGCGGAATGCGACCGTCGAACCGCGTGAGCAGCGAGCGAAGATACCAGGCGGCAAAGTCGATGTTCGTCGAAGGTCGCAACAAGTCCAACACGGTGAATCGCGGTAGCTCTCGAGCCGCGGCAATCCTCAGACCCGTGCGCGGCATGATTTGCATCAGTCCGATAGCGCCGACGGGGGAAAGAATCGTCCGATCCTGAACGCTCTCGATGCGCATCACCGCGCGAAGCAGATACGGGTCGACGTCATGAGCCTCAGCGGCTGCCGAAATCTCGGCCTCGTACGGAATCCACGCAGGCTCGGGATCAAAGCCCAGCGCACGAGCCGGGCCAATCTCGTCGAGAAGCGTGAGAACATTCGCAAGTGCCGCGCGGCCCGCCTTCGACATGGCGCGTAAGCGCTTGTTGGTCGGCAACGTGGGGCGACCGATCCAACTCTCAGGCTCCCCGCCGAGGACCGCATCGAGACCGCGCGCGCGACCGCCACCGCTCTCCGTTGCACGAACAGCGACGACTGCTTCGTAAAGCTCGTCTCTGGCAGCGTCCTCGTCCTCGAGCTCGAGCAGCACGCGAGCACGGGCGATCCACGGGAGGGCGCGACCGTACGTTTCCTCGAGCTCTACCAGCTCGTCGTGAGCTTTGCTAACGCGCTCTCGGTGTGCCTGTTCGCAGCTCTCACACCGGGAGGCCTGACGACTCGTCTCCGTGTCAGACTCGGTCTCGCTCGTAGTTCCCGGTGAGTAGGCAAGCGATAGCTCGGCAAGATGTCGATACCATCGGGGCCACTTGGAGTCGCGAGCGCTCACGCCGCGCAACGCCGCGGATCCCTCGGCCCGTTGTCGAAGTCGCAAGAGGGCATCGCCGCGATGGAAGTGCGCGGCCGTCGAAAGATCCGCAGGAGCCGTCGGGCTCGATGCAACTTGTGCGAGCAGAACTACCGCTTGCTGATCCGCGACCCCAAGACACTCGATCGCAACGTCGAACCGTTCCGAATCCAAGAGGTCACGCCCCGAGAGCGATTGAAGAGCCTCCGCCGTGACTGTGCGAATGCCGGCTCGTGCTGCGATCACCGCGAGACGAACGAGCTCGCCTGAAGTCAAAGCGCTGACTTCACGACCACGCAGAAGTGCTCCGATGTCGCGCATCGCTGAGGTTGTGTCACGCGCATGCGCCGCCAAGTCCGTGTCCGCATCTTTGGCCAGCTTGGTTCGCTGCCCAAGCGCGGAGGCGTCGACGTAGGATCCGTAGCGCTTGGCGACTTCCGCCATGATTCCGATCGCGACAGCGCGCGTCTTCACCGGAACCGAGTCACGCGTGATCAGCTCCTGAAGCGCCGCGTCCGCATCGCTGCGGTCGCCAACCTCGGCGAGTCGTCTCGCACGAGCAAGCTCCTCGTCGACGCTGAGCGACCATGTTTCGCCGCGCATCGCATAGATCTCCGTAAGCAGTCCTTCGGCAACCCGCATCGAGCGACCGGATTCGGCGCTGGCCAGAACCCGACGCGAGAGCAACTCGGCAGCGGCAAGGTCTCCGTGTTCCGCGAGCGAGAGCGCCAAGAGCACATCGAAACGGTCGCGCCCGCCAAGCTTCGGGTACGCGGCGTACAAGCGATCGACATCCGCGACCGAAACACTGGCACCCGACTGATGAAGCGCGCACTCGAGACTCGCGACTTCCGATAGAACCTGAACCCGCCGATCGATGGATCTCATCGCGCGCGTGAACGCGAGGGCTGCTTTCTCGAACTGGCCCGCGGCCTGCCATGCGTAGCCCTCCTCGAGCGCGAACCGGTCATCGAGACTGGGAAGCCGAGTCGCGAGCACGCCGAACGCTTCTGCTGCTTGCGAAGGATTCCGCGAGACCACGCCTCGCGCGAGTTCAAGCACTCCGATATCCGTGAGTGTCGAGAGATCTACGACCGGCGGCTCGGGCACGAAGTCGGCATCGTCCGCGCACACAAGACTCGTCCCGTCCGGACGCTCGTCTGGGCCTGAAGCGTTCTGCGCACGAGCGGTGTGTGCTCCAAAACACGACAGCAGGGTCATCGCCAGAAGGGCGGCTGGGGTGCTGGAGTGTTTGGACTGCACGGCGGTTAACTGTGCGCGATCCCATTGCCCTTGGCGAATTGCCAACGCAGCGCAATCGTGCGGATTTTATTGCGTTTTTGTCGCGGGACGCTCAAGCGCCTCGGGCGCGGGGTCCGGTGCTGTGCGCAGGCCAGGGATTAACACGGTGGCAACGCCGATGGCAACGAACACCCCGAACAGCACGCCGATCACGAGCTCACGAATTATCCAGGGACGCATACAGCTCTACTTCGCGTCCAGAGTTTCGATTCGGAAGTCCTCGATGACAGCGTTCGCGAGCAAGCGCTCGCACATGCTCTTCAGCGCAGCGTTGTCGACTGCGCCTTCGGTTTCGATTTCGATGAGCTTGCCGACGCGGACGTCTTTGATGTTCGCGAAGCCTTGGGTACGAAGCGCGCGCGCGACCGCGTCACCCTGAGGATCGAGCACTTCGCGTTTGAGAGTTACGTAGACGTTGGCTTTCATGCGTTTTGTCCGAGGTGAGGCGCCAGGTTACGACGGATTCGCCCGATTGGCTCCTCCAGATTCGGAACGAACGGACGCCCGCAAATGCGATCGCACGCCTCGATGTAGCGGCGCGCTGCTTCGATGCGGACATCGTCAGGAAGAACCGGCGGTGGACCCTCGCCCTTGTACCCGGCTCCAGAGAGCCAACGCCGAACGTATTCTTTGTCGAACGAGTCGGGCTCGAGTCCCGCCGCGTGACGCGTCGGATACGACTCCGCGAACCAGTAGCGCGAGGAATCGGGAGTGTGAATCTCGTCGATGACGATAATCTCTCCCTTGGGAGTTACGCCGAACTCGTACTTCGTGTCGACAAGCATCAGCCCGCGTTCCAGCGCGCGCGTCTGGCCGTGCTTGAACAGAGCCAACGCGTACTCACCTGCCGCATCGAACTCGCGAGCGGTGACTTTGCCCATCGCGAGAATCTGCTCGCGCGACGCGCTCACGTCGTGGTCGCCCTTGGGAGCTTTCGTGCTTGGCGTGAGGATCGGCTTCGGCAACGGATCGTTTTTTCGCAAACGCTCCGGAAGCGGATGACCACAGAACGTTCGCTCACCGCGTTCATAGTGCGTCCAGATGCTCGTCGAGGTGACACCGGTGAGATACGACCGCACCACCATCTCGACTTCCAGAGGACGACACTCGACACCAATCATCACGTTGGGATCAGGCACGCTGATCACGTGATTCGGAGCGATGCTCTTCGTGTCCTCGAACCACCACTTCGCCACAGAGTTCAGGACCTGCCCTTTGAATGGCAGCGTTCCAAGAACCCGATCGAACGCGCTGATGCGGTCCGACACGACTAGGATTCGGGCGCCGTCGATCGAGTAGCAATCGCGCACCTTGCCCTCGTACTTCTGACCGATCTCGAGGTCCGTTCTTTCGAGACTGTGAGTAAGCCCTTCGCGAAGAGCATCGTATGTGACCGTCATGAGGTTGCTCCGAGCGCGCGATCGATGATCGCGTCAATGTGTTTAAGAACGTGCTCCGAATCGAAACACGCGGCGAGCTTTGCATTGGCTACTCGCTCCGAGATGTCGGCATCCTGCGAAAGCAGCTCGAGGAATGCGCCCTCGCCATGGAATGCCTTCATGGCGTTTCGTTGCACCAGCACGTAGGCCTCTTGTCGCGCAAGGCCTGTTCCCACTAGCTCGAGCAGCACGCCCTCGCTCGCCCAAAGCCCGCCGCTTCGCGCAAGATTCTGCGACAGACGCTCGCCATAAACGACGAGACCTTCGACAAGCCCCTTGGTGCGATCGAGCATGAACGCGAGGGTAGACACCGCGTCAGGAAGCAGCATCCGCTCCACGGAAGAATGACTGATGTCGCGCTCATGCCAGAGCGCCATATTCTCAATTGCTGGAATCAGGGCAGCCCGCACTACCCGAGCGAGGCCGCAAAGGTTTTCGCTCAAGACCGGATTGCGCTTGTGGGGCATCGCGCTCGAGCCCTTTTGCCCTACGGCAAATGCTTCTTCCGCCTCACCCACTTCGGTTCGCTGCCAGTGCCGTACGTTCGTTGCAAAGCGTTCGATCGATCCGGCACAGAGCGCCAACGCGCTTGTCCACGCCGCGTGTCGATCACGCGCGACAATCTGGGTCGAAACAGTTTCGGCCGCGAGCCCAAGTGACTCAAGCGTCGCGCGTTCAATCGCCGGAGTCAGATGCGAATAGGTCCCGACCGCGCCCGCAATCTTTCCAACCGCAATCTGACGGCGCGCTTCGACCAACCGATGACGAGCTCGCACGAGCTCTGAATAGTGACCCGCAAGTGCCAAACCAAACGTCACAGGCTCAGCGTGAATGCCGTGAGACCGTCCGATCATCGCGGTGTGACGATGCTCTTCGATGCGCTTACGAAATGCTGCGAGAAGCGTGTCCATTCGCGGCAGCAACGCGTCACTCGCATCACGGCAGAGAATGGCGAGCGCGCTGTCGAGCACGTCGGATGACGTCATCCCGCGATGGAGCCAACGCGCGGGCGGACCGGCGAGCTCTTCGACATGCGTGAGAAACGCGATGACATCGTGGCGAGTCGTCTTCTCGATCTCGTCGATTCGGGCCGGGACGAGCTGCGCACGCACGGGTGCGACCGCGTCTGCGGTGCCACGCGGAACGATCCCGGCGTCTTCCATGGCGCGACATGCCGCAAGCTCGACATCGAACCAAGTTTGGTATCTCCGTGCAGACGACCAGAGCTCGGTCATGTCGGCTGGGGTGTATCGAGGAATCACGCGGGGACCCTAGCAAACTCCCCGGGGCGCGCAGCTGCGAAAGCCGCTAGCGGCCGCGCTGATCCGAGCCGACCCAGAGACGCAAGGAAGCTACAAATACTCTCGAAACTGGACCCGGCTACAACGACTCCGCCACCATTCGCAGTTCGATGACACAAGACGCGACGCGCAAATTACTTTGGTTCCGACCTGCAGGCCGTTGGCAATTGGGTCGAGCCAGAGATCTTCTCGGTGGGCTCCTCTCCGTCGTGGTCGTTCTGCTGGCGATCCATCATGCCCGCCGCGCGACGTCTCAGAACCGACCCACAGATACGACCCAAGTGGCGCCAGAGCGTCCTGTCCGATCGTTCGCTCCACCTGTCGCACCCGCGCCGCGTGGTGAGGCTGTGACTCGAGGTCCCGAAGCAACACCCGGTCCCCTCGCGCAGACAACCGATTCGTTCGTTCTCCAGGCGACCGGTGACGTCATTCTCCACGAGCGCGTCAATCAGTCGGCAGCTCGTTTTGCTGAAACCGATATCGAAGGAGGCGCTGGCTACACGTCCCTTTTCGACGGGATTCGCTCTGTGCTGGCGCACGGTGACGTCAACTTCGTAAACCTCGAGACCCCGCTCGCAACTCAGCGCAACGCTGCAAGCATGAATCCGCCAATCCTGAACGGTCCGCCAGATGTGGCCCGCGCGCTTGGGCTAGTGGGATTCCATGTCGTTCAGCTGGCGAACAATCACGCCTACGATCAAGGCATTCTGGGTGTCCTTGAAACGAAAGCACACGTGCGCGCGGCAGGGTTGATCGCGGTGGGCTCGGGTGCGGGTGACGAGGCGGCTCGTGAGGCTCAGTTCGTGGACGTCCGGGGCGCCAAGATAGCGGTGCTCGCGTTCACGTCGGTGCTCAACGGGGGCCCGCGCGGGTCGTCCCTCGACCAACCGCGCGTTGCAGTCTTCGAAGAGAGTCGTGACCTGGAGCTTCTCCGCGCTTCTCGCGCACGCGCCGATGCGTTGGTGGTCATGATCCATTGGGGCGCCGAGCTCGAGAATGTGCCGAGCGGTGTTCAAGTCCGAAGCGCACGGGCGATGTGCCGTGCAGGTGCGGACGTCATTTTCGGCGAGCACTCCCATGTAGTGCAGCGCGTCGACGTTCTCGATATTCCACTCGAAGAGGATCCGTCTCGCACACGCAAATGCGTCGTCGCGTACTCGCTCGGCAACTTGGTTTCCAACCAAGGACTGAAGTACCTGCCGGGTCGCGAGAATCCGGAGCCCGGTTCTGCGGAGTTCGACGGACGAACGCGCGACGGCCTGCTCGTACGTGTCGAGATGGCACGGTCGGCGGAAGGTCGCTGGCAGCCGAACGGCGTTTCGGGCGTTCCGCTTTTCACGCTCAACAACTGGGAAGACCGGTACGGCGAAGGAGATGCATTCGTTCATGTCATTCGCACTGTGCCGCTCGCTCGCGTCGGAACAGAGCTCGGCAACAGGCGTGGACAGCGCATCATGGAGGAACGCCGTTCGTACCTGGAGCAGGTCGTCGGTAGGCGGGTTCCGCTGCTCGATGAGTAGCGGTGGCGGGCCCCGGGACGGAGTAGAGTAGGCGTCAGACCTCGTGCCGATACGCGTTGACGACCTCCGCTCCAAGCTCCTCGTGCATCCCGATTGGGCAACCGACGCAGAGCGGACTGCCACCGCGGCGGTCGCCGCGATCATACGAGAGCGCAATCCTGAGCTTGGCCCAGAGATTCTCCTCATCCGGCGTGCCGAGGACCCACGGGACACGTGGTCGGGTCACATGGCCTTTCCTGGCGGTCGTCGCGATCAAGATGACGCGTCTCTGCTGGCGACGGCGGTTCGCGAAACCCTCGAAGAGGTAGGCCTCGACTTGAGTACCGACGCGGATCTGCTCGGACGTTTGATCCCGATGCCTGCCATGCGCCGCACGACGTTTCTGATCGCTCCGTTCGTGTTCGACCTTCGAAACGACGCGACACTTTCGCCCAATCGAGAGGTCGCCGAGACTATCTGGGCTCCGATCGCCCCGATGATCCGGGGCGATTTGGACGCCACCTATGGCTACATGCGCGACGGCATCGAACTTCCGATGCCGGCCTTTCGCGTGAAAGAACGCGTGGTTTGGGGTCTTACATACCAAATGCTCCGCACTCTATTTCGGGTAGCCGGCGCGCGCGAGTAGCGCCCGGTCGTGGCGACCGCCGCGACGCGCGACCCTTAAAGTCGCCGTCTGGATGAATGCTCTCGCCAGGGCGCGCATCAGTCCGCCCATGACGTGGCTTCCCTCCCGGGTGATCAGGTGTTTGGTAGGCGTTCCGCTACTCACGCTCTTGGTTGCATGCGGATCCTCCACGTCGCTCCCCATGGCAGAGGCGGACGCTTCGGCAATCTCGACGGATGGCTCCGCTGCCACCGCAAGCGACGGCGCTTCTGTCACAGATACCCGCATCGCTCCGGATGCGCACCCGCTGCGTGACGCCGCCGCGCCGCTTGACGCGAGGTCGAGCCCGGATGTCCCCGGAGTCACCTTCCCGGAGCCGGTCGCGTGCAACGGGATTCCTGGTTTGAACGCGAAGCTTTCGGTTGGCGGATTCCATTCGGTGGTCGGTTTCTACGACGTTGCTTCCGCCACGCTCTTTAGTGTTCCCGAGTCCCTGACGCCTGCTCTTGAACGAGTCTCCGCGGTCCGCTTCGAGGGCGCATCCCCGTCTGTCGTTGCACTGCCCGTTCGATGGGCAACGTCGACCAAGCTCCGCGGAACCGTCGCTGGAGTCGCAACGTGGGTTCCCGCAATCGCGCGCCACGTATTCTCCGTAAGCACGTCCAACAGCGTCGAGCTAGTCACCGCTCACATCGCGGGCGACGAAGTCGTTCTTGCGCATTTGACGTCCAGCCCGTTCTCGTCTCTAGCCGGATTCGGCGTGAACGGAGTCTTCACACGTTCGAACGGGGTGCTCGTCGAACGAACCAATCGAGCGTTCGAGGTGACCATCGATGTGGCCGCAGGAACCGCAACCTGGGGTGAAGGGGGAACAATCGTGGGGGCGCCCGCACTCGACAGCCTAGTCGATGGCCCGGGCGCTCAGACGCTCTTTTACGGCTTCCCTGACGTGTCGACACCCGGTGCCTTGAGACTCGGGCCCGCATTGTCGCGACGCGGTGCAGGTGAAATGAGGGGGGGGACCGTACGAACTACCAACGTCAACGCGCCACCCACCGTTACACTCGCCCTCGGCGCACGGCCGTGGTTGGCGTTCGACGGCGCCGGTGATCGCCTCTTCGTCGCACTTGAGCGACCGGTTCGCGATACGCGCGGTGTCGAACGTTCTACGCCTGGACTTTGGTCCGTACCTGTCGCGGGAGGAGACTGGACCCTGCACCAAGAAAGTTACGCCGCCGTGCCCACTGCAAAGGTCTACGCGTCGGACTCGATCAACCGGCGTGTCTTCACGTTTGCGCCCATCTACGGGATCGTTCAGGAGATATCCGTAGCGCCCAGTCGCGAGGGAGTCGTTTCCGACGTCGCGAGCAGCAGGAATCTTGCAACCGCGGACTTTCGAGCGGCATGCGAAATCTCAGGAGGTCGGATCCTCGGAGTCAGCCTCGCAGACCGATACCTACAGACCTTCGATCCCGCAACGAACCTGTGGACGCGATTCGGAAGCGCGCAGCTCACCGGCGCGAGTGAGGGATACAGCATGCACTTCGATGCCGCGCGCGATCGGGTCATCGTCGTTGGCGGACGCGCCGGGACGACGCTTCTCACCATTTCCGGCGACGGCTCCTCCATCACGGAATCGCCGACTACGGGCGCTGCCTTCCCCGCCCGCGCAAATCACGGAGCCGTCACGATGGGAAATACCGTCGTGGTCGCGGGAGGATTGGGCATCGGTCCGACCCCCGGAGTCCTCAATGACGTCTGGTCGCTCGACCTCGCAACGCTCGCGTGGTCACGAATTGGAACGCTACCCGGTCCGCGCGCCAACCCGATGCTGCTCCCTCGCCCGAGCTCGAACGAAGTATGGATCGCTGGCGGCGTCAGCGACATGTCGTTCACGCACGAGCGCACCGTGGTCTCGATGAACCTCGCAACAGGAGCGACCACCCCCGTCACCACAACGGGAACTTGGCCCTTCTCGGGGTTGGGAGGCTACGCAACCCTAGGCGACAGCATCGTTCGCATCGACACCGGGGAGAGGCGCGACCACGCCGAGCGAGCGATCTTCCAGCTCGTACCTACGAGTGCGACCACCGCCGAATGGAAGAACGGCGATGCATGCGCCCCGGATTCCTCCTTCGGCAGCATGATCGGCGTATCGTCCAGCAACGGAGCGTGGTTTGTCGGCCGAGACACGTGGCGCATTACTGCTGCGCCCTAGCCACTCACATGCCCTTGATGATCGCGTCGCCGAACTCAGAGCACTTCACCTGAGTG
Source organism: uncultured Sandaracinaceae bacterium (assembly GCA_964635815.1). Taxonomy (GTDB): domain Bacteria; phylum Myxococcota_A; class Polyangia; order Polyangiales; family JADJQN01; genus CAZWQH01. The sequence goes on from CAZWQH010000093.1 coordinate 12,717, forward strand.
GCGCCTTCCATCATGCGCGCGAAATCGTAGGTCACGGTCTTTGCGGCAATCGCGTTGTCCATGCCTTTGATCACGAGGTCGGCAGCTTCGTGCCAACCAAGATGCCGGAGCATCATCTCGCCTGAGAGGATGACAGAGCCTGGGTTCACTTGGTCTTTGTCTGCGTACTTCGGCGCGGTGCCGTGCGTAGCTTCGAAGATAGCGTGACCGGTGACGTAGTTGATGTTGCCACCCGGCGCGATACCGATGCCACCGACCTGCGCGGCGAGCGCATCGCTGAGGTAGTCACCGTTGAGGTTGAGGGTCGCGATGACGTCGAACTCGTTCGGTCGCGTAAGAACCTGCTGCAGCGCGATGTCCGCTATCGCGTCTTTGACGAGAATGCGACCGGCGGCGAGAGCGGCCTTCTGTTCGGCGTTGGCAGCGTCTTCGCTCTTGGCTGCTTTGGTCTTTTCCCACTGCTCCCATGTGTAGACGTGATCGCCAAACTCGCGCTCTGCGAGCTCGTATCCCCAGTTGCGGAATGCGCCCTCCGTGAACTTCATGATGTTGCCTTTGTGGACG
>CAZWQH010000094.1:0-13147 GCA_964635815.1 uncultured Sandaracinaceae bacterium
GAGCGGCTCGCGTGCTCTACGGGCGCTCTATAGAAGTCCGACTGCGCGTCGATCGCATTGTAGAGAAGCTCCGCTTTACTTCGATTGCGTTTCTCCATCCCGAGTGCGCCGCCATTTGCTTTTACCCATCGAAGCACGTTGCGCATGAGATAGACCGCGAAGGTCGGGATCGTGTTGTAGAGCGAGTTCTCAGCCGCGTGCACCGCGTAGCGGAAGATCTTCGGGATGTTGGTGCGTGAGCTATCGATCAGATCTTTGCGGATGATGATTACGCTGATTCCGGTGGGACCAAGATTCTTCTGCGCTCCTGCGTAGACCACTCCGAAGCGGGAGATGTCCAACGGTCGCGAGAGGATGTCGCTGGACGCATCCGCCACGAGCGGGACCGAGCCACGCTGGTCAGGCACGTAGTGAAACTGGGTTCCATAGATCGTGTTGTTCAGAGTGACGTGCAGGTACGAAGCGTTCGAACCCACGTCGATCTCTTCGTCACGCGGCACTCGCCGATACAGCGGCGCATCGTTCTCTTTCGTTGTCGCAGCGATTCGCGCAGGGCCCACCAGACTCGCTTCCGCGAATGCTTTCTCTGCCCAGACTCCGGTAAGCACGAAGTCCGCGGGTCGCTGCGGATGAATCAGGTTGAGCGGCAGCATCGCGAACTGATGGCTGGCTCCGCCCTGGAGCAGAAGGATGGCGTGCGTATCCGGAACACCGATGAGCTCTCGCAAGAGCGAAAGCGTTTCTTCGTGAACACCTCCGTACTCCTTTGCGCGATGGCTCAGCTCGAGAATCGATGCGCCGGAGCCCTCGAAGCTCAGAAGCTCTTCACGCGCGTGATCGAGCGCCGGGGTGGGCATCGCTGAAGGGCCAGCGCTGAAGTTGACCGTGTTCTCCCGCGTTCGCGTGCTCATGCGCGCAACGATAAGGTCAGTTCAATCGATAGTCGATCGGCAGAGAAATTTCGCGCGCGCCCCAATGAATTTCGCCGGGGGGCGCGGGTGCACCATTCAACGCGCGCACACTGCTCAGCGCCGCTTCATCAAGCACCGAATGCCCCGACGATCGCTTCACACGAACGGAATGAACTCGGCCCTGTTCGTCGATGACCAACGCAATCAGGACGATACCCTCGAGGCCTTCGCGTTGCGCAGCACGCGGGTACGCTCGCAATGCGCGCCCGCCAAAATAGGAGTTCAGCTCACCAAACCAGCCACGCGTCAGTCCTCGAACGTCGATGCCGGTCGGCACGGCGTTGGCACTTGGTTCCAGAGAGGCCGGGGCCGTAGAGCTTGCGATTGGACCCGCTTCGCCTGCCGGTTCCGCGCTAGGGATCGCGTTTCCTGTCGCCGCGATCTCGGTGCTCGGAAGCGTGGAGGGTGCCGCAATCGGAGCGGCCACGGCCACAGTCTGCGGTGCGACACCTGCTCGTCGCTCGACGCGAACGGCCCTGGTGGATGTCAGTGGTGCAGCAACGGCGGAGGTCGCGGCGGGCACAGGCGGTGCGGGCGGTGCGAGCGCGATCATCTCGATCTCGACCAGCCGCGCTTCGCGAGATCCAGACGCTTGCACGCGACTCCCGACGAACACCGCTGCATGGAGGGCCATGGCAGCGACGATGAACCAAACGAACTGCGTGCGATCTTCTTCTATCCCCACCGAACCTTCGATCCGAGAGAGCGTGGACCGGTTTGTCGGAACGCTGTTTCGAAGATTCTCGATGCTCCGTGTGATCGCTGCGCGCACTGAGTTGAACCGAAATCCAGCTTGTCGCACTTGAGAGTCGTTTTCAAGTAGATCCTCGACCCCGTTGCGCGAGGGGAGCGCTACAAAGCTTGAATCTCTGGGGCTCCCCGCTATAGTGCCGCTCCCTTGGGGCTGTAGCTCAGCTGGGAGAGCGCTAGAATCGCACTCTAGAGGTCGCAGGTTCGATCCCTGTCAGCTCCACAAGTAAGTACCTGTAGTTACTACTAAAGTCGTCAGCCCGGTAGTCGTTCGTTCGACGCTCAGCATCCACTCCCAGCTCAGAAAGTCGATGCCGCGCGTAACGCTAACTCGCCTGCGGGACTACGCCCTCGAGCGGAGTCTTTTTGTCGCGAGCTCGCTCTCCAGCGCCATCGACCAGCTCGGGTTCGTTCAGGCCGACCCCATCCGCGCGCCCGCGCGTGCCCAGGACCTCACTCTGCGTCATCGCCTTGAGTCCTATCGGGCTGGCGACCTCGAAAGAAGCTACCCGAAGCTGGCGCTCGAGGAAGATTTCTTCGTCAACTACGGATTCTTGCCTCGCAGGCATCTCTCGCTGATGCATCCGCGTGTCCCGCGAAAGCGCTGGACCAAGGCCACCCAGAAGCACGCGATGAGCGTGCTGGAGTTCGTTCGCGAACGCGGCGAGGTCCACCCGCGAGAGGTGGACGCTCACTTCGCACACGGCAAGGTCACGAACTACTGGGGAGGCTCCTCCAACGCGACTACCCACCTGCTGGACGGCATGCAGTACCGAGGCCTCTTACGCGTCGCGCGAAGAGACGCTGGTATTCGGGTCTATGCGCCCTCCACATTCGCAACGATCGAAAGCACACCCGCCGCACGTGCGCGTGCGCTTCTCGATCTAGCAATCGCGAAGTACGCACCTCTGCCTGGCAGCAGCTTGGGCTCGCTCGCTTCGCGACTCCGTTCTTCCGCGCCGCAGCTGACGGATGAAATCCGAGCAGCCTGCAAAGCGGCGAAAGCGGAGCTTCCACGCGTGCGCGTTGACGGAGTGGATTGGTACTGGCCCGAGGGCGAAAGCCCAGAGGACGCCGAAGAACAGCCGAGCCGCGTGCGACTTCTTGCGCCGTTCGATCCGGTCGTGTGGGACCGTGTTCGCTTCGAGCGTTTTTGGGGGTGGGCGTATCGCTTCGAAGCTTACACACCCGCACCGAGACGGAAGCTCGGCTACTACGCGATGCCGCTACTTTGGCGCTGGAACGTGATTGGGTGGGCGAACGTGGCGATGAATGTCGACGAGCTCGACGCACGCGTTGGATATGTTTCCGGTCAGGCGCCCAAGGAACGCGCATACGCGCCCGCGCTCACTGAAGAGCTCGAGCGCGTCCGTGTGTTTCTGACTCCGCGAGCTTAGATGTCGAGGCCGGATTCCTCGGTCGACTCGCTGGGCGGTTCGGTGGGCTCAGTCGGTTCGGTGGGCTCAGTCGGCACCGTCGGTTCTGTCGGCCCTTCTTGTGGCGCCACGTACGCGGACAGCTCGAGGGTCTTGAACGTCTTCAGATCGTAGAGCCGCATCACACCGCCCGCAAAGCCCTCGAGGATGTACGAGCGCGTGATCCCTTGCGCACCGAAGGCGACCATGGTCTGCGGGTATCTTCCGAAGATCGGACCCTGGATTACGCGATACGCTCCGGTCCCTGTTTCTCCGTTGTGAGCCACGAACGCGAGCTCGCGTTCCTCTTTGATCGAGACGCGCGCCCACGGGAACTCGCCTCTGGTCAGAGCGTAGGATCCGTACAAGGTCGGGATTGAAATGGAGCCAGTCGTGGAAGCCACCTTGCTTGTGGGCTGGCTCGCACATCCAACGGCGCCAACGGAGAACGACGCGAAGGCGGCGACGAGCGTGGTGGCGCGTGCGATGTTCATCAGGGCTTGTGGCTTCATGCCCCTAGACAGAGCAGATCACGTGCCAAGCGTAGATCGGCCTAAATTCCTCGATTCTGTGGCAACCGCGCCACGTTTCACGTTCGCTAGGATCTGATTAACGATCCTCGCGGCGCCATCCACTGGCCACGCGATCGGTCAGCGCCACCGGCGGCGTGGTTGCGAGCGTCAGATGCGCTGAAGCGCGAATCTGGTAGACCCGCGCCATGGCATTTCGCGGGTTGGATTTCTACAACGTCGATGAGCTTTTGGGCGAAGAGGAACTTCTCGTTCGAGACAACGTGCGTCGCATGGTCGAGAGCGACGTCGTTCCGATCATCGGCCGTCACTATCAAGACGGAACGTTCCCGATGAACCTGATCCCCAAGTTCGCGGAGATGGGAATCTTGGGCGCGAACCTCACGGGTTACGGCTGCGCCGGCATGAGCTCGCTCGGATACGGCATGGCTCTTCAAGAGCTCGAGCGCGGAGATAGCGGGGTGCGATCGTTCTGTTCGGTCCAGAGTTCGCTCGCGATGTACCCGATCTGGGCGTTCGGGAGCGAAGCCCAAAAGGAACGCTACCTGCCCAAGATGGCGCGCGGTGAAGTGATCGGTTGCTTCGGGTTGTCGGAGCCGGACTTCGGATCGAATCCGTCGGGCATGATCACCAAAGCCGAGAAGACGAAGACTGGGTACCGGATCAACGGCACCAAACGGTGGATCACCAACGGCAACATCGCGCAGATCGCAATCATCTGGGCAAAGGTCGATGGCGTCGTTCGCGGGTTCATCGTCCCGACGAATTCGAAGGGCTTCACCGCCCATAAGATCGAGGACAAATTCTCGCTTCGCGCAAGCGTCACCAGTGAGCTCGTGATGGAAGATTGCGAAGTCGACGAAGACGCGATTCTCCCTGGCGTCTCCGGAATGAAGGGCCCGCTCATGTGCCTCACGCAGGCACGCGTCGGGATTTGTTGGGGCGTCATCGGCGCGGCGATGAGCTGCTACGAGACTGCTCTCGACTACGCGAAAACCCGCGTCCAGTTCAAGAAGCCCATCGCTGGCTATCAGCTCGTGCAGCAGAAGCTGGTGCACATGGTCAGCGAGATCACCAAGGCGCAGTTGCTCACGCTTCGTCTCTCCCAGCTGAAAGAGAGCGGCAAGATCACGCCTGCGCAGGTGTCACTCGCGAAGCGAAACAACGTCCACATGGCGCTCGAGATCGCACGCATGGCACGCGACATTCTCGGAGCGAACGGCATCATGTACGAGTACCCGATCGGGCGTCACATGATGAACCTCGAAACGGTATACACCTACGAGGGCACGCACGACATTCACACGCTCGTGGTCGGACAAGACATCACCGGCATCCCAGCGTTCGAGTGATCGCTAAATTTTGACGGCTTCGCGAACGTCACCAAGGGTTGTGGACAGCTCGTCCACGGCCTTCTGTGTTTCGGCGCGATCGTCGGTTGGTATTCGCACCATCAAGCGAACGATCAGATCCGATCTGCCTCCGCCGCGCTGTGGCGCGCCCTTCTCCCGAACTCGGAGCGGCGTTCCAGATTGCGTACGCGCCGGGATCTTCAACGTGACGTCGCCGCCGGGAGTGGGAACGCGCACTTTCGCGCCGTCGTAGAGCTCTTTGGGAGTAACGGGAAGCTCGAGCACGAGCTCGTCCCCCATCCACTTGAAGTGCGAATGATCCTCCACGGTGATGTCGAGCAACATGTCGCCGCTCGGACCTCCGTCCGCACCATCCGCTCCTTGGCCGCGCAAGCGCAACTTCGAGCCCGTGCGTGCTCCGGCTGGAATGCGCACTTTGACCGTGCGATCCGTCTTTCCTCGGGGATCGCGAACGATCAGCTCCTTCTCTCCGCCGAGCATCGACTCCGCAAACGAGATTTTCACCCCAGCGCTCACGTCGGCTCCCGCACGCCCACGTCGTCGCCCTCGAGCTCCACCGCGCGATTGCTGACCGAAGATGTCTCCGATATCGCGACCACCGAACATGTCACCAATGGAAGACGCGTCGAAGCCGCCGAAAATGTCTTCGACGTTCACTTGGCGTGCTCCTCCTCGAGCGCCTCCAGCACCTGCGTAGCGTGCGTATGCGCGCGCTTGCTCGGGGTTGAACCCGGCGCTCAGTCCCTGCTCGCCAAACTCGTCGTACAACGGGCGCTTCTCTTTGTCCGAGAGGATGTCGTACGCGTACGCGACCTTCTTGAAGCGCTCCTCTGCGCTCTTGTTGCCGGGATTTCGATCCGGGTGGAGCTCCCTCGCGAGCTTCCGGTAGGACTTCTTGATTTCGTCCGCGCTCGCCGTTTTCGAGACGCCGAGCTCCCGGTAAAAGTCCTCTGCCATTTCGCGTACAACCTATTGCTTCTTCAGCACGGCGGAAAGCCCCTTGTGCAAAGTGCAGGCTCGTAGCTGTGCATTCATGGGATTCGTGTGATGCGAAGGATTCTGTCGCCTTCGATCAGGCGGTCGAGCGCATCGATGCCTCGAATGACTCGACCGAACGAGCTGTACTCACCATCGAGGTGAGGAAAGGCTCCCTGCGCAATGAAGAATTGACTCCCGCCGGTGTCGCGGCCGGCGAGCGCCATTCCGAGCGTGCCGCGCTCGAAAGGCAGGTCGACTGTGTTCTCGCAGCGGATCACGTATCCGGGTCCCCCATATCCATCACCCTGGGGGTCCCCGCCCTGCGCGACGAAGCCTGGCACCACGCGATGGAATGCGAGATTCGTGAAGAAGCCTCGGTCGACCAACGTCAAGAACCTGGCGACCGTCGTCGGAGCTATGTCGTCGCGAAGCTCGACTTCGAGTGAGCCCGTGCTGGTTTCGATGAGGACCTTCGGCTTTGCGCCGACGGTCAGCCGAACCGCCGCATCGATCGGGTTCGGAATTTCCCGTTGCGTCGCCTGCGGAACGGAGACACCGGTTTTGGCGAGCACGCCTATCGCTGCCGCTCGAACGAGTGGGTGCCAGTGACGGGCGAGCGGTCTTGCGTTGATAGCGGTCAACTGCGCGCGAAACACCTCGGCGCCCCGAAGACACGCAAGGACGCCCTCGATTGCGTTTCGGTCATTGAGACGCGTCAACGCGTGTGCGAGAAGCGGATCAAGCGGAGTGAGTAAACTCACTTCTTCCGGTTTGGGTGCCAGGCTCTCCAGACCCTCGCACGCTGAGGTCAGCACGCCTTCTCGGTCGGTTCTCAGAGCTTTCTCAAACATAGCAACGCGAGCGGGCACGTCAGGGGCATGGCTCCAGCTGCCGGAAAGCAAATCCTCCCAAGCACGACCTCCAGCCTGTTCAATTAGAGCGACGTCGGCGGGTCGCACGGTCTTGTGACGGAGCAGAGCGCGAACCGCAAACCGCATCTGCTCACTTGGTCCCACTCGACCCAGACCGCACTGAGTCGTGTTGGCCAACGTACCTCCGAGCGCGTCCAGAGCGACCGCGACCTCGCAGTGCGCCAACCCGACGCCGCGTTCCTCGACCGTCCTCCCCAACCCGATCAAAGTGAGCCGCCAGCGATCGAGCTGCGCTGGATGGTTCGGTCCGGTCTTGCTTCCGAGCGCCCTGAGCGCGGCCACGATTACATGCAGACGCGGCGCTTGGAAATCCGGCGGACCGATGCCGCGATCAAGCACTGCAGTGCCGGCCTCGAGGCCGTACCTTCCTGGTAGCTCGGCGAGCGCTTCGTATGCTGCCACCGACACGCGCCAATCAGATTCGGCTCGAGCAAGCTCGATCAGCCGCGTTGGGATCAACGCCTCGGGTGAGCAGGTTGCCGGGGGCTGACAAACAGCGTCCGCGTTTCTTCGCAGGGCTCGGAATGCAAAGTAACGGACGTCCGTGTCCGCGTGCGCGAGCATCGCAGTTAGCGCAGCAGGATCTCGCAGATGGGGAACCCGCGAGAGAGCAGCAGCGCAATGAACGCGGACTGTGCGGTCGGGATCACTGATTGCTCGTTGGAACAACCCGGCTTCTGTTTCACGTGAAACATTTTCGCCTTCGACCGCTCGCGTCGCGGATCGACACCCCGCTGCGCGAACCTCAGCGCTCGAGTCTGCAAGGGCATCGAGAATCGCTGGACCGAGAACCGTGGACCCGCTGCGACTGAGCGCCTCGAGTAAGCGGGCGCGGACTCCAGGGTCACGCTCCGCGACGAACGCGCCTGCTAGGACGTCTCGCTCTGTGGCGGAAGCGAGACCGTCCGCGGCAAGCCTTCTGACCGCGGGGTCAGCCGATTGCAACGCTGCGCGAAGAAGAGCGCGTGCTTCGTCCGTTCGGATCGCGGACAGCGCCCGCGTCGCCAATGCCCGGGTCTGTGCGTCCTTCGAAAGCAGTGCGTCGCGAAGCGCAGCCCCGACTCCTCGAAGGTCGGCCTCGCGAAGCGCAGCACCAAGGTCCAATGCGGGCGGCTGCCCGGACGGGCTCGTTGCCGGTTTCTCCTCAACCGCCTTTGGTCCACAGCCGAGACCGATGAGTCCCAACATTGCGATCGCGCAGCGAGTAGCCCTCATGCGCCTCCCTATCACACGACAAAAGGAGCGCGCACGTTTGCGTCCGACGTTTCACGTGAAACAGTGCGGGCTTCGATGCCGCCTGCCGCAAACATCCACGATTCTGTTCTGTCCGAGCTGACTGAGCTCCGGGAGCGAAACCTCCTCCGAACGCCGCGGGTGTTGTCCGGTCCGGGCCCGGTCGCGAAGGTCGACGGGCGCGAGTGCATCGTGCTCTGCAGCAACGACTACCTCGGACAATGCGTTGGCCTTCCTGAGAATCTCGGGCTCGACCGAGGTGCGGCCGCAAGTCGGCTCGTCGCCGGGTCTCACCTCGCGCACGCCGAATGCGAATCGAGGCTAGCGACGCTGGCCCAGAGCGAAGGCGCGCTCCTCTTTACAAGCGGCTATGCAGCAAACGTTGGAGCGCTGGCGGCTCTCACGAACACCGCCGACCTGATCGTTTCCGACTCTCTGAACCACGCGAGCATCATCGACGGAGCCCGCCTCAGCCGTGCGCGCGTGGCGGTGTTCAACCACCTCGATGTTGGCCACCTTGAGCGAATCCTCGAGCACGAGAACGGTCGCCGAGTGTTCGTCGTCACCGAGACAGTGTTCTCCATGGACGGAGACTCCCCAGACCTCGCGGCGTACAGAAAGCTCTGCGACAAGCACCGTGCGGTCCTCTACCTCGACGACTCGCACGGCCTAGGGTGTCATCCAACCGGAGTTGGGACGCAGGGCGTTCGCGCGGAAATTTATATGGCGGGGCTCGGGAAGGCGGCGGGTCTCCAAGGTGGCTTCATTGGCTCCTCACGTAACATATTGCAACTCTTAGTGAATCGTGCCAGAAGCTACGTGTTCTCAACCGGACTTTCCCCAATTATTACAGCGTGCGTATCACAAGCGCTCCCTCGTCTCACGGACGTGCAGCTCCAAGGTCGCCTCTCGGTCAACACCAACCGACTGGCCGACGGACTTAGGTCGTGTGGCTACGAAGTCCCAAAAAAGCCCGAGCGCCACTCCGCACCCATCTCGCCGATCATCCCGATCGTGATTGGAGACGAACGACGCGCCCTCGATCTATCTACGGCGCTCTTCGAAGAGGGTGTCTTTGTGCAGGCGATCCGACCACCGACCGTGCCGCAGGGCACAAGCCGTCTACGCGTCACAGCAACCGCCGCGCACACGCCCGAGCACATCGAAGCGGCGCTGACCGCATTCGCCAAGGTTCGAAAGGCTATGGCTTGAGAGTAATCGTTACATCGATCGGAACCGAAGAGGGCAAGACGTGGACCGCACGCGGTATCTCGCGAGCCCTGATCAACCGTGGTCGAACGGTCGCCGCGCTCAAACCCCTCGAGACTGGTGTTGTGACAGTCGCGGCAGATGCGCGCGCTCTCGAGCGAGCTTGTCGCATGCCGCCAATGGCATTCGAGTCCCCGAGCTTCTTTCGTGCGACCGAACCGGTCTCGCCTTACGCAGCTTCGTTGTCCACGCACACGAAGAGTGGCTCTCACGTGTTCATCGATCTTGCCGAGCTCCGCTCCGCGGTGCGGGCCTTCGACCAGACGCACGAAATCACGTTGATCGAGTCTGCCGGTGGCTTGTTCGTTCCGCTGACCCGCTCGCAAGTGTTCATCGATCTCATCGATCCTGCGGACCTCGTCCTTGTCGTCGCGGTCAACCGACTCGGCGTTCTCTCGCATGTCCTGGGAGCTGCGAGAGCCGCAAAAAAACACTCCTCCCCGACGGACCTTGCGGGAATCCTGCTGATCGATCCATGCGTCCCCGATGCGTCGACCGCAACCAATGATCGAGTCCTACGCGATCACGGGCTGACAACATACCGGCTCCGCCAGGGAAACGACGACGACGAAGACCTCGCGGCTCTCGTCACCGAGTCTGGAATCATCGACTCGATCCTCGCGCGCGCACCCGCTCCCGCGACCCCCACCTCACACGCACCGGCACCAGTGGGATGATCTTGGGCACGATGTTCTCGCGAGCCGCGTTCCGTCTCGTTTCGCACTCGCTCATCTGCGTCACCCATGCATGCGGCACGGCGGCTCCGAATGTGCCTCCAGACGCTCGCCCCAACGTGCTCGAAGCAGCATCGGACGCCGCTCCCGACGCGGCGCTCCTCTGAACCCCGTGCCTCGGCCCGGTGTGCGGCTCGCTCACGTGTGTTCTCGATCGCGACGCACGTCCTCGCGATCTGGGCCCCGTCGCGCTCGTGTGCCACCAAGCCCTCGGTGCGGGTCTCGCCGGAGCAGATTGCCGACAGTCTTCGGACTGCGCGTCCGGCCTTTGCACGCTCATCGGCACCTGCGTGACACCGTGCCGCACGGACGCGGACTGCCAGGGCACTGGCGCCTCCGCGGAACGGTGCACCACAACGCACGTGCGCACGCAGTACGCGAACGCAATTCTCGAAAACGTTGGCTCGTTGACCGCCTGCATTCGCCGCGTCGCCGTCGCTGCAGATATCCGGTCCCTGACCCAAGCGACGACAAGCACGCGGATCGACGCGCCTCCCGTCCCCACCGGAGAGCTCGCGTGGTTGACCGTCCAATCGAGCTCCAATCTCGTCACGCTCCAGACTGGCGAAACAACCCTGTTCGACGCTGCTCGATTCGCCGCTACGCCAGGTCCTCAAGCAAACCTTGTGACGCAGCTTGGCTCGACGTTTGGAATCCTCGCGCCGAACGCATCACCATCGCTGGATCTTGCGACGCATTCTGTCCGGCTCACGTTCGATCGTGCTGGTCCGCTCTCTTGCGTCGATCTTCGTCGGACGGTGCTGGGGCCCTCTGAGCGCGCATCGCTAGCTATTACGTTCATCTATGCAGCGACCGCCGCATTGGACCCGATCGACGAGAACACTCCCAACGGGCGACTCGCACCCGTCACGACGAAACTTCGCGAGGTGCTCGCGCTCGCTGGGATTGATATGTTGCCGGCGAAACACATCCGACTCGGCGGCATGCTCAGACGCGATATCGAGCTGCTCGAACCCGCTGAGCTCTCGTCCGTCTTCACGTTGACCGCGGGTCTCGCCACCCCTCGTTTGGTCGTGTTCCTCGTTCGCGACATTTCGACCGGTCGTTCATCCGTTCTCGCTTACGCACCCGGTGTGCCCGGTGCGATCGGAGTTCCCGGCACCGCAGCCTCCGGCATCGCAATCGCGGTCGAGCAGCACGAAAGCGACGATGCAATCGCGTTGTCGATCGCTCACGAGCTAGGACATTTTGCCGGCCTGTATCACACCACGGAGCTTCGAGGCGGCTCTACAGAATCCATTGCTTCGACACCGGAGTGCCCGCTCACGCGCGATACGAACAGAGACGGAACACTCGCGGCCGAGGAGTGCTCTGCCGAAGATGGTTTGAATCTGATGTTCTGGGCCGGGCGCGACGCACACCTCGAGCCTGAACAGAGCGCGATCATACGGACGTCGCCCATTCTGACGGCGATTCTGGCGGGGAACTGAACGTGCTACACGCAAGGCGTCGCAAGATTTCGACTTCATGACTACCGATCCCACTCCCAGCGCGAGCACCTCGAAGCCCGGGGCATCGAATCTCGTGATCCGCCTTGGCACGGCAGCCGTAGCGGTTCCGATTCTTCTCTGGATGCTCTTTTGGGCAGCGCCCCTTCAGATCGCGGGGACGGCATTTGCGCCATTCCAGCTTCTGGTGCTCTGCACTGTCGCGGTCTCCGGGTACGAGCTCGGGACGATGATGCTTGGTCCGTCCAAACGCATGATCGCGTGGTCCACGATTTCGTCGATCGCTTTCGCGTACATCGTTCTCTACCACCGCGTTCAACCGGTGCTTCTCTCCGCGGCTTTGATCTGCGTCATCGTCGGATCGCTACTCGCACTCTCGACACCGGAGCCCATAGACAAGGCCGGCCAGCGTTTGGGATGGGCGATCGCGAGTCCCCTTTACGCGGGAGGGCTCGTTGGACTGGTTGGGGTGTTGCACCAATACGACAACGGCGGCGGTTGGGTTGCACTCGCGATGCTGCTCGCGTGGTGGGGAGACACAGGCGGCTACTTCGCGGGAAGGTCGCTCGGAAAGACCAAGCTCTATCCAGCCGTCTCACCTAACAAAACGGTCGAAGGATCGATCGGTGGAATCGCCGGCTCGATCGTAGGGGCTCTCACCGCGAGCTTTTGGTTCCTGCAAGCGCTCCCCCCAGTACACGCCGTTATCTTGGCCATCGTCGCGGGCGCGCTCGGACAATCCGGCGACTTGATCGAATCACTGATCAAACGAAGCGCTGGCGTCAAAGACAGCGGAAGCATCGTCCCCGGGCACGGCGGAATCCTCGATCGAATCGATGCCCTCGTGATGACCGGTGCCGCGGTCTGGTTTTATCACGAGTGGTTTCGCTGACTTGACGTCATCTGCGCCCTAGAAATCCTGCTTCGAGTCGAGCGCGAGTGAGGCTTCTCTGGCGCAGTGCAGCGTTGACGATGCGCGTCTCTGGTGAGAGAACGTTCGCGCGTATATGGCAAACAAACCGAGCGACAACGTTCCTTCAGGCGAGAACAGCAAGGGTGCATACGACTTCTTCCGCGTCATCCAGGGCTACTTGGATCGCGCGGCCAAAGCGATCTCGTTGCCTGAGCACGTTTCGCTGATTCTCTCGCAGCCAAAGAACGAAATTATCGTTCACTTCCCGGTTCGGATGGATGACGGCTCGGTAAAGCTCTTCAAGGGCTACCGGGTTCAACACAACAACCTGCTCGGTCCGTACAAGGGAGGCATGCGTTACCACGAGAGCGTGACGCTCGATGACTGCAAAGCGCTCGCTACGATGATGACGTGGAAGTGCGCGCTCCTCGAGATTCCGTTCGGAGGCGGCAAAGGCGGAGTGAAATGCAATCCGCAGCAGCATTCGCGCTCCGAGCTGATGCGCATCACGCGCCGATTTACGCACGCGCTGGGTTCGAACATCGGTCCCGAGTACGACATTCCCGCGCCCGACGTAGGC
>CAZWQH010000095.1:0-13138 GCA_964635815.1 uncultured Sandaracinaceae bacterium
GCGCTCGACATTGAGAATCTTGCCGCGGAGCGGGAGGATTGCCTGCGTCTTGCGATCTCGACCTGATTTTGCGCTACCGCCTGCGGACTCACCCTCAACGATGAAGATCTCGCTCAGAGACGGGTCCTTCTCCTGACAGTCGGCGAGCTTTCCGGGAAGGCTTGCGATGTCGAGCGCGCCTTTTCGCTGTACGAGCTCCCGCGCCTTGCGGGCGGCTTCGCGCGCGCGTGCTGCGATCAGAGTCTTCTCCACGATGCGACGAGCTTCCTGGGGATGCTCCTCCAGATACTGCGACAATCGCTCGTTGATGATCTGCTCGGTGATCCCCTTCACTTCGCTGGAGACCAGCTTGCTCTTGGTCTGCGAGTCGAAGCTCGGATCCGGATGCTTCACGGAAATGATGACCGTCACACCTTCTCGAACGTCTTCGCCAGCAAGACCGCTTTTGAGGTCCTTGAAGAGGTTTTGCTTGGTGCCGTAGTCGTTGATCGTTCGCGTGAGCGAAGCACGCAAACCTGTCAGATGCGTACCGCCATCCTTGTTGTGGATGTTGTTCGTGTAGCAAAGGATCTGCTCGCTGAAGGCGTCAGTCCATTGCAACGCGACCTCCAGGTTCACGCGGTCCTTCTCGTCCTGGAAGTAGATGACATCGGCGTGAAGCGGCTCGCGGCTCTTGTTGAGCAGCGCCACGAACTCGCGAATGCCGCCCTCGAACTTGTACGTGATGCTGCGCCCATCGCGTTGGTCCTCGAGGCTGATCGTCAGGCCGGGATTGAGGAAGCTGATCTCGCGGAGGCGGTTGTTGAGGATGTCGTAGTCGAACGTCGTCGACGTGAAGATCTGCGTGTCGGGCTTGAAGTGAATGCGGCTGCCGGTTCGCTCTGTGGTTCCGACCGCGGCCATCTTCGTCTTGGGTGCTCCACGTTCGTACTCTTGAAACCACGTCTTGCCTTCGCGCTTGATCTCGAGGCGAAGCCATTCGCTTACCGCGTTCACCGCGCTCACGCCGACACCGTGAAGACCTGCTGAGACTTTGTAGCTGTCGTGATCGAACTTCCCGCCCGCGTGCAGCACGGTCATCACGACCTCCGCTGCGCTGACTCCACGTTCGTGTAGGCCGACTGGGATGCCGCGACCGTCGTCTTGGACAGAAACCGACCCGTCGGTGTGAATGATCGCTTCGACGTTGAAGCAGTGCCCAGCAAGGTGCTCATCGACCGCGTTGTCGACGACCTCCCAGACAAGGTGATGGAGGCCTGTGCCGTCGTGCACGTCGCCGATGTACATGCCGGGGCGCTTGCGCACCGCTTCGAGGCCCTCGAGAACTTGGATGCTGCCTTCGCCGTACGATGAGCTCGGTCGATTGGATGGAGATGCGGGCGCCGCGGGAGGCGGCACGGGAACGTTTTCTTCAGCGTTCATGTTTCCTGTGTGTTTCGAGACCTAGGAGAGCGTGGCTCGTACCTAGTTAAACGACGCCGCTTACTGAGCGGTCGGTCAGCATTGCATGCGGACCCCCCCTGAGCAAGCACGCAGGCGCTCGTTATCCACGCGTAGTTACTAATGTTTTTAGGGTGCCGCGTCGCCGTCGGCTGCGCGCCAGAGATACCAGCTCGCGACGCTTCGATACGGACGCCAAACTTCTCCGTGGGCCGAAAGCGCGCGAGCGTCTGGAGCCGCTTTTCGCGTGACGATTCCAAAGCCTTTTCGAACGCCGAAGTCGCTCACTGGGAGAACATCGAGGCGTCCCAAGCGGAAAATGAGGAGCATCTCGACGGTCCAGGGTCCGATGCCGCGCACCTTTGTGAGCAACGCGACGATCTCCTCGTCCGTCATCAGCTCGAGCTTCTTCCACGTTGGGACCAATCCGCGGGTCGCGTGCTCGGCCAGGTCAATGATCGCGGCGAGCTTGTTTTGCGAGAGACCCGCAGCGTGGAGCTTCGCGCGCGGTACCGCGAGCACGCCTGCAGGCGTGATCTGTTTTGCGCGCTTGCTCGAAGTCGTCGCCATCAGCACGCGCGCCCAGATGGTGGCTGCCGCACGTCCGTGGAGCTGTTGATACACGATGGCGCGTGCGAGGGCTGTGAACGGAGTCACCGAGCGATCAGGATGAAGCTCGCATTTCCCGACCGCGCGGATGATCGCATCGAGCCGCGGGTCGGAGGCTCGTAGGTACTTTGTCGCTTTCGACAGCGCTCGTGTTCGCGCAGCCTTGAGTTGTGCTTGCGCCACCGCTAGCTCGCGGTGAGCACGCTTGGGCAACGCACTTTGGCGCATGCCCGCGCCGCGATCGGTCCGCCGCAGACCAATGAGCTGCACTCTCCCGAGCGCGTACAAGGCATGCCGTCGGCCTTCGCCGGTTCGCAGGTCATCGCCGCGCCGCAGTGGAAGCCCGCGACGCACTGCGAGTCGGACGTGCACACGCTTGCCGTTCGACCGTCTCCTGTCGTAGCGCAGGTCCCGGCTGTACCGCATGTGAGACGTTGCGATATGTCGCAAAACGAGCCGCCTGCACACGTTTCGCCGCTGTTTCGTTTCACGAGAGCCACGCAGGTTGCCGAAGATTGGCCCGGCAGGAGCATGCATTGAGCGTTCGGAACGCAGGGCACGCGATTCCGCACGCACGCCTCGCCCACGGCGAGCGGGCGCCTGCACACGGGTGCCGGCAGAGACGAGTCGCAGTAGAGTCCCGTCGCGCACGGGGTCACACGCACGAAGCTCTCGGTGAACTCGACGTCGCAAGGTTGATTCTCGAGCCCTGGCGTTCGCAGCTGCTGGATCACGCATGTCTGGCTCGCGCATGCTGCGACACCGTCCTCTCCCCCGGTTCCGCACTCCAGGCTATCGACACACTCCTGACCGGGATCCTTTTTCGCAGTGCACGTTCCTCCGCACTGGCCTGAATCGATCTTGCAGTACGTGCTGTCGACGCACTCGATGCTCGTCATGCATGGCTGGTTCACAAGAACCGTCCCTTCGTAGTAGTCGCAAGCCGCGCGCGCCTGCGTGACGAGGGTGATTCCGCCCAGGCAGCTACTCAGCGAATCCGCAAAACACTCGCGCGCTTTGGCTGCGTTGAAACGCACACGGCCCAGCCGTATCAGCTCGCGGGTCTCCGCGAAGAAGCCGCCGGTCACACTCTCTGAAAGCGATTCGCACGGGCTCCCAGGCGCTCGGAGCGGAAAATCGATCGCGTCATTCGTCGGACAACTTCGATATCGATCGCATGCGACCGCGCTCACGGATCGAGCGAGTGTTTCGATCGTCAACGCCGCGTCGAGGTTGATCGGGGGCACTCCTGAATCCCCGGTCGAGTTGGCTGCGTCCGAGCACGCACACAGAATCGAGAAGACGAAGAAGAAGCCCGCGTTGCGCATCGCGGCTATCTGGCACAATGCACCGCGTGCGCAAAAGAACATTGATCGCATCGTTCACGATTCTGGCCCTTGGGTGCGGCGGCGGATCCGCAGCGGCAGGAACCGCTCGCGCGGCGCGTGGCGCTGACCTCTACCCTCTCGTTCTTGGCTACGCGTGGAGCTTCGACATCGACACCGGGACGGGCGTCAACACTCTGGGCGTCATGCGCGTTCGCGAGCTCAGTGCGACGCGTGCGGTCGTCGAGACCACGGAACGCGCACAGACGTACGAGCTTGCCAGCGGTGGAATCCGTCGAGCGGATACACAGACGTGGCTACTGCCTCCAACGCTCGAAGAAGGATCGTCGTGGCCATGTGCGTCGAGTCGAACGTGCACGCTACGCTGGCACGATCAGTCGATCACCGTGCCTGCAGGAACGTTTTCGTTTTGCGCGGACGTTCGCGAGACCAGCGCTGATGCGGACCTTACGATCGTCACCACGTACTGCTCAGGCGTGGGTCCCGTGCGAATCGCCACGCATCAAACGCTGTCTCTGAATCCCGCGGGGGCAGGAATAGACGCGGTGTTGCGCGCGCACGGACCCACCGAGGAACCCTAAGGCTCGACGCGCACGTAGTGCGTCCGACTGACCTGTCCCGCTCAGTCGAACCCCACGAACAACATAGGCAGCCGGCGCAAACTCCCCGTGGCAGAGTCAGCGCCGATGTCGAAGGCCAGATCGTCACCTTCGAAGCCACGCGCCATGCATCGCGGGGTACCGGAGCACGGGGTGCCCCGTCCAAGGAGCTCTGTGATCTCGGGGCGCGTCATTCCTTCCAAGGCTCGGCTCTCCACGACGTCGCGCGTCACGAGGTTTACGTCTTGCTGGTCCTCGACCGTGGCGACCACTCTCGTGCGAGCGGCGCGAATCTTCGCGAGGGACTCCGTTCGGGGAATCGTGGTGCCTCCGCAATGGATGAGTGCGATCGCGCAGACTGCCCACGCGCGCATGGCATCCACAGGAAGCGTCGAGTAAACAGCCTTCGTCATGCATCCAATCTTCGTTGCCATTCCTACTCCCTGGGGGCCGTTACCCATTTACTCGTACGGCGTGATGCTGGGGACGTCGATGCTCGTCGCTTGGTACGTGATCATGCATTACGGGGTCAAGCTCGAGAAAATAGACCGGCAGTTGCTGGGCAACTGCTTCGTGGCCACTGCGGTTGCATCCATCATCGGAGCGCGTCTGTTGTACGTGCTCACGAACCTGCACGAGTTCAACGCGACGAACTGGTACACCGCGTTCAATCCGCGTGAAGGGGGAATGGTCGCCTACGGCGGATTCATCGGTGGGTGGCTCGGTTCACTGATCTTCTTGCGCATGCGCAACGCGCCGGTGATCCACTGGGCGGATATCGTCGCGCCCACGCTCGGAAGTGGCCTCTGCATCACTCGTCTGGGTTGCTACATGTATGGCTGCGACTTTGGTCAGCGACTCTCGCCGACGGCACCAGGCTGGTTGCAAAAGCTCGGAACGTTTCCGCATTGGCCCGAGAAAATTTACGGTATTGGACACAACGGCGGCTCACCCGCATTTGTCCATCACGTGAACAACTACAACCTTGCGGACACATCGACCGCGAGCTTTCCGGTTCACCCGACGCAGCTCTATGAGAGCGCGATCGGCCTCGTGTTGTTCGTGACGGGAATCCTAATCCTTCGGAATCGTTCGTTCCGCGGGCAAGTGATCTTCACGCTCGTGGGCATGTACAGCCTCTGGCGCTTCTGCATCGAGTTCATTCGAGACGACCCTGAACGCGGAGGCCTCTTCGGCTGGTCGACGTCGCAGTGGATCGCGTTGTTGCTGGCTCCCGTTGCCGTCTTCGGCTGGGTTTACTTCCGCACGCGCGCGCGAACCAAAGGCGACGCAGCCTTTCCCATCGTCGATCCAATGTTCAAAGATGCAACTGCGTCGCGCACTCCGGATGGGGGCAAAGCTGCAGGGCCCGGGTCGAAGATCAAAAAGGCCAAGCGAAGCTGAGCGAGCGTTTGTGAGCGTGGGCTCACACGAGCGTTGCGGGAACGTCACGTGCGATTTACCGGGCTAGAGCGATGAATGCGCATGCCGACAATCGCGCGTCGCAGCGCCCTGACACTTTGCTTGTGGACTTCGCTTTTGGGCGCTTGCTCGCCTCGATCGACTGGACAGAACGGCGGTCCGCTCACCGATGCTGGAGTCGTCGATTCGGAGACCAATCATCCGTTGAGAACGCCTGACGCCGGAAGCAGTCTGGACGTCTCCGTGACCACGCACGACGCGGGAAGTCCTGACGCGGCGCAGGATGCATCGATCGCTGCAACCGACGCGTCACGTCTTCCAAGGTGCACGCCCGGTCCGCGATTGGTCCCCACGCCTGTCTTGGCTTCGAACGAATGCACGACGGGGGTGTGGCCAAATCTTGACCCAACGCGAGAGGTTTGCCCGACCATTTCGTCCGAGCGCAGAACCGATCCTGTGTCGGGCCGAATGCTGCCGCCGGCGGATTCACGCACGCTCCCGGTCGCGGTCAGTCCGATCGAAATGGGTTCGTTTCTTCCTACGCGCGACGGCGGGAGAGAGACGTACGGCAATCGCATCAAGATCGTCGCGTGGAACATGCAGTACACCTCCCGCCTCGACGATCAGATCACATTCTTAACGACGCACCCCGATCTGCGTGACGCGGACGTCTATCTGTTCAGCGAAGTGGATCGTTGCTCGTCGCGAAATGGAACGCGACGCGCCGCTCAGCTTCTCGCGCAGCGCATCCAAGGCGAGTACGTCTATGGCATCGAGTTCGTGGAGCTGAGCATTGGTCGCACGCTCGGAGGCGACACGGGCAACGCGATCGTGTCGCGCAGACCGCTCTATGGCGTAACGCAGAAGTGCCACTCAAAGGTGAAGGACTGGTTCGACAGCGACCGTGAGCCTCGGCTGGGTCAGCGCATGTTCCTGAGCGCCGACGTCCCCGCGGGAAACGGCTTCCTTCGCTTGAACGCAATCCACTTCGAGAGCGGCGACTTCACGGGCTCGGGACGAGCGACTCAAGTGCGAGAGGTCATTCGCGACACGGAAGCGTGCTCGTGGCCCGCAATCATCGCTGGGGACACGAACATCTTCCTCGATGGTCCGGAGGACGTGGCTTTTCGCGCGGGATCGTTCGTTGACGTTCTGGACTCGCTCGGCATTCGTGAGTTCACGCATGTTTCACTGCTGCGACTCGACCGCATGTACACGCGGTCGGTCGCGATCGTGAGCGGAGGTGTTGTGAACGGGGCGGCTGGAGTCGGACTATCCGATCACTCCGCGATCTGGGGCGTTATCGACGTTCCCGACGCTTGAGCCGTTTGCTCGTCCGCGCGGTTGTCCAAACTAGTGCCATCAGAGCGAGACCAGCCAGATAGCTCGGAGTGCTCGGTGCTGCTGCACCCACTGTGCAGGCGCCGCCTGCGAGACCTCCGACGCTGGTCGGTGGCTGGGTACTCGAGTCATTGCCCGGCGCATCGCGTGCTGGACCTGCTCCATCCGGATTCGCGACCGACCCGTCCGCGGCAACTGCTCCGTCCGGAGTTGTGACGGTGCCCGTGTCGGTGCGGGCGTCAGCCACGACGGCAGCGTCGTTGCGCGGGACAGAGCCATCCATACCCGGCGTACCCGCATCTGGAACTCCTGCGTCGCTGCTTGACCCTGCGACGACCATGAACGTAACGGTGCTCATCGCCGAGTTTCCGTTGGTATCGGTCGCCGTTGCTTCGGCCGCGCGGGCCCCGACAGCGAGCGGACTCGTGGGTGTCACAGTCCAACGACCATCGAGACCGACTGTGGTGGTTCCAACTGTGGTGCCGTCGACGCGAACTACGATCAAAGCGCCGGGTTCACCGGTGCCCGTGATCGTCGAGCTTGCCGGGACAGTCGAGCCCATCGTCGGCCCGGTGATCGCCACCGTCGTGCTCAAGTCGACTCGGAAGTTGTTTGAGTCTTCGCCCATAGCCGGTCCGAGAACCGCGAGAGCACGAACGACGTGGGCGCCCTCGCTGAGATCCGAGGGTGCTGCAAGAGCGAAGCGGCTGTCTGCTCCCGCCGTTGCGGTACCGATCATCGTTCCATCAATGAAGATCGTCACGGTAGCGCCTACGGGGGCGGTTCCGCGGATCGTGGGACGAGCCGATGTGCTGGACCCCTCGGCGGGTTCCGTGATGTCGACGGCCAGGACGCCGACTGGAATCGTTACGGTCACCATCGCGTTCGCGGTCGCAGCGCCCATGGTCGCTACCACGGTAATCGTGCGCGAGCCGCTCACGAGGTCTGTCGTCGGAACGAGATCGTACGTGCCATCTCCGCGCACCGTGCCCGTGGCGGAATCGACGCCGTCGATGCGCAGAGTCACTGCGGCGCCCGGAACCGACGTACCGCTGACGGTGGGCCGCAACGAGATGAGTGTCGAGCCATCAGTCGGGCTCGTGATGTCGACGAAGATCCCGCTCGGATCGATCATGGTGGTGAGCGTGTCCGTGGCGGTGTTGCCCACCGAGTCCGTCGCGTTGGCAACGATCGTGTGCGGCCCGTTGGAAAGTGGAATGCCGATGGCGATCGACCAGTCGCCACTTGCGTCGACGGTCGTCGCTAGCGGAAGTCCGCCATCGATCGATACAGTGATTGTCGCGCCAGGCTCGCCGGTCCCCACGATCGTTGGCGTAGTCGACGTTGTGCGGACAGGACCCGTCACATCTACGCGCGTGACAGTGTCGACGGTGAAACGGTGCATCGCGCTTGCGGTGTTTCCGTCGACGTCACGGATGTCGGCGACGACCTCACGAATGCCATCGGGAAGGTCACTGGCGACAGGGACGCTGTAGCGACCGTCAGAACCGACCGTTGCCATTCCAATCACGCTGCCATCGATGCGAATCGTCACGACCGCGTCCGGCTCACCGTTGCCGGTGATGGTCGGTCGCGCATTTGCGATCGTCACACCCGCCGCGGGACTCGTGATCTCTACCGACGTTCCGGTATCGATCCTGAACATCACGCTGTCGGTTGCAGTGTTTCCACTCGCATCCGTCGCTGTTCCGACGGCAGTGTGATTGCCTTGGGAAAGGTTTGCGCTCGGGGTGATCGACCATACCCCTGTGGTTCCATCCGCGACTGTCGTACCCACCACGTTTCCGTCGACGCTAACGGAAATTTCTACGCCTGGTTCCGCTATGCCTGAGATGACCGGCCGCAGCGTCATGACGGTCATGCCGTCGGTCGGGGCCTGCACATCGATCGACGTCGTGCCGTCGACGAAGATCATGTGCGTGTCCATGGCCATGTTTCCGATCAAATCGCGTGCCGTCGCTACGATCGTGTGGAAGTCGTCGGTGAGGTCGCTTCCCACGGTGACGGACCAGATTCCGGATCCGTCAATCAGGATGGGCCCGCCAACCGGGTTTCCATCGACCGTAATCTGCACAGTGGATCCAACTTCAGCTGCTCCGGAGATCGTCGGACGCGCCGTGCCGACTGTGGCGCCGCTCGTGGGGCTCACGATGTCGACGACCACCGACAAGTCCACCATGAACGATGTCATCGCAGACGCGGCGTTTCCAAGGTCATCGAGCGCCGCGACACTCACTGCGTACACGGACTCGGTCAGGTCTGCTGGTGGAGTTACCGACCAGACTCCGCTATTGGGCACCGTCACCATGAAGTTGAAGGGACCGCCCGCGCCCGTAATCGTGATCGTCAGCTCCGCGTCGGGGTCTGCGGTTCCGGAGACCGCGGGACGCACGTTTCCAACAGCGCCGCCGTCGCTTGGTGCATCGATCGAAACAAGAACCGTGCGATCCACGATGTACGTGTGAGAGTCACTCGCCGTGTTTCCGAAAGCGTCCACGGCATCCGCACGAAACGTGTGAGAGCCTTCCGATAGATCGGAAGCAGGCATGTACGACCAGTTGCCCGTCGGCGAGGCGAACGTCGCGACGCTAAAGGTGTCGATGAAGACCTCGACCGTGCTGCCCGGCTCCGTCGTGCCTGCGATCAGAGGACGTTGCTCCCGCGCTCGCGTGCCGCTCACAGGCGTTACGATGTCGACGCGCGTCGTGAGGTCCAGAGGGCAGAGCGTCAGCGCAGTGCACGCGATTCCGGAATCTGTGAGGCCGCGTGCCCCGTTCGAGGCGCCGTTCTGCGGCCACTCGGTTGTTGCCGGGGAGTCTGTGGTTCCGCTTACCGCACCCAGCACGAATGGAACGATCGAAGCGTCGACGGAAACGTAGCCCCCGCTGCCGCCACCGCCCGGACCTTCGCTTTCGGTGCCGCCGTTGGTGCCTATCTGATTTCCGCCCACTCCGCCCGATGCACTCACGCCGATTCCTGTGGCCGTCAGCGCGGAGATGACGATCGTCCCACCCGCGCCGCCGCCGCCCGGAGCGTCACCGCAGCAATTGACGGGCGAACCGAGAGCATTCGCACCGGGGCTACCGTTGGCACGGACCTCCCCCGATCCAGAAACCGCGCGAGCAAAAAGCAGGACCAGCCCGCCGCCGGCACCACCCGCACCGAGGCCGTTGTTATTGCCATCGCCTGCGCCGCCGCCGCCGCCCAAGAAGACGCGCGAAACCGGATCATTTGGGACAGGCCGTCCTCCGAGACCACCGAGTTCACGACGATTGTCCCCACCCCAATCCGTGTCTCCCGGTGGATCAATGAGAACGTCACGATCGCTCCCGCCGTAGCTGTAGCCTCCGCGTCCCCCGCCTGGGCTTGCGGACGGCGTGTTCGCGTTGGCTACGACCCACGGATCCACCGCCCAACCCGGATGTGAGTCCATGATCCCGTGGCCCGTCCAAAACGCCACGTCTCCGCCGTTGGCGCCGCCCCCGCCTCCGCCATTGTGGGCGTTGCCACCGCCTCCGCCGTTGGCCGCGGCACCGCGGCCGTTGCGCCCGCCGAGCGCGTCATACTGAGTCGTGAATCCGCCGATGCCTTCACCTTTGTGCGCAGCGGCGTCGTCCACCGGAGTTCTGTACGTTGTTTGGTTGTAGCCGGAGTTCGCGTTATCGGCGATGCCTCCTCGGAAGCCGCGTCCGGTGGCGCTGATCACGCCGTCTACGATCGCGTCCCCCGAGACCGCGATCGCGACGACACCACCCACGTTGCCATCCCACGGCAGTGCTTCGACGCGCGCGCCGGCACTGACGGTGAACGCCGTGTACTGGGGTACGCGAATGACCTGGGTACGCCCAAGGAGCGTATACGACCGAGCGATACCGCCCGGCATCAGCGTGGGGTGCACGGTGATCACGTTCCCCGCGACGGATCCCACGACCACGAACTCCCAGTTGCCGGCACTTGCGATGTCGGTGACTGACCCGAACATCGGAGAGTCGCTGCCGTTCAGAGTGGCGCCCTGCGCCTGATAGAGGATCAGCAAGTCCCCGGCGCCCAAGTCGAGCTGCGCGTAGTACGGCGCATCACCGCGCAAGTTGGTGATGTTGTCGACTGTGAACGAAGTCGCCCCCGGCGTGATGTCCGCGGTAGTGAGGCGAGCGTACTTGTTGATCGTCACCGTAGCCGCGATCGTTGCGGTCCCGTCCCGCCCTGCGAACTGGGCTTTCGCGCCGGACGCTCCGAAGGCGGTGGAGATGGAAAAGACAAGCGCGAGAGACAGAACACCATGCAGCCAAGAATTCATTTGGCCGGGATGGTATCCGTGCACGTTTTTCTCCGGCAAGAATTTTCCCGAGCGCGATCCGTCACGCGGAACGATTGACACAGAAACGTCGTTCCATTAGAGCGTTCGGCTCTACAGGAGCGCTTCATGGCAGGCTATTTGTTCACGTCAGAGTCCGTTACCGAAGGTCACCCAGACAAGATTTGCGACGCGGTTAGCGACTCCGTGCTCGACGCCATTCTCGAACAAGATCCCACCGCGCGCGTTGCGTGCGAGACCATGGTCAAGACGGGATACGTGATCGTCGCCGGCGAAATCACGACGAAGGCGATCGTCGAGATACCCGGAATCGTTCGCAAAGCGGTCCGAGAAATCGGTTACACCAGCTCGGAAATGGGCTTCGATGCAGACAGCTGCGCAGTGCTTACAGCCGTCGAGCGTCAGTCACCGGACATCGCGCAGGGTGTCAACGAAGGCGACGGCCTCTACAAGGAACAAGGCGCCGGCGATCAGGGCCTGATGTTCGGATACGCCTGCGATGAGACCAAAGAGCTCATGCCGGCGCCGATTCAGCTCGCCCACAAGCTCGCGCGCAAACTGGCCGAGGTTCGTAAAAGCGGTGAGATCGAGTGGCTCCGTCCTGATGGAAAAACTCAGGTTACCGTCGAGTACGACACGGACAATCGCCCAAAGCGCATCGATGCGATCGTCGTTTCGACGCAGCACCAAGATGGCGTGAAGCACAAAGACATCAAGGAAGCGGTTATCGAGAGCGTTGTGAAGCCAGTGCTTCCGGCCGACATGATCGACAGCAAGACGAAGTTCTGGATTAACCCGACCGGGCGCTTTGTCGTTGGTGGACCGCACGGCGATGCCGGCCTAACGGGACGCAAGATCATCGTCGACTCGTACGGCGGAATGGGCCGCCACGGCGGCGGCGCGTTCAGCGGCAAGGATCCGACGAAGGTCGATCGCAGCGCTTGCTACTTTGCGCGCTACGTGGCGAAGAACATCGTCGCGGCGAAGCTCGCTCGTCGCGCAGAGGTACAGGTCGCGTACGCGATCGGCGTTGCCAAGCCGGTCGGCGTTTACGTGACCACGTTCGGAACGGGCGTTGTTGAGGACGCGAAGATCTCGGCAGCAGTCGAGCGCATGTTCGACTTCCGTCCGCGCGCGATCATCGACACGCTCGATCTTCAGCGTCCGATCTACCGCCCGACGGCTGCGTACGGTCACTTCGGCCGCACGGAGAAAACGTTCAGCTGGGAGCGGACCGACCGCGCGAAGGAGCTGGCAGAGGTTCTTCGCCCCAGCGCGAAGACTGCTGCTGCTCGAGCCAACGTCGCCCGGGCCTGAGCCACAAGACACGGGTCACGAGAAAAGCCTCCGGAACTCCGGGGGTTTTTTCGTTTCTGCGCGCATGGTTCTTGCCAAGCCAGGCGTCGCCAAAACCGGGATTTCCTTTTGAATACGATCCCTTGCAGCTCGAACGCCACCCGTACATCCTTACGCACAGGCGCGATCGTTTGGAAGCCAAGTTCAACGTTTTTCTGCTCGCGTTGATCGGAGCGATTTGGATTGGTCTCAATCCAATGTCGCCGACGCTCGTGAGTGGTGAGTCACCGCAAGAAGTCGCGGCGATCAAAGAGCTCGTTGCGCTTGAAGACGCATTTGCGCGCGATCCGATGGATCGAGAGAAAGTGCTCGCCTTGTCCGAGCGCTACCTGACTCTCAATCGCGGGGGACTCGCGGTGGCTGTCCTTCGGCAAACCGATCAACGCTATCTCGAGGACCCGCAGGTCGCTCATCAACTCTCGCGCGCCTACGAGCTCAG
Source organism: uncultured Sandaracinaceae bacterium (assembly GCA_964635815.1). GTDB lineage: Bacteria > Myxococcota_A > Polyangia > Polyangiales > JADJQN01 > CAZWQH01. The sequence continues at coordinate 12,889 of CAZWQH010000095.1, forward strand.
CGGTCGCGTGCTCGACGCGTATGCAACCGCGGACATCGCGCTTGCTCGTTGCGCGCGCGCGGTAGGGACCGAGCTCGCTCCTGTGGGAACCGATCCTCCGGCCCATCCGTGTTCGGCGCAGTTGTACTTTACGCTCGACGTCCATCAGACGGCGCTTCGCAGCATGGTCGATTGGGGCGTCGCGGATCCCAACGAAGACCCTCGTGCACTAGAAGCCTACCGGCGCGCACTGCGAAGTGGCCGCGTAGCG
>CAZWQH010000096.1:0-13107 GCA_964635815.1 uncultured Sandaracinaceae bacterium
CGGTGGCGCTGGCATTGGCCGCACTCGTCGAGGTGATCACCTTCTCGCTCGTCCTCGCTTGGATCCGATTCCAACGGCAACGAGCAGCGAGTAGTCTCGGAAAGACCGGATGATTCTTCGCGATCCCGTACACGGTTTGGTTTCCTTCGAAGGAGATGACGAGCTCGTCGTCTCGGCGCTTCTACGAGCGCGTGAGCTTCAGCGACTGCGACGAATTCGACACCTCGGTGTTGCCTCGCTCGTGTTTCCAGGCGGAGAGCACTCGCGCTTTGCACACGCTCTGGGAGCTGCGTGCGTCATGACCCGTCTTCTCGCGCGCGTGTCTGCCGTGCAGAATGACCTTCCGGTCGAGTCGCGCATCCAACCGTGGTCGCGAAGAGATGCCGTGGCAGCCGCGTTGCTTCACGACGTAGGCCATGGACCGCTCTCGCATCTATTCGAACAGGCGATGCCCTCTGCGCGGCATCACGAAGAGTGGACGCTTCAGATTATCCGCGACCCATCTACCGAAGTGCACGGAGCGCTCGCAGCAATCGACTACGACATGCCGGAGCGCGTGGCCGGCCTGCTCGAAGGGCGCCATCCAGTCTCGTGGCTCCCGCGCACGGTCAGTGGCGAGCTCGACGTAGACCGATGTGATTATCTGCTTCGCGATAGCCACATGACTGGGGTTCGCTACGGCATCTTTGATCTCGACTGGCTGTTACGTGCGCTTCGCTTCGGTCAGGTGAGCGGGCAAACCGTGCTCGCAATTGAGGGCCGCAAGGGCCTCCCGGCGATCGAAGGATTCTTCCTCGCGCGGCACTACATGTATCAGCAGGTCTATCACCATAAAGCAACGCAAGCGGCGCAGTGCTTGATCGCCTCGATGTTTCGCCGTGTCGCGGAACTCGTGCGCACTGTGGGCTCCGTGCCCGGTCTGACACCCGCGTTGGCCAACAGCGCGCGCGGAGTGGGCATCTCGCTCGCCGAGTTCCTGACGCTCGACGACCCGAATCTCTACGCCGCGTTTGCGGCGTGGGAGCGAAGCGAAGACGCCATCCTAAGAACGCTTGCCGGTTCGCTGCTCGCGCGTCGTTTGCCCAAAAGCATTCCGTTGCCCGAGGCGCCCGAACGTCGCGGCGAGTGGGAAACGATTTTCTCGATAGCTCAAGACACCGTGCGCAAGCTAGGCCACGACCCGGAGTACGCGGTCTGGTTGGACGTCGCGGGGGATACGCCGTATGCGGAACCGGACGATGACTCCGCAGACGGCATCTACGTACTCCTACGGCACCGCGCGCCTATTCGACTTGGTTCGATTTCGTTCATCCTCGGACAGCTTCGAAACCAGCGCATCGTGCGAGGACGTTTGGTTGTTCGCGAGGATGTTCGCGATGCGGTCGTTCATGCGTGCGCGGAGCGCCTGCGTGGATAGCCGGTCTTTTCTCGCTGCATCCGTGGCCAGTGTGCTCCTGGGCTTGATTGCGTGCCCGGTGCGGGCGGAGATGAACATGCAAGTCCCCGCCGACCCGATTCATGCGGTCGTGACCGCTGCTCCTGACGGCGGCCCGTACAGCTTCGAGCTTCGAGTTAGCGCGGCGGGTCAGTCGTTCGTGGCCAATCCCGGGCTGTTCCAAGTTCTAGTGCAAAACGCGGGGCGCACGGAGAAGTGTCGCTGGAGCCCGCCGTCGCGCGCAGCGAGCAGGCGCTTCGTCCGCGTCGAGGACTTCGTGCATCGCTTCGACCTGCGCGATGTTTGCTTCGGTCGTGCTTGGTCTGCGTTTCAGAACGGCGGACGCATAAGCGCAACGTACGGTTCTCCGCGATTGGGCTATCCCATCCTCACGATCGGCCCTACGCGCGTTCGCGCCATCAGCGCGATCTGGCGTTCACCACCACCGCAACCGCCGGCCGCGCGCTCAGACGCGCCAGTGCTAGACGTTTCGATGGGCTCGCAAGACGTCACTGTCGCGCCTGTTCGCTCGCAGGTCACGATTCACGCCAATCGACGCGTGCGCGCTTACATTCGCCCGGACTTGGTTAGCTTCAAGGTCAGCGGTCCGCTCGGCGCGGTAACCTGCCAGATCCCACGAGCCCAGATCGTTCCCCTTCCTGACTTTTTCAAGACGCTCGGACGCACCTCGTTGAACCTCGTCGTCAGCTCCTACTGCCCTCGCGACACCTTTTCTGTCGCGGGTATTTACGAGGTGACGCCGGTGCTCACGCTCCCGCACAGCTACACGCACAGAAACCACGTCTCATCGCTCGGGCCCGCACTCTTGGGAACGTTCGAGGGCAAGACGGCACTTGTCCGCGTGCGTCGCGGACGGTTCTCGCAGACGGTCGAGTACAGCGCCACGCCATCGCGCCCCGCGGTCTCCCCGCGCGAGAACGCGAGCGGTGCGCGATGACCGCAGCGTACGATCCGACTGCACGACGGTTGGCACTGGTCGCTCTGAGCGTGTCGCTCGTCACTCTGGTCCTCGCGGGCTATGGGGCGTTCGAGAGTCGGGCGCACCGTCAGGAGCTTGAGCGCGTCGCGCGGGCGATGTCGCAAGCAATGAGTGCGCGTGCGAATCCGATCAGCGGATTGCAGAAGCCTCCGCCTACGTTCGACCCCGAGTGACTACATAAACGGGTTGACGCCGCGGATGCAGAGTCGCTCGCCGTCTTGGCATAGAGTCACAAGAAGGGGCCTCGATAGTCTATCGAAGCTCGTTGCGATTGGAGACCCGAGAAGATTCCCCGTCGCGATCAGCTCCCGGTGCCAGACCCCTGTCGGCGACCGGTAGAAGTATTGCGTAGTCTCCGCGCCGGACGCGTACACGCTCCCGGCAATGTGAATCGCGCCATCAAAATCGCAATCCATCGTGACGCTGCGCGTTGGACTCGGCCCGGGTTCAGATTCTCTCGTGATGTTGGTAAGGCGTTCCCCAAACTCGCCTATTTCGTAGAGGTTGAGCTCCGCTCGGTCATCGACGATGTCAACGTAGGCAACCGCGATGTGCGTCAGGCAGACCGCTGCTGCGATCGCCGTGATGGTGCCTCGTCGGGTTCCGCGGATGGGCGTTTCTCGTAGCTGAGAACCTTCCGCGACGATCACTACGAGCTCTTCTTCACCGCCGAATCTTCGATTCGCGAACACGCGATACACGTCACCTGGGACTCGCGCACTTGCAAAGACGGTCGTCTGAACAGGCGGAAACTGGGCGCGGCCAACTTCGAACCAGGTCGAGCCAGAGCGCGGCCAGTCCGAGAACACGATATCCGTGCCGTCGAAGTATGTGGCGATCACGCGGGCTCCTGCGACAGACCCAGCGATCTTGTTGCCGCTTGCCCGCTCGCTCACTACTCCGCTCGTAGTCTCCGCCGCCAGCGTCTCAGTGAATTCGGTGAACCTGATTTGACCCGGCGTCGCACTCGAGGCGCTGGCTAGCTCCAGAATCAGCGTACGCGCTCCGGTCGGGATGATTCCGACCCGGACCGTGCTCGACGACACGCTCGTGATCATCGTCGTTTGATGAAGCATCTCGTCGAACCGCACGAGTTCCCGGCGATCCGAGTGAGCCATGGCCAGCATGAACGCGCCGCCTGGACTGCGACCGAACTCCATCGAGATGAGCCGCGTTGCGTCGAAGGAAGCGAACTGGAGCCGTTTGGTGCACTCGTCCCACTTTCGTGCACACGCCCAAGGTGGCGGCGCGCCGAACTCGACCGAAGGCAAGAGCGCAGCTGTCTCAGCTTGGTCGGGCGCTTCGGCGTCGCGAAGAACTTCGCGTTGATCGAGCTCGCCGCTTTCCGCAGCGTCGTACGAGTAGATCGCATCGAGCCCAACCGACCCGTCGACCACCTGAAAGTCGAGCCGAGTCGCACACGCGCTCAATATAACGCACGTGATCGAAGCAATCCGTGCGCTCATGAACTACGCGTCGAAGTCGAACGTGCCCAGCACCCATCGAAGCGTGTTGCGGTCGATGTTCTGGCCCGTATGGATGATGACGACGTTCTTGCGCGACAGCTCGTCGCGAATCTTCCACGCGCCTGCAAACGCGGCGGCCGAAGCTCCTTCGGCGACGTTGTGCGTCGTTTCCAGGCAGAGACGGACCGCCTGCTTCATCTCGTCTTCGCTGACCAACACGATTCGGTCCAATCCCTTGCTGAGAATCTCGAACGGGAGCTCGAACGCGTACCGTGTGGCCAGACCGTCCGCGAACGTGTCGGCACTGGGGATATCGATAAGACGCCCGGCCTCGATCGACTTTGCGAGCGCGCAAGCCCGCTCGGCTTGCACGCCGATGATCTTTACGTCGGGCCGAAGTGTTCGTAGTGCGATGACGACGCCGCTCGCGCAGCTGCCGCCGCCGATGGGTACGATCACCGCGTCCGCGTCGGGTAGGTCTTCGGCGATTTCCATGGCGAAGGTTCCGACTCCCGCGATGAGCAGCGGATCGTTTGCGACGTGCACGTACTTCAGCAACTCGTTTTTCGCTCGTGCTTCGGCTTCTGCACGGGCCGCGTCGAAGTCGTGGCCGTGCTCGACAAGCTCCGCACCAAACGCGTTCATGACGGCGTTCTTCTCGGGATTGTTCCCCTTGGGCACGTAGATGACCGCGCGGCTGCCGAATGTCCGCGCCGCGTATGCGAGCGAGAGCCCGTGATTGCCTCGCGTCGAGGTGATGACTCCGCGAGCGCGTTCACGATCCGAGAGATTGGCGAACAGGTTCATGCCGCCTCGAACTTTGAACGCGCCGATCGGAAGATGGTTCTCGTGCTTAACGTACGCGTGGAAGCCGCACTTCAAGCTGAGGAGAGGGTGACGATAGAGCGGCGTTCTAGGCAGATGCCGATGAACCACGGGCCACGCGCGAAGCACATCTCGAAACGTGACGCTCACGGTTTTTTCTCCTGCACGAAGGTGGGAATCTACCGCGGATCGCGACGAAACTCCATGCTTGTGCAACCCTTTGCCGGTGACTGCGCCTGCGGCGCGACGACGCCTCGAAGTTCGTGGGATCCCTGCGTGGATCGATGCTGCGCGTCTTCTCGGCGCAACGCCGGCGCTCGAGCGCGGGGCGCACGTGCTTGCAGCGGAAGCGGAAGTTGCGGCGGACGTGGTGGAAAGGCTTCGCGGACTCGGATTCGGAACCCCGTTGAGGGTGCACGTAAGCCCGCGACTTACGACCGGGATGGTCCGAGCTGCGAAGCTGCGCGCCGCACGCTTGAGGCGAACGACCAGGGAAGAAGCCGAATCTGGTGGATTGCACTTCGAGACGGATGAGGAAGGTCAGTGGTCCCTGACTCCGTGGCAGATCGCCGATGCGATGGCAGCGGCCATGAAATCATCGCTCCCGATGGGGGCGCATTTGCTCGAGCTCGGGGCCGGGTGCGGAGGAAACACCGTAGCTTTTGCCAAGGCGGGATTTCGCGTCACCGCGGTGGAACGGGACTTGGATCGATCGGCGCTCTTGAAACGAAACCTTGCGCGCGCGCGCATCGGGCCAGACTGCGTAAACGTAGTCACCGGGGATGCAGCCCGGGCGCTGGGATCACCACACGACGCCGTTTTTGTGGACCCCCCATGGTTTGCTTCTCCAGGCGAACCCTTGAGCAAGACTCGCGTTGTGGCCTCAGACCTTCCGCTCCTGGCGATTGCGCAAGCGCTACCGGCGAAGGTCTTCGCAAAACTGCCGCCTGCGTTTGCCGTCGAAACCCTGGGAGAAGGTTGGGACGCGGACGGCATCTTCGGGGCACGCGACCGAGACAGGCACGTCGTGAAGCTCGTGTTCGCACGGCGCACGGCCCGGTGAGCTCCCGATTCGCGACTCGCTTGACACTGCGTCGCGCGAGGGATAAACGACCGTTTCCCTTAGGCGCGTAGCTCAGTGGTAGAGCACTACCTTGACACGGTAGGGGTCCCCGGTTCAAGCCCGGGCGCGCCTACAAAATAGAGAGATAACAACGGGTTGGAGCGCAAGCTTCAGCCCGTTTCTGTTTTTCTGCGCCCCGTGAGCGTATCGAGCCGCTTATGCTTTGGCACGAACGTGCCGATAGGTGTGTGTTGAACGTACCCCCTCCGAAGGAAGATGACTGCACCCAAGCGACTACGTGTGCTCCTTGTTGAAGACTCTCGCGACGACGAAGCGCTCGTCACGATGGAGCTCGGCCGCGCTGGATACGAAGTAGTCCACAAGCGCGTTGAGACTGCGCGCGCTATGCGCGAGGCGCTCGATTTGATGCGCTGGGACGTGATCCTGTCGGACTACTCGCTTCCCGCGTTCAGCGGTCCAGAAGCGCTAGCAATTGTGAAGGGCTTGGGGGTGGACGTTCCGTTCATCATCGTGTCCGGTAGCGTCGGTGAAGAGGCCGCGGTGGCGGCGATGAAGGTAGGCGCCCACGACTACGTGCTCAAAGACCGTCTTGCGCGCTTGTGTCCGGCCATCGAGCGAGCGCTTCGAGACGCGGCCATTCGCGACGAGCAGCGCAAGATGCGAGAGCAGCTCCTCATCTCCGAGCGCATGGCGTCCGTGGGTACGCTGGCGGCGGGTGTCGCGCACGAAATCAATAACCCGCTTGCTGCGGTCATAGCCAACTTGGAGTTGATGACAAAGGATCTGCAGCGAGTCTCCGCGGATCTCGATATTCGTCCGCGCATGGAGGAAATCTTCGAAGAGCTCAAAGACGCGAGAGAGAGCGCGGACCGGCTTCGCCATATCGTTCGGGATCTCAAGATCTTTTCCCGATCATCCGAAGAGGAACGCCGTGTTGAGGTCGATATCAAGCGTGTGCTCGATTCCTCGATCCGCATGGCCTGGAACGAAATACGACATCGCGCGCAGCTCGTTAAGGAATACGGTGACATCCCATTGGTCGAGGCGAACGAAGCTCGACTCGGGCAGGTGTTTTTGAACCTCATCGTCAATGCCGCGCAGGCGATCCCGGAAGGTGACGCCGAGCACAACCTCATTCAGGTTTCTGCGCAAGTGGACGACGCAACCGGTCAGGTCGTGGTCTCGATCCGCGACACTGGCTGCGGTATCCCGGCGGACAATCTCTCCCGCGTCTTCGACGCGTTCTTCACGACCAAGCCTATCGGAGTCGGAACAGGACTCGGCCTTTCCATCTGCCACCGCATCATTGCCAACCTCGGTGGCGAGGTCGAGCTCGACAGCGAAGTCGGCAAGGGTACGACGTTCCGCGTGCGGCTGAGGCCGTCGCGCGTGGCAGAGAAAGGAGCGGCGCCGGTGACCGCTGTGGTTCCGCCCGTGCGTCGTGGACGGCTACTTGTGGTCGACGACGAGCCGATGGTCGCGCGCGCTGTCGCTCGAACGCTAAACGGAGAGCACGATGTCTCGATTGCGACCGGTGCGGGGGATGCGTTGAGCCGGATCACCGCGGGCGAACGCTTTGACATCATTCTGTGTGACCTGATGATGCCGCAGATGACAGGTATGGATCTCCACGCGGAGCTTCTGCGAGCCGTTCCGCAACAGGCGGCCCAGATGATTTTCGTTACCGGGGGCGCGTTCACCCCTGGGGCACGCGAGTTCTTGGACAACGTGCCAAACCAGCGGATAGAAAAACCGTTCGATCCACAGCACTTCCGTGCACTCATTAATGATCGGATCAAGTAGTCTCCGGCTGCGAGGGATGCTCGCGCCGAAGCACATGGGCACTGCGCAGTCTGACTGGGGGAGAGATGGCGCCAGAGACACTTAGTGACACGCGAGTATCCAAGGGCCGTGTGCTCGTTGCTGACGATGAGTCTCCGCTTCGCAGGGCTTACGTTCGCATGCTCCGAGACGCAGGGTACACGGTCGAAGAAGCGGTGGACGGTAAGATGGCCGCGAAGATGGTGGCCGAGTCCGACTTTGATGCGATCGTCAGCGACATCAATATGCCCGGGATCGACGGCGTCGAGCTGCTTCGACAAATCCGTGAGCGTAACCTCGATGTGCCCGTCGTCTTGATGACCGGAAAGCCGGCTGTGGAAACAGCGATTCGAGCGGTCGAGTTCGGCGCGCTCCGCTACCTCGTGAAACCGATTGACGAAGCGGTTCTTGTCGGGAACGTGGAGCAGGCAGTTCGCCTTCGCCAAGTTGCGCGACTCAAGCGCCAAGCGCTGGCACTCGGCGGAGCTTCAGACACCCAGCCCGGCGATCGAAGCGGTCTCGAAGCGGGTCTCGATCGCGCGCTGAAAACGATGTGGATGGCATACCAGCCGATCGTCTCCTGGAATCGCCGAACGGTTTTTGGATTCGAAGCCTTGCTTCGTTCCGTCGAGCCAACACTTCCACACCCGGGCGCGGTTCTGGACGCCGCGTCGCGACTTGACCGGCTGGACCAAGTGGGGCGGACCGCACGTGATCAAGTAGCGACCGTAGTCGCGCAGGCCCCGTCCGAGTTCGTCTTCGTCAACCTACATCCGAAGGACCTTCTCGACGACTCCCTGTACGACGTCTCGTCTCCACTCTCGAAAGTCGCGGCTCGAGTCGTCCTCGAGATCACAGAGCGTGCGACGCTCGATGATGTCACGGAGGTGCGCGTTCGAGTCGCGCGTCTTCGCGAGCTCGGGTTCCGCATCGCGATTGACGACCTGGGAGCGGGCTACGCAGGGCTGACGAGCTTCGCGCACTTGGAGCCAGATGTGGTGAAGCTAGACATGTCGCTCGTGCGCGACGTGCACCTGCACCAAACGAAGCGAAAGCTTATCCGGTCGATGACCGAGGTATGTCGCGACATGGGCATGATGGTGGTCGCCGAGGGCGTGGAAACTCCACAGGAGCGAGACGCGCTCATCGAGTGCGGCAGCGACCTAATGCAGGGGTACCTTTTCGCGAAGCCGGGGAAGCCGTTTCCCGACATCGCGTGGTGACTCCTGTCGGCATCGCGCCGGTGACCGTCCGAGCGAATAGACGCGGCAAACGCCTTGCACCCGAGGGTAGCTCGGTTCAATCCTTCGTTTCCTCGTGACCACACCAAGTTTTGCTAGCGGATCGGTTGGCGCGCTGCTGTCCGGCGCTGGGCTAGATCTACGTGATGTAGTTGCTGTTCTCGCCCCCATTGCATCCGCGGATGCGACGACGGGGAAGACCTCCCAAGAGGTCCTCGACCTCCACACCCCAGCACCGGCGAATGTCAGCGCTCGCGATCTGGTGGTCCTCAAGGACTCGGATCCGCGTGCGCTCGAGGTCATCCGCCACTCCACCGCGCACATCATGGCGGATGCGGTGCAGCGACTTTTCCCCGGGACACAGGTCACGTTCGGTCCAGCGATCGAGAACGGCTTCTACTACGACTTCTCGCGGAGCAACGGGAAGCAGTTCACGGAAGAAGAACTTGAGCAGATCGAGAAAAAGATGCTCGAGATTGCCGGGGGCAACACTCCGTTCCGCCGCGAGGTCGTATCGCGCGACGCGGCGCGCGAGCTCTTCACCAAGATGGGTGAGAAGTTCAAGCTCGAACACCTCGAACGGATCGAAGATCCGATCTCGCTCTACCGCCACGGTAGCGGAGCCGAAGAGTGGGTGGACTTGTGCGCGGGGCCCCACGTTCCGTCGTCGAAGTTCTTGCGAGCGATCAAGCTCACTCACGTCTCGGGCGCGTATTGGCGCGGCGACGAACGCAATCCGATGCTTCAACGCATTTACGGAACGGCGTTCCCGAGCAAAGAAGCACTCGACCAGCACCTCGCTTCGATCGAGGAAGCGAAGAAGCGCGATCACCGCAAGCTTGGCAAGGAGCTTGAGCTCATCGCGTTTCATCCGTGGGCACCTGCGTCGCCTTTCTTCTTGCCTCGCGGAGCGCACGTCTACAACGCCTTGGTCGCGTACATCCGTGACCTCTATCGGGAGTTCGGTTACCAAGAAGTCATTACGCCGCAGATCTTCGACTCGGAGCTCTTCGTCACATCGGGCCACCTACCGAACTACGCCGAGAACATGTTCATGGCGGCGTCCGTCGAGAACTTCGAGAAGGCTGCGGAGGTTCTCGCGAAGAGTGGCGAACGCGACCCCGCCAAGATCTCCGACATTCTTCGAGAGCACGTTCGATTCGGCGTGAAGCCGATGAACTGTCCCGGTCATGCACTCCTGTTTGGGATGACGCAGCGGAGCTATCGGGACCTCCCGCTGCGGCTCGCGGACTTTGGTCGACTCCACCGCTTCGAGCGCAGCGGTGTCGTTCAGGGCCTCACGCGCGTTCGCACGTTCGAGCAAGACGACGGACACATCTTCTGCACGCTTGGACAGATCGCCTCGGAGATCGGGCTGTTCCTCGACACTTTGAATCGGGTCTACAAAGACTTCGGATTCGGGGAGGTGCGGCTCGCCGTTGCAACACGACCAGAGCAACGCCTTGGCTCAGATGAGATTTGGGACAAGGCGGAAGCCGCGCTCATTGAAGGCGTTCGCTCGCGCGGTCTGCCGTTCGACATGTCGCCAGGCGAGGGCGCGTTCTACGGACCGAAGCTCGAGTTCCATCAACGCGATGCCCTGGGTCGGTCTTGGCAGCTCGGCACGATGCAAGCGGACTTCAACCTTCCAGAGCGATTCAAGCTCGGATACGTCGGTGAGGACAATACGGAGCATCGTCCCGTGATGCTGCACAGGGCATGGCTTGGATCCGTGGAACGATTCTTCGGCGTTTACCTCGAGCACATCGGGGGCGCGTTCCCGACTTGGCTTGCGCCAGACCAAGTTGCGATCTTGACGGTGAACGACAAGTTCGACCCGTATGCGCGCGAGGTCGAGGCTCTGTTCAAGGCGAACGGGTTCCGCGTTGTCACGGACCTCTCAGGCGACAAGCTGGGCGCGAAAATCCGCAACGCGCGCATGATGCGGCCGCCGTACCTGGCCATCATCGGAGGCAAGGAAGCCGAGACGCGAAGTGTCGCCGTCAGGTCTCGCGACGAGGACAAAGATCTGGGGCCCATGACTTTGGACGCGTTCATGAGTAGGCTCCGTGCCGAAAACGTTCCGCCAAGCAAACGAGTTCAGCAGGCTTAGAGACGTAAGAAAGAAACAGGAGACTCACTATTCCCCCTCGATTCGACCCACGACAACAGCAGCGCGGACCCATGGGGCCCCGTATCAACGAACGCATTCGCATCTCCGAGGTCCGAGTAATCGGTGCTGACGGCGAGATGCTTGGAGTGCTCGAGACGCGGGATGCGCTGCGCATGGCTCGGGAACGCGACCTCGACCTCGTCGAAGTAAGCCCGAAAGCCGTACCGCCTGTTTGCCGCATCATGGACTTCGGAAAGTACAAGTACGAAGAAGCCAAAAAGGCGCGCGAGACGAAGAAGAAGCAGACCGTGGTCGAGGTCAAAGAGATCAAGCTCCGTCCCAAGACGGACGACCATGACATCGACTTCAAGGCGAAGGCCATTCGTCGCTTCGTCGAGGAGGGCAACAAAGTAAAGCTCACGGTTCGGTTTCGCGGCCGCGAGATTACCCATCCCGAGATGGCCGACCGTCAAGTGAAGCTCATGACGCAGCTCGTTGCCGATGTTGCCATCGTCGAGACGACCAGCCGCATGGAAGGTCGCCAGATGGTAGCCATCCTCGCGCCGAAGCCCGGACTCGTGAAGAAGGCTCCCAAGGCTCTGACTGCGGCGGAGATTAAAGAAGCGGCGGATGCCGCGGCGCGCGACGAGGACTGAGCGAGCGTCCGAGCGAAGACGTGCACGAGCGTTCCGTTCGGAGCGCTCGTTTCACTTAACCAGCGCGCTCAGGGCGCGGGCACGAGGCGTTGGATCCGTCTTGTGTAAATGCTCGACGGATACTGCCCGTAGAACGCATCCGCTGCGGCGCGTGCGGCGTCGATACGTCCCTGCTTGACGAGAAGCTCGACTTCGCTAGCCGCGCGCTCTTCGCGCAGCTGGCTTCGCGGGAATCGACTCGCATGCTGACGCAGCAACATCTCTGCGGGAGCAAGCTGGCCTGCGCTCAGCGCGCTTCGTGCGGCTTCGAGCAGGCGACGCTCTTCTTCGAGCGAGGCACCAGTTGCTATCGAACGCGGCCGTTCGTTTCCGCCGTTTGCTGTGGGCGCGAGTACGGGTGCGAGCTCCGGCGCGGGAACCGCATTCGGGGGAAGCGAAGGATCAAGCTTCGTGAGCGCCGTCTTGGCGACCGGTTGCTCTGTTGTGCGTGTCACCTCCGCTGCTGCGTGCGTTGGCGCTGGGTTCTCGATCGTCGCGACTTCTTCCCTGAGTAGGTGGCTTGCGCCGAACCCGGCGCCGATTCCAACTCCGAACCCGACGAATGCAGTGAGCAGGGGATGCCTCAGCCAGCGGACCGCAGTTGTCGCGCCGGCGGCTGCCGCGTGCACCGCCGAAGAGCTTGGTGATGAAGTCCCCGTTCCACGAGACGTCGCGGCTGTGGCGTTCGCTGCTGCCGCCGCGATGGCGGCGTCGACTGCGCGTGCGTGAATGCGTGCAAATACTTCGGAACCAAGTCTCGGGACTTCTCGTTCGGCGTTCAGCAGCGCCGCGATCGAGGGGTCGAATGCCTCTATGCTCTGCACCGACTCCGGTGCTTCGTTGTTTGTTTCGGCGCTCATGGCTCGCTCCCTCGTGATTGAAGATTGTCCGCACGACCGGCGTTCTGCCTTTGAACCGCGACGCGAAATTCCTCTCGCGCGACGCGAAGCCGCGAGTAGACGGTGTTCACCGGGATTTCCAGCTCCGCGGCGATGGTCTTGGCGTCGTGTTGATCGATATCGTGCATCACGAGCACGACGCGTCGATCGATCGGAACTTGCTCGAGCGCTAGCAGGACCAAGCTTCGAGTTTCGGATCGTGACGCTTCAGACTCTGGACTGGCCGTCGCGCTTTCGAGCTCTCCGCCGTTCGGTGCGTCAATGGATGTTCCCCGGTGTCTCGCGCTGCGTCTGTAGTTCCGCGCGAGGTTGTGTGCGTAGGCGCAGAGCCAAGGACGCAGAGACCGATTCATATCGAGCTGCTCTCGCGACATCCGGTGAAACACGGCGACAAACACCTCTTGTGTGAGGTCTTCAGCTTCGGCTCCGCGAACCCCAAACCTTTCGAACGTGCGATAGACGTAGTGCGCATCGCGCTCGAACAACTGGGTGAATGTCGGGGGTTCACCCGTGACCAATGCTGCTTCT
>CAZWQH010000097.1:0-12957 GCA_964635815.1 uncultured Sandaracinaceae bacterium
CGACCGCACACTCGAGAATTGCGCGCGCCCGAGCGCATCCGTAACGCCCGAAGCGATGACACTCAGTTCGGGTCCGCGAACCTGCGCGTACCGAGCGCCCGCGAGAGGCCGCATCTCGACCTCGCGTGACAAACCAGTTTGCTCGACACGACGTGCCGCATACTCGAATTGCACTTGGGTCGGCGTAGCACCGGCCATGGCACGTGGGCCGTTCGTCATCGAGTCGGCTCCCCCGCAAGTGCTCGTCGTGACCGCCCCCCCCACCAAGAGCCCGACGATCGCCAACCGCATCACGACGCGAGCTACAGGAGAAACCACGTTCGAATGGTAGCTGGGTCGAATTCCCGCGTGCCAACAAAACTACCGAGAAACATTTCGACACACACAGGCGTACAGTGGTTAGCGCTGTATGTATTCGGCACAATTCGCAAAGTCTGACGCTTCGTCGCTCGGGGTCGCTTGACGCCTACGCGACCACTCCCATACGGTTGTCGGGCTCGTGGACTCCGACATCAAGACAAGGATCACGCCGCTCAAATCGGTCCGACCCGAGGCGGACGGCGGTGATGACTGCCTCGTGGTCGTGTATTCCTCCGATCCACGGCAGTTTGGAAAACGCTTCGGTTTGACGAGCGAACCTATCCAAGTCGGACGAGGCGGCGACAATACCGTGGTGCTCGAGAACGACGCGGTGTCGCGAAAACACTGCCGTGTCGAACGTCGCGGAACGAACTACTACGTCACCGATTTGGGATCCACCAATGGCACGTATGTAAATGACGAGCCCGTACGCGATCACCAGCTACGCCGCGGCGATCAAGTAAAGGTCGGCGACACCATCTTCAAATATCTGTCTGGTCACGATGTAGAGGCCCAGTACTACGAGACGATTCACCGAATCCAAATCATCGACGGACTCACCGGTGCTCACAACAAACGCGCGTTGGGCGAGGCTCTCGAACGCGAGCTCCCGCGCGCGCGGCGTCACCAACGACCGCTCTCGTTGATCATGTTCGACCTCGATCACTTCAAAGGCGTCAACGACAACTTCGGTCATCTAGCGGGAGACTACGTCCTCAAAGAGGTGGTCACACTGATGCGTGGACGACTTCGCCCAGACGACATGATCGCGCGCTACGGAGGCGAAGAGTTTGCCATCGTCCTTCCCGAAACTGGAACGGAGGGCGCGCTCACCGTCGCGGAGGAGCTTCGCACCCTCGTCGCTTCTCACGTGTTCACTTTCGAAGGCGAAAAGATTCCGGTCACCGTCTCGATGGGGCTCGCGCAACTCGAGGCAGAGGGCGACGCATCCGCGTTCCTCAAGACCGCCGACGATCGACTGCTCACCGCGAAGCGGAACGGTCGAAATCGAACCGTCAGCTCTTAGAACTCGCGGCGAACCCTCAAAAGGCGGGCAAGCGTCCCGTCATCGAGGAACGGCCGCAGCTCCGGCTCGAAGAGCATGTCCTCGTCGCGAATGGTTCCGCCGTTGTATGCGCGCGTAAAGGTTTCCCAGGATGGCTTTCCAATCCAGCTGAGTATGTCGCCGCGTGCGTGCCTGGCCGGGGGCGTGTTGTCCCCGACGAGCAGTGAAAAGCGGAGCGTTTGGATGTGATGCTCTTCGCCCTTGTGACCCGTGTTCCGAGCCAACTGGCCCAGCAGAGTCAGCCACGCATCGTTCGAATGAGCGCGACGCGCGATTACCGCGATGACGTCTGCCACTTTCACAGCAGTCGTCTCGCGAGACGCCCAACGACTGGCCGGCCCTGGCGCCGCCAACCGCGAGGCCGCTTCGAAAGCGCCCTCGTCGTCGTCGAGAATCGCGGCGATCTTGAGAGCTTCCCAATCGCACCATGGAAGTGGCGGCGAACACCGCGCTGCGTTCAAGTAGCTCGCGACGGCCTCGTGAGGCAATCCGTGTCGGCGCTTCGCGTGAGCAACGGTCGCGTGCGCGCTCGCCACATCAGGTTCGATACCGACGTGTCGCTCACCCTGCGCGAGGTAGCGGTCGAGAGTGAAGCTCGCCTCGAAATCGGGCGCTTGCCATTCGGCGACGCACATCCGGCACCAGCCATCGAACGTGCGATGCACCATCCGGACTTCGCTCGTGCGCTCGAAGTAGTCGACTACTGGCCACGTGTCGGCGAGCGGTCCCGCGCTTCGGTCGAAAGCCAGAATTCCACCTTCGTTCGTGCGCTGGAAAGGGAGGAGAACGTCGCTGTCGAGAAACGATTGATCGAGCCGCCCAGCGAGCTGACGAAGAACGCCGGGAATCGTCGCGTCCGTCGGGGCCGCACCTCCAACCCCCAGCAAGGTCCCCGACGGGAAAACTGCACCGTCGAATCGCTGCAAGACCGCGCGCAAATCCGCCGGCAGCGGCGTGCCGAGAACCTGCTCGAGAACAGCAATATCCCTTGCGCTCGCTGGCGGATTGAGCCGAATGGTCTCACCGCCGGAACGGCTCAACGAATAGTCGATGAGTGCGCGCACTCCAAGGTGCATGAGGCATCCTAACTACAACCAGGCCTGCCGACGCAAGCGGAGAACCGCTTTCTCCGAACTAAGCGCGTGGCGGAGGGTTTTTCGTGCTTTTCGCGGACCGGAGCTACCCTTCCGCCATGACGTGCTTCCGGCCGGTCACCCCCACTGTTCTGTGCGTTTGTGTGTTTTCGCTGTCCGCTTCGCCTGCGTCGGTTGCGAACGCGCACGACCAGGGCGGCTCTTCGCTCGACGCAACTGCGGAGCAAGCCGGGGGATCGCACGACGACGCGCTCACCCGGCTAGGTTCCGAGTCGAGCTCCCTCGAGCTGCTTCGATTGGCCGAGGACGAGATTATTCGCGCAACGGAACGCCTTCCCGACATCTTCCGGGCGGGAGGCGCGCAAACAGCGTCCGTCCCCACGTCGTCGGTCTCTGCCACGGAGATGCCCTCGGGACCGTCCGCCACTTCCATTGACGGGTACCGACTTCCGGACGTGGGCCTTCGAGTGAGTGACCAGGTCCTGGGACAAATCGCACACTACCGTGACGACCCGCGCGGCAGGGCATCCTACGAAGCGTTCCTCGATCGGGGACGACCGTATGCGGCGCTCATCCGAGCGGAGCTCCGTGCGGCGGGCGCTCCCGAAGACTTGATCTACGTCTCCATGCTCGAAAGCGGATTCGACGCACGCGCCCGATCGAGCGTCGGCGCGCTCGGCCCTTGGCAGTTCATGGCGCGGACCGGCGAAGCGTACGGCTTGCCACGCGACCTTTGGACGGACTCAAGGATGGACTTCGTCCAGTCGACGCGCGCCGCCGCGCGCTACCTGCTCGAGCTCCATGAACGCCTTGGGTCTTGGGAGTTGGTGCTCGCCGCGTACAACATGGGCTACGGGGGCGTCTTGAAGGCGATGCGGAAGTACAACACCAACGATTTTTTCACCCTCGCCCGCGCAGAGGCAGGTCTTCCCTACGAGACCACCACCTACGTGGCTCGCATCACCGCGTTCGCGATCCTCGGGCGCAATCTCGAGCGAGCAGGCTTTGCGCCATTCGAATCGCAAGCGTCGCTCGCCCGCGTTCGACTTCCCGGCGGCACAACTTTGGCCCACGTCGCGCAAGCGAGTCGCGTGGATCTCGCACGCATCACCGCTCTGAATGCGCAGTATCGCCGCAACCGCCTCCCCCCCCGAGGTGAGTTCGAAGTCCTCGTTCCAGCCAGCGTCGCCTCGGATGTGCCAGGCACGGTGGCGCGGCTCCGGCAGGTCGCCCCCCGAGAGCGGATCCACACGGTGCTGTTTGGTGAGGGTGTCCCGGAGGTTGCTGAGCGATACGGATCGGACGCACGCACGATTGCTCGGATGAACGGAATCGAGACCACGACAGCACTCGCACTAGGCACCGAGATCTTCGTCCCGGACACGGAGCCGCAGCGGCGCGCAGCAGGTGATCGTCCGATCGTCTACATCCCTTCGCGTGACTTCGCATACACCGACCGCAACGCAGTCTACTACCGAGTCGTGGAAGGAGACACGCTCTCCGGCATCGCAGAGTTCTTCCATGTCACGCTCGACGACCTTCGCAGGTGGAACGACGTCGACGTTCGGGCCCGATTGGTCCGCGGCCTGACCATACGTATCTTTGTCGCATCCTCGATGGACCTTACCAATGCCCGAGTGCTGACTCCTGAAGATGTCGATGTGGTGACCGTCGGGTCTGACGACTTCTTTGCGCGCCACGAAGAGCTGCGCGGTCGGGATAGACGTGTCGTGCAGGTGCTGGAAGGCGACACGCTCGAATCTATCGCGCGTAGGTACGACCTCTCCGTCGGAAGCGTGTCGCGAATCAATCGCATCCCTCGCACCGCGCGGCTCGTCGCTGGTGACTCCCTCATCGTTTACGCGCCGCGTCCGGTTCCCGCTCGGGCACCGACCGCCCCTCGGTCGCGTCCGGAGGCACCCACGACGATCGCGCCGACGCCCGCAGAAACCCCAATCAGCGCGGTCGCAGAGTCGGCTAATCCGGTCCAGACGACAGAAACCCCGTCTCTGTAGCCCCAACTTCGCGTTTTGGAAGGTCTTGACTGGGGTTGCCCGGTCTGTATCCTCTTTGGCTGCAAACCGCGGTCTGTGGAAACAGGCGCGAACCAGCAACCCGCGAGGGACGTATGAAAAAAACCGAGCTCAAGCGATTCAAGACGATCCTCGAAGAGAAGCGGGAACTGCTTCTCCAGAACGCGCAGCAGACCATCACGGAAGAGATGGCGCTCGACACGAACGACCTTCCGGACGAGATGGATCTCGCAGCGAGTGAGTACATCCAGTCCTTCACCTTCCGCATTCGCGGCCGCGAGAAGGTGTTCCTGGACAAGATTGATCGCGCCATCAAGCGGATCGACGAAGGAACCTTCGGAAACTGCGAGTCGTGCGAGGAAGAGATTCCTGTGAAGCGGCTCGAGGTTCGTCCCGAAGCGACTCTTTGCATTCGATGCAAGGAAGACCAAGAGCGCCAAGAGCGCGACTACGCGTAGCGTTTGTGCAGCCGCGCCTGCAAGCAGCGCGGCTTTGTCGACCGCCTCTGCCGACTACCACTCCGAGAGCAAACTGAAGCGCCCGTGCCGGGGGGCACCGAGCGCGATGAGTTGGCGCGTCCCGACCACGACGACGTGCTCATGCCAGAGCGGGATCACGGGGAGCTCCCGCGCCATGATTTCCTGGACACGGCCGTAGATCTCCGTGCGACGCGAGCGATCCATCTCGCTCTCGCCCACTGCCAAGAGTGCGTCCATCTCCGCGTTTCGAAAACGCCAACGATTGGATCCTTCGCGTCCGGGCCCAGGGATTCTGTGCGACGCGAAGAAGATCGACAAGACGTGCGGGTCGAAGAGCTCGGGCAACTGCAGCGTCGCAAGCTCGAACTTCCCGCGGTTCAGATCATCGAGCAGGACCGCAAACTCGGTCGTGCGCACTTCCGCAGCGATACCGACGTCAGCCAGCATGTTCGCTATCGCGCGGGCCAGGCCCTGACGAAATCGATCGGTGCTCGTGCGAAGCACGACTCGCAGGCGAACCCCGTTTGCGTCCGGGGCATACCCAGCCGCGTCAAGCTCCTCGCGTGCTCGTCCGGGGTCAAAGCCGTCCGTCACGAGTGTGCGGTGCTTCGCCCAGTGTCCCTCCGGAATCAAGCTGGTCGCGGCCGTCGCGCGTCCTCCAAACTTTCCTCGAATGATCGAGTCGCGATCAATCGCATAAGCAATCGCGTGCCGCACACGCACGTCCCGGAGGATCGGGTGCTCGAGGTTGAAGCCCAAATATGTGGTACCCGCGCTTGGGACGCTCGCGACCGCGAGCCTCGGCTCCGTCGCGAGGCGAGGAACCAGCAACGCAGGTACGTTGTCGATCGCCAGGTCAGCCGCACCGCCAATGAGGCGAAGCGCTCGCGTGTTGTCATCGCGTACCACCAAGACCCGCAACGCTGGAAGTCTCGCGCGCCTGTGGGCGTAACGGTTCTCTCGCAGGTCGTAGCTCTGCCCGTCCGTTGCGACCGCACGATACGAACCCGAGAAGACGCCTGCACGGATCACATCGGGAATGGAGTGTGCGCGGGCCGCCATGCGCGCTGGAAGAATCGGCATCTCGAGGTCACTGAGAAAAGTGGCTCGAGGCGCGTCGAGGTCGAACACCACTGTCCGCTCGTCACGCGCTTCCATGTGCCGGATTCGGCTGTACGTGGGGGCAAAGCGTGGTGCGACGCGCGGATCGCCACAGCTTCGCATCGTCGCAATGACATCCGTGCTCGTGATGTTGGTTCCGTCACTGAACCTGGCGTCTCCACGAAGCGTCGCGACCACTCGAGTTGGAGACTCGACCGTCACCACCTCCGCCAGGTCGTTCACGATTGCGAGCGTCTTCGGATGCACCGTGACGAGCGACGCAAAGAGCAAGCGCGACATGCGTATGCCTGCCGATTCGGTGACCAGACGAGGATCCAACGCTCCGGGAGGATCGCGGAGCAAAACGACCGGCACTTCGTGCGCAGTACCGTGCGAACGATGGCATGCCGCCACCGAAGCGAGGATGACGCACAGCGAAATACCGCGCGCAATCCATGACGTTCGCGTGAGAGTGGTCAGATGCCCCGAAGCGTGTATTTTGCGTAGCGTGATCGAAAACTGCAGAGGCCTGCGCGCGCTCACCGCACTCGTGCTCGCGTCATTGCTCACGGCCAGCCTTGCATACGCGCAGTGGAACCCTCCCGCACGCCCCCGAATCACACGCGAGGCGCTTCAGGCCGCCGTAGCAGGCGCGACTCAAGCGCCGCCGACCAATGTTCAGCTCGCGTACTCCATCGTCGACGCGACGACTGGAGCCCCGCTGGTCGAGAGCCGTCCGAACGCGCAAGTGAATCCCGCCTCGAACGCGAAGCTCTTTACCGCAGCCGCAGCGCTCCTCGTGCTTGGACGCAGTCATCGGTTCGAAACAACCGTACACGCGCGCACCGACTCGAACCAAAGAAACGCCGTTCCTTCCTTGATCGTGCACGCATCCGGTGATCCGACCCTGCGAACTGCCGACTTCGATTCTATCGCCGCGCGTATCAAGTCGCAGGGCGTAGCTGCGATCGACGGAATCCTGATCGACGACACGCTGTTCTCGACTGCGCCCGTTCCGGGACTCGACGAAGACGCGACCGATACCGGCGCCTACCGTGGACCAATCAGCGCTTTCGCGGTCAATCGCAGTACCTACAGGCTCGACATTCGCCCGGGCACGCAAGGCGGCCCAGCTGTGATCACGTCCCTCGATGCACCGTCCTACGTGTCGATCGAGAACACGACAGTCACGAACGGCCAAAGCGACCAAACCACCGTGCAGCAGCGACCGTTGGTCGTGCGAGGTGAGCCTGATCGCATGCTCGTGGTCGTTGGTGGCAGTGTCGCAGCGCGAAACCGCGTCACAGTGGCGAAACGGCGCGTGGAGAATGCACGCGCGTATGCCGCCGCCCTCTTTCAGGAACGCTTGCGCGAAGCCGGGATCGATGTGCGCGGGATCGTCCGGTTCGGCGCTGCTGGCGCGCCACGACGCGGTGCGACCGACCGCCTCGTTGCAACGCATCGATCGCCCCGGCTACCTCTCCTGCTGCGAGCGCTCGGGAAAGAGAGCGACAACTTCACAGCTGAGATGTTGACCCGCTCCATGATCGCTCGCGCCGATTCTCCGGGCGCCACCGACCTCGGTGTTCAAGAGATGTTGCGCGTACTGCGCGCGGCACACTTCGTACGCCCCGGTCCGACGCCGCCGACACTCTTGAACGGAAGCGGGTACCACCGCGACACGCGGGTCGCCGTACGCGACATCACGCATCTACTGGTTGCGATTCGAGGACGCGCCGATCTCGCGCAGGACTACCTTGATCATCTCTCCGTCGCTGGAGCAGACGGGACGCTTCGCGAGCGTCTTCGCACCTGGGCGACGAGCCGTGCGGTCCGCGCGAAGACGGGGTCTTTGCGAGGAGTAGCCGCGCTTTCGGGATACGTCATGGTCGACCCCGCGCCGATCGCCTTCTCCATCATCGCGAACGATTCGCGGATGGAAGAGAACACGAACCTGCGCGCATACGTCGACCGAGTCGCGGACGCGATCATCGCCACGGTCCTCGGCCAGGCTCCGTCGGCTGGCACTACTCCTTGATTTGGCGTCGAATCTTCGACAGCGCCTGCTCCTGAAGCTGGCGAATGCGCTCGCGCGAAAGATTGTACTTATCGCCAATCTCTTTGAGCGTGAGCTCGTCCTCGTCGTCGAGCCCGAAGCGCCAGCGAAGGATTCGTGCCTCCATCGGCGAGAGCGTCTTGAGCAAGCGACGAACTTCGTCGCTCCACGTTTGGTTGACGAGGTTCTCGTGAGGCGTGGTGACGTTTTCTTGTTCAAGGAAATCGATGAAGCGGCGGCCGTCTTCATCGTTGACCGGGCGGTCGAGCGAGAACGGAGTCTCCGCCCAGAAGCCCTTGATCTTCTCGAGCTTGTCGGCGGCGATGCCGGTCTCTTTCTCGAGCTCTTCGGGAGTAGGCTCCGCGCCGGTTCGAGTCGCAATCGCTTGAGTCGCACGGGCGACGCGGTTGTACGTGTCGAGCATGTGCACAGGGATACGAACCGCTCGACCCTTGTCCGCGAGAGCGCGGCTGATCGCATGGCGAATCCACCAAGATGCGTACGTGCTGAAACGATAGCCACGTTTGTGGTCGAAGCGCTCGACGGCTTTCATCAAGCCGATGTTGCCTTCTTGAATAAGGTCGATGAGTGGGAGGCGACCGCGGTTGTATCTACGCGCGATCGAAACCACGAGACGAAGATTTGCCGCCACGAAACGGTTCTTGGAACGCTGCTGAGCGCGCTGGGCCGACTCTACGGAGTCGAGGTACTGGCGGAACGCGGTCGTGACACGAACTTCGTCACCAACGATGTCGCGCTCCACAGCTCGGTCGCCCGCCAGGCGGTGAACAGCACGGTCCGCTTGTGCGACGAAGATGCGATCCGAGTCTAGAATGCGAAGCTGCTCGGCGAGCCCGCGTCCGATCGAGTCCCACTTCTTCTGCGATCCGCGCGGAAGCTTCCCGGTCGTGGGTGATGCGCCCTGCTTGGCGAGGCGTCGCAACGTCGCGAGCTCTGGCAGCGGCTGATCGCAGTAACGCTGCACCGTCGTAGCAACGGTCTCGAATGCGGGAACATACGCAAAGAGCGCTTCCCAGTAGCCCACTTCGAGCTCTTCAACCTCTTTGGCAGCGTTGACCTCTTCGTGCGGCAGCAGCACGCGATGGTTCGCCATCTCGCGGAAGTAACGGGAGAGCGTGGAATCTCCACCGCCCTGTCGTTCCATTTCCTTGAGGGCCTTCTCGGCCTCGGCTTGCGCCTCGGCGAGGTCTTCCTTCGTTGGCTCGCTCGGCTCGGGCGCGGAGTCGCTTTCGGAAGAGTCGTTACTCTCCTCGTCCTCGTCCTTGTCCTTGCCCTCTTTGGCGTCCTTGCCAGCGTCCTTGCTTCCGCGGGCCTTCTTGCCCTCGAACGCCTTGGTGGGCGCGGGCTTTTCCTTCTCGGATTTCTCCGCGACCTTTGGCTTGGATTTTCCGCTACGAACGGGCTCGTCCCCGAACAGGTCGAGCTCTGCGTCGTGTTTCTCGGAAGCGGTCTTGTCAGTCTTGAGTGCGCGTGCGGGGGTCATAGTGGCGGCCTTCCCGGCTTTCGGCGGAGGAACGGCGCCCTTAACAACGGCTGACGACCTGCCCGGTATTCCCGGCTTCGTCGATATCGGTTGCGGCTCCGCAGCAACAGGCTTTCGCACCGCCGTTTTTGCGGGCGCGACAGCAGCCTTCGGCGCGGGACCGCGGCGCTGCGTTTTCGATGGGGGCGTTTCAGACTTTCGTGACATCTCGGTCAGTTCCTCAACGGGCACTGGATCGTCGTGTGGGCAATGCCCCCGCCGACGACGACGTTGACAACGTGGTGTGCCTGCTCTATCGGCAAGGACGCTCCGGACCGCCGGAAGTGCCAGTACTTCGGAAGAGTGTCAACCCAAATGCGCACCGAGTGGTCATCATCGCTTTTCCTGAACGTTTCAACAGCCCTACGCCACATTGTCGGCCCGCTTTTTGCTGGTGCTTGGGTCGTCGTGGCGACGACCTCAGCAGACGCACAAACCACCGTATCGCCGGCGCCCGCGCCCACGCGGCAAACGGTAGTCATTGGTTCACCACCGCGCGATGTCCAGATTGAATACGACCCGACGACCGGAGCCGTACGGGTCGGGGCGGACGAGATGCGCACGCGTTTCCCTGACCCACCGACCATCGAGACGGTCCCGATCGGTCCTCGTTCTGCCGTGGCAATTCTCCGCACCACCCGAGATGAGATTGTCCTCGGCGGGCCTTTCCTTGTCCTCGGCCAAGATGGCTCGGTCGTGTCCGAATCGGACGGAGCGGCTCATGGAGACATCGACGACCAAGTGCGCCTGGGTATCTCGACTCGCGATCGGACGGGTGAAGGGATGCCTGACGTCGTCATCGGTAGTTTCTACGCGGGAGACACGCCGTGCGGTCTTCAGCCGATTCCTCGAACGGCGCATGCGGTGGATCCGAGCTCGTTCGCCCTTCGTTCCGTCGCACTCAAGATCGCACCGATCGCCTCGGAAGCGGCCCACGTCCCTGGCGCGACCGCAACGACCACATCGCAACGTGCGGACACGTTCTTGTTTGAAGCCTCGCGACGCTCCGCAGGGGTTCGAGTCGAACAAGAAGCCGCGTCTCGGCGATGGACGCTCTCGCTTCAGCCGGCAAGTTCCGGCTCGCAGACCGAGTGGGTCGAGTTTCGAGCACGGGTGGACGGCCCGCCCCTGACAAGTCGAATCACCGCAGAAGGCGCTACGGCATCCGATGTCCTACGCGCAGCAACCCCGACGAGCGTAACGACGCTCGCCCGCCGCCCTGGCCGACGTCGGGAGCTTGCCACGGACGCGCTCTCGACTTCGTGTTTCACGTTGCTCATGAGGCGCTCGCGGCGGTCTTCCGGGCCCGTAACGATCGCCGTCGAAACACCAGGATTCGGAACCGCGCTCACTGCTCGACTCTCTTCCCCCGAAGCGACCGCGAGCGACGCTAGACTCGCAGCCGACCTATTCGCGCTTGGGGCGCTGAACTTCGAAGAAATAGCTCCGTTGCTCGTAAGGCCCACCGCTGCAACGCACGCGCCGAGCGAGACAGCACGCCGGACCCTGCTCGAAGCGCTTCTCAACCGGACGCTGCCGGACGCGAGGCGCGCATCGCTGGCGCCCGTGCTTCGCGAGCACGCGTACAATCGCGCGAGCTTACGCTTGCTAATGCGCGTGGATGCGGCGGCGGCGGCGGCTCGCGCGGGCGAAATCCTCGCTGGTAACGATCCCCTCGTGCGTGCGCATGGAAAGTGGTCCGCGGTCCGAGTGCTCGCGCTTGCATTCATGGATGAGCAAGCGCCGGCGATGGCAGCCGAGCTGCTCATGGCAAGTGCCGAGGCTCTCTCCGAAGCAGACGTTACGAGCACAGCGTGGGTCGCGTTCACCAAAGATGCATTCGATCGTGCGGCCGAAGATCCGCGGCTGAAGTGGCCCCTGCTAGCGAAGGTGGAAACGTTCCGCGCCGTCCTTACGCCGCGCTCAGCGCTGCGCCTCGCGTACGCGGTTCGCAACGTGCATCCGACTCAGTCGATGGCGTTTGCGTTGATCGCGCTGCAAGCTGGAACGTTCGAACAGAAATCGCTCGCACTCGAAGTCATCGCACTCAATCGCGAGCGGGACGAATCAAGCGCGAGCAGCTTGCCCGCACTCGCGGACGCACTTGTGACCACCATGCGAGCCGAGGAATGGCAGTTGCGAGCGAGCTCACTCAACGCGTTGTGCGGATCGAACCCCGCGGCGGACCCGCTCTGTCGCGAGGCCGCGCTTGCCCACACGAACGACGCGTCGCCTCGGGTCCGAGCTATTGCTTTCGAATCATTGGTTCGACTGCAGACGCTGCCGCCCGACCTCCTCGAGCGTCTCGCTCGAGAGGGTTGGCCGATGGTGCGTGCGCGCGCGGCAACGGCGATGATCACCTCGACTGCCAACCGAGACAAAGCAGCGGGATTCGCGACGGACCGTTCCAGCTACGTTCAGGCAGCCCTCTTTCAAGCAGCAGCCAGTGCACGTGAGGACTCGCTCGCTGCACCGGCCGCGGAGACGATGCTCGCGGCTACTGTGGAGAGCGATGCCACCGATGCCGCCGGATCGCTGATCGCCGTCACGTGCCAGCCAGCGGGCTTGGAGCGTCTCTCGGCGCGCGCCATCGAGACCGCCAACGCGACCGAGCGAGGCGCCGAGCTCACGGCCCACATCATCGATGTCCTCGCCGCGTGCAGAAGCGCGACACCGCCGCTTCTCGAGAGCATCTCCGCTCGCGCCACGGATGACGCGATCCGCGCGGCGGTCGCACGTGCGCGTGGTGAGTCCCCGCGCCCCCCAGCTCTGGCGCCGGGTCTTTCCGATCCAGACTGAGTTTCCGATGCGGCTTCCGCGTGTTAGGCTCCGCCGCCGCGCGTGGAAGACACTCGCCGCCACGGAAAGACATGCACGCAAACACAATCGGCCGTTCATTGCTCGTAGCTTCGATCGCGCTCTCTGCTTGTGATTCGTTTTCCGGGCCCGCGCAGGATCTGAAGATCGAAGCGCTGCCCGAGGTACGCACGAACCTGCCGGCCGTTCCGACGATTCCACCGCCGCCGCATCCCATCCAGCATCCGGATCAGAGTTACAGCGTCTATGGGCTTCGGCGACGCCTTGCCCGAACCATGAGCACCGACCTCGCGATTACCGGGTACATCGTCGAGGTGTATACGCCGACGGAATGCCCGCGTGGACACACATGCCCTCCAGGGCGTCGAGCCACACCTGGCGCACGGCGCCGCGCTGCCGGCCGAGGCC
>CAZWQH010000098.1:0-12944 GCA_964635815.1 uncultured Sandaracinaceae bacterium
GGCTTTGGCGACCGTCGCAAGGAGATGCTCAAGGACATCGCGATCATGACCAACGGTCAGGTCGTGTCCGAGGAGCTCGGCATCAAGCTCGAGAACCTCACGCTCAACGACCTCGGTCGTGCGGGCCGCATCCTCATCGACAAAGACAACACCACGATCATCGACGGCAAGGGCAAGGCCAAGGAAATCCAGGGCCGCATCGAGACCATCCGCGCGCAGATCGAAGACACCAGCAGCGACTACGACAAGGAGAAGCTCCAGGAGCGTCTCGCGAAGCTTTCCGGCGGCGTTGCCGTCGTAAAGGTCGGAGCAGCGACTGAGGTCGAGATGAAAGAGAAGAAGGCTCGCGTCGAAGACGCACTTCATGCGACGCGCGCTGCGGTCGAAGAAGGCATCGTTCCCGGCGGCGGAGTTGCACTCATCCGCGCTCAGAACGGCATCGAGAAGATGGAATGCACGGACGAGCAGCGCGTCGGTGTGAACATCATCCGTCGCGCCATCGAAGAACCGCTTCGCCAGATTTCGGCGAACGCGGGTCAAGAAGGCTCGATCGTCGTCGACAAGGTCCGTCAGGGCAAGGGCGCGTTCGGTTACAACGCAGCTCGTGACACCTACGAGGACCTCATCGACGCCGGCGTGATCGACCCCACGAAGGTCGTTCGTACGGCTCTTCAGAACGCAGCATCGGTTGCCTCGCTCATGCTTACGACGGAAGCGCTCATTGCAGAGCTTCCGAAAGATGAGAAGGCATCGCCAGGCGGTCACTCGCATGGCGGCCCAGGCGGCGGCGGGATGGACTTCTAAGTCCAAACTGTCAGCTAGCTGAGCATTAACGAGAACGCCGGGGCATCACGCTCCGGCGTTTTTCTTTGGCGTTTTCCTTTTGGAGGCACGCGTGCCATCAATTGGCATCCCCTTGCCTCCCTTCTTAGATTCACTCGCGCACGCTGCCCCTCATTCGCTCTTGGCCCTGGCGCTGAGGCTGGCGTTCTCCCTTGCAATCGCGAGCATCGTAGCGCTCCGTCCGACGCGTCCGCGCAACAGCGAGACCGTACAGGCCCAGATTCTTCTCGCATTCGCAGCCGCCGTTGTGACGACCGCAATCGAGGACAGTGTCGCTCGGGCGTTCGGACTCGTTGGGCTCGGTGGCTTCGTTCGTTTTCGCTCCGGCATCAAAGACACTCGCGAGGCGGCGACGATGTTCTTGATGATCGCTTTCGGCATGGCATCCGGCGTCGGTCTGCTCGCCCTCGCTGCGACGAGCGCTGGCATCGCGTTCGCCGTGCTCACCGCGATGGACGTGCTCGGAAAAGGACGCCTACGCCGCGACCGAATACGGATCGTCGCTTCGGGAGACGTTGCGGGCCCGATGCGGGAGCAATACGGCGCGCGGGTCCTGCACACGGAAAAACAAGAAGGGGCGATGACGACGTTGCTCGAGATCGAGACGCGCGATCCGCTCGATGCGGCTGCGTTGTTCGAGACGCTCTCGAGATCACCAGACGTCGAGGTTCGGTCTGTGACCATCGAAGAAGGAAAAGCCGCGTGAAGCGCGGCCTCGCGCCGATACTGATCGCGACGCTGTCTGCGTGCGGCACGGAGATTCCTGGGACCGCGCGTGACGCTGCCGTCGCCCGAGACGCAAGCGTTCGTGACGCGATCATGGGCGAAGCCGGCGGCTGCGGCCCTACCTCCGCCTTCATGCCCCTCGTTATCGGGGCGGCCTGGACGTACAACGTTCGGCGTGAGGACGGGAGCGTGGTCATCAAGCGGTCCGAAGTAGTCGCCGAAGAGGAGATCGGCGGATTGAAAGGGCCGCAGCGAGGCTATCGTTTTCGTACGCGTAGCCCGTCGGGCACGGTGCTCAGTTGGTTCGAGTTTCGCGACTGCATTCTCGTGCGTCATCGAGAGCAGGAGCTGGATACGTCGGGCACTCTCACCAGCGACGAATCCTACTTCCCCTACCGCTACCGGTTCGACGAAACACCCGAGCACCTCGTGAACGGCGCGACGTACTCCCTCACGTACGAAGAACGGAAGCTCGATGGGACACGCAATCAACGAACCGAGACGTGGACCGTCGAGGCTACCGACGAACTCGTCACGGTGGCCGCAGGAACGTTTCCGTGCGTCCGCTTGCGGCGCGAAGTCGGCGGCTCGTCTAAGCGCTACTGGTTCTCGCGGGGGATCGGCAAAGTGCGGGAAGAAGGCGGCCAGGTCGAGGAACTCACGGCGTACTCGATTCCCGCAGCGACGTGACGAGAGAGGGCGAGATGAGTGTCAGGACGTTGTGGACCTTCCTTTTCGTAGCGTTGCTTACCGGTTCGGCGCACGCACAAATTACTCCACCCGAGGCCCAGGCCCGGAGCGCAAATCGTCGGAGTCGGCAGCATCGACTCGATGTAACCGGTCGCATGCTCGGGTACGCGGAGATGCGCCAGACGCGTGACACGCCGTGGACGCCGGATCTCGTACTGCAGTCCGCCCGCATTCGAATCGAGTATCGCTACGAGCGTTGGTTCGCCGCGAGGATCTCTGCAGAGCTAACCGAACCGGGTGTCCGCGACGCGTACATCGAGATTGATCCGCACGACGCCATCAAAGTGCGAATCGGCCGCTTTCGTACCCCGTGGCTGGCACCGTGGGAGGACCGAGGGCGGTTCTCACTGACAACCGTCGGGCGCGGCCAGCTCTCGTCGTTCTACCGAAATGCGTTGGGGTTCGCTGGACGCAACATCGGTGCGACCGTGCGACTCGATGCCGGAAGGCTCTTCAACCTGACCGCTGGAGTGTTCGCGACGAGAAGCCCACTCAGCTGGGACCAAGGTACCGGGCTCGCGTTGATCGCTCGAGCTCAGCTGGAACCCAGCCGCGGAATCACGTTCGGACTGAACGGAACGATGTTTCCGAGAAAAGACGACGGCGAAGGAGCACGCACGTTCGGAGCAACCGGCCTCGACGCGGATATTTCGCATCGCATCGGCGACATCGAGCTGCATGCCATTGCCGACGTCAGCACCGGAACGTCGTGGTACGACACGACTCCTGAGACGAGCGGGTCGCCGTTCTTCCTCGGAACGCGCTGTTCCCTCTCCGCGACTTTGGGAGCACGCGACGCACGTTCGCTCTACGGTGCGCTGTCTGTGTACGGGAGCATCCTCGACCCGAACCTCGGCAACGCCAGCGACATCACGTGGGAAGGAACGGCGACGGTCTCCACCGGTTTGCGCGACATGCTTCGCTTCGATCTGCAAATCAGCGTTCTCACGCAAGAGCGGTACACGCCAAATCCGACCAACGCAGCACTCGACGAGGTGCGTTTCCTTCTACAAGCGGGCGGCCAATTCGAAGTGCGAGTTACGAACTGATTCGGGATTCAACGCTGTCTCGAATCAGCGATGAGAACTCCAGATGTCGCAGTGACGACTTTCCAGTTTGCCCACAACTACCAAGCGAGGCATGACGTTCCGGCCTGTGAGCCGCGCCAAGCCGACCTCAGGAGACGTAGATGCTTCACCAATTCCGTTCCGTAGCATTCTTGAAATTGCCCACGTCGAGCCTGCTAACCGTGCTCGTAGTGATCGTGTGCAGCTGCTCGAGCTCACTCACCTTCAACGCACCGCCTCCGAATGCCGCCGAGCGAGATGCTGCGCCGACCCCGCCGCCCCTGAGTGACGAGGAGCGCACGTTCAGCGAGCCGGGCTCCGTTGTGTCGCGAGGTGAGACTGCGAAGGTCGCGTTCGATGGGGCGCGGTACCTCGTAGTTTGGCGTGAGCTCTCGCAAGACTCTTACAGTGCGCCACATCTTCGTGCCGCGCGCGTGGCTCGGGACGGAACTGTCCTGGATCTACCGGCGATTATTTTGCCAGGCGTGTCGCCGCCGGGGCCGATCGCGGTGGCCGGCCGCGATGGTCAATTCATGGTCGCGTTCACGGGGTTCTCGTCGCGTGACTATCACGCCAAAGAGACGGCTCTGTCCGTTCGGATTCGAGGCTCGGACGGTGCCATGCTCGATAGCGAGCCGCGGTTTATCAGCCACGCCATTTACGGCCTCGAGCGTAGTGGCGGTCTTGCAGCCACGCCGACTGGATACGTCGCTGGCTTCGAGAGCACCGCATTCGGCGGTTTGTTCGTCACACATCTCAAGCGCGACGGGACTCCTTCACGGTACGCCGAAATCGCGTCGCCGACCGCTACCGGGGCCCGTCGCAATGCATCCGTTGCATGGGGCGAAGGTAGCGGACTCCTCGTTTGGGAGGAGCGCGTACCAACAGACGCGTTCGGACCTGCCAACGTGCGTGCCGCGAGCGTCACCCTCGATGAGCGCGAACAAGCACGCGTGAGCGAGCCGTGGACCCTCGCTAGCGTAGACCTCGGAACGGAGATGCGCGATCTGACTCCGCAGGTGGCGTACTCGCACGGGACATACTTCGTCGCGTGGTCAGAAGATCAACCCGGGTCGCCCGATCCGCGTCCTCCGACGATGCGCGGGTACCACCTCGACGCATTGACATTCGCGACGCGTGAAAATGCGCCGGTCACATGGGTCGGGCGAGGCAGTTCATCGAACAAGCGCATCGCGGTGACGGGAGAACCGACTTCGGAGTTCGTCGTGTTCGACGCATTCGCTGCCGGTTCGAATTCGCCGTACTACCCGATCTCTACGACCGTGGTTCCGGGTGGTGGTGGGGCGCGCGCACCGACTCCCTTGTCGATGCTTCGAACGCCAGTCGCAAACTCGGACTGGGATGTTGCATTCGACGGAACGCGGTTTCTCGTCGTCTATCGGGACGCGTTCGAGTGGACCATCTCCGCAGCGTTCGTAGACAGCGCAACTTCGCCGACTGCTTCGTCCCCGTTTCCTATCTCGTATGATCCCGCGACACAGACCCATCCACGAGTCGCGACGAACGGGAGCTCGTACTTCGTTTCCTGGGTGGAGGACGGGAACGTTCTCGGAATGCGCGTGCGCGCATCCGACGGCGTGTTTCTCGACGCAAGTCCCAAGGTCATCGTCGACAGCAGTTTCTTGCGGGGCGAAGAGACCGCGCTCGCCAGTGACGGGAAAGGCTATCTCGTGGTCGCCAATCGAGAGCTCCCCGATCACACGTGGCGCGTCACGTTGGCGCGCGTCGCAGCCGACGGCTCCCAGTTGCCGAGCGTGGACTTGGTGGCACCCAACGCGGTCGACAGAGGGCTCTTGCAGGCCGCAAGCAACGGGGAGATCTACCTCGTGCTCTGGAACGCGGGGCCTGAGTACCAAATCAACGCGATGCGGTTCGACGGACGCACGGGGCGCTTTCTCGACGATGCTCCCTTGGTGCTGCCGTTCTATTCCAAGGTCGCAGTCGCGAGCGACGGTCGCGACTTCGTGGTTGCGACAGGAACTGTGTCGACCGTGCGAGTGAGCGCATTGGATGGTGGCGTATCCCAGCCCACGGCCGTGGCCTCGGGCAGAATCACAGCTCCGCCGACCATTGGATATGTCGCTGGGCGATATGTACTCGGATGGACGCAGCGGTCCGAGGAAACAGAGCTCGATGTTTGGGGCACATTTCTGGATGCGGACGGGCGACGCTCCTCCGCGGACAGCTTCCTGATTGCAAACGCCCCGGCCGACCAAGTGGGCGGCTCGATTCATCCCGACGGCAACGGATTCTGGGTCAGCTGGACGACGCGAAACGGAGAGCATTGGACGGGGCCGCGACAAGTGGTGCCCATCGTGGATTTCGACGCGCGCTACATGAGCCTCGACGGTGAGCCGATCACGCCAAGCCGAACGCTCGGCTCGTCGCGAGACCTTCTCGGGATTGCAGGCGGCGGATGGGACACCGGTGCTGCCGAATCCGCGAGCGCATCGCGTGGCACCACGTTCGTGGTCTACGACCGCGCGGGCCTTGCGCGAGGCCGTTTCCTCGTTCGCGAGTCGCCCGTCCTTTGAGATCCGCGCTTTGAGATCCGCGATGCCGCGAACTCTCATTCCACTCGCTCGACCCGCAGGAGGCTTCGCGATATCGCTCACGCCACGGGAATGCAGCGCTGCTTCATCAGTCCCAGCACGCTGCGACGGGCATTCACGGTGCACGTCGTGCTGATCACGCTCGCTGCTGCTCAGAGCGTTTCCGGTCAGAACGCGCGCGCACCATCGACAACGAGTCCAAGTGTCGCCCTTCACTACGCAGCAGACGAAGCGTCCGAGTGTGCTGACGAGCAAACGGTCCGAGACCTAGTGCTCGCACGACTCGGGCGAGATCCATTCGTGCGCGGAACAAGCACCGATCCCAGTATCCCTGTATTCGAAATTCGCGTCGCTCGTGACGCACGGGCGTTCACGGCCACGCTTGGTTTCTCGGCGAGCGAAAGCACCGGTCCACGTACACTCCACGGCGCTACCTGCGAGGAGGTTGTGCAAGGTGCCGCAATCGTCGCGTCCGTCGCGCTGCAAACGTGGTTGGAACGACCTCGGCCCAACGAAACGCCTCCTGTGCGAGGTCCGCTTCCGCAAGCGAGCGATGACGAAGACCCCCTTCACGCTGCGGGCGCGCCCGCGTCGCCGGAACCAACTCAGCCGCCGCCGAACATGCGATGGATGGTTGGAGCGACCATCGAGTCGTATCTCGGCATTGCTCCAAACCCCACCCTCGGAGGCGCACTCTTCGTGCGCGCAGATTTCGGACTCCTCACCGTTGCGCTTGAAGGTCGACTTCACAGCACACTCACATCCGCACGCCTCGCGAGCTCCGACTATGGTGTCGTGTATCCGTCAGGTGCCGCGATTGGCTGCGTCCAAGATTCGACGTTCGGGCTCCGCGGCTGTCTTGGAGTCAGCTTCGGCGCGTTCGAGGCACAGAGTTCTGATCCTGCGGATCGCAAACCGCGCTCCACTCTCGCGTCTGCGATAGAAGCCAGGGTCGGAGCGCGCACACCGCTCGGGCCCGTCTTCCTCGAAGCCGAGTTACGGCTGAGCGTTCCACTCACCCGAGTGTCCATTGACGCGGGCGCGTCCTCGCTGTGGACGATGTCACCGGTCGCAGGCGGCATCAGCTTCGGGGTCGCGGTCCCGTTGAGCTGAGCGATGGATGCGTCACCGCAAATCGCCCCTCCCTCTTCCAGCGCGAGAACGCAAGAGGCAGCGTTTCGAATCTTGTTCGAACGCGAGCTCGACTACGTTTGCCACAGTCTTCGGCGCCTGGGTGTATCGCCCGGTGACATCCCCGATGCCGCACAGGAAGTGTTCCTTGCGATTCATGATCGATTCTCCGACTTCGATCCCAATCGACCTGCCCGCCCGTGGCTTTTCGCGTTCGCACGCGGCTATGCGTCGAATCACCGCAAGCTCGCGCGACATCAGCGCGAAGTGTTCGGTGCAAGCACAGCCGCGCACCCAACCAAGACCCCGGATCCCGAACAATCGGCCGATATGAGCGAACGACGTGAACAGCTCATCGCTGCGTTGAGCAGGGTCGACTTCGACAAGCGCGTCGCGTTCATCATGCACGACCTCGACGGAGTGACCGTTCCTGAGATCGCTCGAGAGCTTTCGATTTCAGAGAACACGATCTACTCGCGACTTCGCCTCGCTCGCAACGAGCTACGCGCACTCCTTCTTCCACTCCGAGAGGAGACATCATGAACAACATTGAAAAGCTAGATGACGAGCTGGCAGCGTTTGCAAATGCCGATCATGAGATTCCCGCGACGTCCGCGCGCACGCGTGCTGCCGTCATCGCCGGAGTCTCCCGCTCGCTCGCTGAGCGACTCGGCCCTCCCCCTGCGCCAGCGAACGCGCCCATTTCGACTGACCCGCTGCGTTGGTGGATGCGTTGGGGTACCGGCTTCGTCTTTGGCGCAGCGTTGGGTGTAGCGACCACGCTCGCGTGGGCCGTGTCACGCGAAGTGGCCCCGATTCCGCAGACGACCACGACTGTTCTCGGATCGCCTCCGGCTCAAGGCGAACCCGTCACACAAACGCAAGAAGCGCCTGCACTTCATCCTTCGGCGCAAGATCAGCACGCAGACACTCCAGACGTCGAGGGAAGAACACCCGAGCGAAGACGCGGTGACACTCGCGAGACGACGCCACGAGCAGCCACACCGTCGACGCTCGTTCAAGAAGCGCGTCTGATCGATGGCGCTCGAGCGGCGCTCGCGCAGCAGAATCCAGTCGCCGCGCGAGAGCTACTTGCACGGCACGCCGAGCAATTCCCAGAAGGGCAACTTGCGGAAGAACGCGAGCTATTGCGCGCTCGAGCTCAGTGAATCGGAATGCATTGAGAACACTCTCGGACCTGCGGCAAATGGTCCCGAAGCGTGTCGCACGGAACGCCGCATTGTTGCGAGAGCCAATCGCCAACACGCGGGCGATCTCGTTGCAACCAGTTCAGTTGGAGCTGCGCGGGGGGTGACCGAAGAACGCGTTTTCGGTTACACCACATACCAATCGTTGAAGCGGTCGCTTGCCACGTGCGACGCGATTTCGATTTCTTGCTTCGAGCACACGGTCGTCCAAGCCGTTGCGACCGCCCCAAGCGATGGCACGTCCGTGACAGACACGACGAGCATGCGAGCCATCGAGATGTTGATCGATGCGCCTGTCAGCCCACTCGCGAATGGAATGCCACTTGTCGGAGAAACGCGACCATGGAAGGCGCGTTGCCGCGCGCCAGCCTGCGGGCTCCGTGTCGGTGCGGTCCAGACCTCGGGTGAAGCGAAGATTTCCACGCGGTCGTCGAACTTGCCGAGCGCCGGTGACACGCGCAGAAAGACCATCCAAAGCGCGCGACAGGTCAGCAAGCGACGCGTCGTGACCGGCCACGTTGCGTGTGACCTCCCAAATCGCTTGGCAGTCACGGGGATGATCGAAACCAGCTTCGTTCACGCAGATGCGAGCGAGATTGAGAGCCACTTCATCGCGCGTCGGTTCGCGTCCGGGAAGTTCATCGGAACTTTCGCGGACAGCTTCGAACGAGGTTTCCGTTTCTCGTGCGACCGCTGCGTCTCGCGCGGGGGCGGCACTAACGACCGCGACCAACTCTATGTTCTGTGCGATCGCGGGTGTCGCAAACGCGGCGCCGGATGCCGCCACGACGAACTGAACTGCGCGAATCGCGCTTGGGTACGTTTCAATCGGTTCCATACATATACGTCCTAACTAGTCATTCCCCCGACCCGCGAGCGGTCGGGAGTGGTCCAGCACAATTGCTGGCGCTACTCGAAGAGCCCCCTCCTGGTGGCCGCGCGTCGGGCCGGAAATCGTGACAGCAGCTCTGCAAGCTCCTGTCGCACGCCAGTCAGCGCGTTGACGAGAGCTTGGTGCGCTTGTTTCGCGCGAGCGATGCCGGACTCGTCGTCGCCGGTCCCACGACCAGCGTTCTCGTACGCTTCGAGATCATCGACAACCCTGCGCGTCGTCCGAGCCGCGGCCTCGGACAGAGCTTCAAGCAACTCGCTCGCACGAGCACGCTCGAAGTCGGCTCGCGTCTCCGCGTCAAGTGACCGCAACTCGAGGCCAGAAAGGTCCTGCCTGAACGCTTCGTCCTTGAGGACGATGCGCGCGAGCACTTTCGGCTTCTCCGCGAGCACGTTTCGAAGAGCTTGTTCGCGATCGCGCAACCGAAAGAGAAGACCATTGCGCTCCGCGCGCATGCTGGAGATGGCGACGAAATGCGCATCGCGATTCTCTTGAAGCTGGGCGCGCTCGAGCTCGCGCTCTTCCTCGAGCTCGATGATTCGGGTTCGATGTCCGCGCCGCGCACCTTCCTCGCGACTCTCGATCATCGCCACCATCGCGTTGAGTCGAAGACCCTCGCCGCGGGCTCTGTCACGTTCCTCGATAAGGGACTCGAGCGCGGCATCGCCGGTGGAAGTCACCTCTGACCGAGGGGTGCCGCCTCGTTCTCGTACGTCTTCGAGCTCTGAGGCTATCGCATCGCGATCGAGCTCGAGCGCGGCGAGGCGACCCCGGAGTTCATCCGCCTCGAACAGCGCCTGCTGACGTGCAGCTTCGGAACGAAGAAGTGCTTCGGGTCGCACGGACACTACGTCGGGAACGCTCAGCGGCGCCGGACCCGGGTCAGCACCTTCGCGCGAGGCGCTTGCTCTGCGAAGCTCTTCGATCAAGTCGCGCACCAGGACGTCTCGCGCGGAGATTTCGTGGCGAAGCGAGCGAACAACTGCTGCACGGTCTTTGAGCATTGCTTCGTGACGCGCGCCTTCGAGCTCGAAACCGCCCGCTGAATCCCGAACCTCGGACAGCTCACGGCGCGCCATGCGCAACGCGCGACCACGGCTCTCGGACTCTTCGCTCAGCCGCTCGTGCTCGAGCCGAAGTCGTTCGAGCCCCCCATCGAGCTCTGCAAGCGCACCCGTACGCTCGTGAACTCGGTCTTCGAGCTCGACCAAGCGCCGTTGAAAGTTCTCACGCTCCTGCGAGAAGCTCGTCGCCCGCGCGACGATCGTGGCAGCGGCCATGGGAATCGGCCGCCGGCTTCCAACAGCAAGAACTCCGCGAAGCGATCGATCCGTCGCAAGGCGGTCGTCTACGACTACCTCGCGCGGAGGCATGTCGTCATCTAGGTCGTCTTCAGAAAGAGCGACGAGCGTGTCGCCTGCAAACTCACTTACACCCAGTGCACAGGAGTGCGGGAACGCGTTCTCGATCGCGATCACACCTGCTCGATGAGCCTCGGCATCTGGGGGCCACATCGCGAACAGAGCCCCATCGTGAGCGACCGCCTGGCGGAGTCGCTCCATCGCCGGACCAATCTTCAGGCCGTTCTTGGAGCCCGCCTCGATCGCGACGACCACGTCGTAGACGCCCTTTTCCAATCCGTCGGTGTGATCGAGGCTGTCGGCGGTAACCACGCGCTCCGCGTCAAATGCATTCGCGAAGGCACGCGCGTCTTGCCCAATCACCAGAACCGAAGCGGTCGGCCCCAACGAGCGCGCGAACTGCGCGAGTACGGCAGGGGACAAAGGGGTGTTCTGGTCGGTCTGCATGGGTGGCTCGCGAGGCCAGCGGCCGTGCGCGAGGGTCGTTATAGGCGACGGACGCGCCTACGAGCAAGCACACCCCGGACGACGCTGGGACGTAAGTTCAGGGTTTTTCACGCGTGTGCGGACGATTCAGACACGCGCTTCGATGACGCGCTCGATCCCCGCAAGATCTTTGTGCGCAACGATCGTCGAGAATCCCGCGGCGCGCGCAG
Source organism: uncultured Sandaracinaceae bacterium (assembly GCA_964635815.1). Lineage (GTDB taxonomy): Bacteria > Myxococcota_A > Polyangia > Polyangiales > JADJQN01 > CAZWQH01. The sequence continues at coordinate 11,208 of CAZWQH010000098.1, forward strand.
ACTCCTGAGCTCGAACAGACTGGTCAGCTCCAATTTCGACCAAGACAACCCCGCGCTCGCCGAGCCGGTCGAGCGCCCCAGCGAAGACCTTTCGAACCAGGTCGAGCCCATCCGCTCCGCCGTCCAGTGCCAAGTGTGGTTCGTGCGAGACAATGTCTTCAGCGAGCCCGGCAATCGCGTCTGTTGCGATATAGGGCGGGTTCGCGGTGATCACATCGAAGGCACCACTGTCGAGGGGGGCGTAGAGGTCGCCTTCGTAAAAATGGACTCGCTCCGCAACGCTGTGTCGTTCCGCGTTCTTCCGCGCGATTGCCAACGCGCTCGCCGACACGTCCGTTGCAAACACCTCGAGTTGAGCGAACTCTGCAGCGAGCGTGATCGCAATCGCACCACTGCCGACACAGAGATCCAAGCACCGCTGAGCCTCGGAAGCGCCCGGGGTCAAGAGGTTGGACGCGAGCTCGATGATGAGCTCGGTTTCAGGTCGAGGAATGAGCACGCCAGGAGCCACTTCGAACTTCCGGCCGAAGAACTCCTTTTGGCCGACGATGTACGCGATGGGCTCACGTTTTCGGCGCCGTTCGATTCCGGACCGAGCGAGCTCGAGCTCCGCTTTGGAGAGGGGACGATCGAAATCGACGTAGACCCCAACGCGGTCGGTTCCGATGGCGTGAGCGACGAGAATCTCGGCCTCAACACGCGGGGAATCGATGCCGCGTTTCGAAAGATCGTCGGCGATCCAAGACACCATGCGACGCGGAGTCCAAGTGTCACCAGGCACGACGGTGGACTAGCACAGTTCCCCGCGATGCAATTCCGGAAAGCATTGAGGTAATCTCCGCGACCGTGCGAACACTTCTACCTGCGCTTGCCATCTGCATTGCTTCGGCGAGCGCCCCCGCGCCGGGTGCGGCGCAAGACGATGGCTCGCTTTCCCGCGCTCGCGCGCGAGGCACATTGCGATACGGCGGCGACATCCAAGGGGGGGAACCTTTCTCGTTTCGTGACTCGACGACCGGTGAGCTGCGAGGTTTCGAAGTCGAGATCGCGAACGCAGTCGCGAAGAAACTAGGCCTCCGCGCGGAGTTCGTTCAGTCCGATTGGTCGAGCCTAATCCCGCTCCTTGAGCGGGGAGATATCGACGTGATCTTCAACGGCATCGAAATCACCGAGCGCAACGTTCGACGGGTTCGCATGACGCGACCGTACTTCGCGTTCTCGATTCAGCTCGTGGTGCAGCGCGCCGAGCTGCAGCAGTTCACGCCCGGCCTCACCGCGATCCGCGGCAAGCGAATCGGGTCGCTGACGAACTCGTTTGCTGCCGACTTGATCGAGCAGGCCCAAGGCGAGCTCGTTCGCTACGAAGGACAAGAGGAGCCGTACATCGATCTCGAGACCGGCCGAATCGACGGCGTCATGCTCGACGACATCATCGCTGAACGCTACGGACTCACGAAGCCGTCGCTCGCGCTCGCGGCGACCGTAGGCGAAGGAGCGTACGCGGCCGCGCTAAGGCCGAAGGACCGCACGCTCGCGCGTGCGACAGATATCGCGATTGGGGAGCTTCTAGCCGACGGAACAATGAAGCAAATCGTCGAACGCTACCGATTGCCCACGGCGCGGATGGGCGCGATGCAGAAGGAGGCTCCGCCATTTGGGGAGGAGAAGACGGCTGGCCCCTCCTTCACAATGGGAACGTTCCTCCAGTTCCTGCGAGCTGCGCGCGCGACGCTCGTC
>CAZWQH010000099.1:0-12820 GCA_964635815.1 uncultured Sandaracinaceae bacterium
AGAGTCGCCAGCCGCATCATCGCGACCGAGTCATACCCCGGAACGCGCCGAGGCGAACCCCAAAAGAGTCAGCGCGGCCTACCGCGAACGTGGGGCACGAAATGCGCGCATCGGATCGAGCGGTCGACCGTTGCGACGCCACTCGAAGTGCAGATGCGGTCCGCGCGAGATACCTGTGGTGCCGACGGTCGCGATGTTCTCGCCGCGCTCGACCCACTTACCGGGAAACGTGAGCATCGATCGACAGTGCGCGTAGAAGGTGACGGTTCCGTCCCCATGAAGCAGCATCACCGCATTCCCGTATCCTGGGATTCCGTTGTCGGCATACACGACCAGCCCGTCCGCCGCCGCACGAATGCTCGACCCCTGGGCCGCGACGATATCGACGCCTTCGTGTGGGAGGTCGCGTCGATGCCGTCGGACAAATCCGACCCCGCGGCCAAAACGCCCCGATTGAACGGGCCAAATGAAGTGTGGAAGCTCTCGCTTCTGTCCCGGCAGAGGTGCCACTCGATCAGCTTCGCCGATCCAAGCAACGAGGTTTGGGGCTGGAGCACCGACGAGCATTCGGCCCGCCACATCCAGCGTTCCGACGCCCAGCGTGGTCGCGAGGTCACGCGCTTTCCCCTCAGGTCGAGGAGCGCGTCGGTTGCCATTGCAGCGTTGACGCTGCGTGCATCCACCACGATCGGGTGGAAGCCATTCCGTGACGGGAGCAGGACCGAGCGCGATGAGCTCGCTCTCCTTCGCATCGTCGGGAGTCTGTTCGATGAAGCGTTCGATGGGCCCAGCAGCGGCAAAAGCGGGCCTCGTGGCGCAGGAAATATAGATAGCAGCGACGATCGATGCTTTTCGATACCTCGAGTGGCCTTTTGATCGTCCGAACGATCTCACCGCGTTTGAAAGCTCGACGGGTAACTTCACGCACGTCAAGAGAACGACAAGCGGTGGATCAGGTCAAGCTAATGACCATAATCGAGCGGCGATTCGTGGCGGGTTGTGCCGTCCTGTAGGCGCATGTGCCGCCGGAAACTCGGGAGCTTTTCGCTCACGTATCACGAGAGGTGATCGCTCGTATCAACGCGCGCATCACAGACTGTCGAGGAGAGCGCGCGCCATCGATCCGATGTCTTCGATGTCCATCGCGGACGAAATTACCGGGGACGATTCGATGATGAGCTCGCTCGGAAGGCCGTCGAGAAATCGAGACGGTGTCAAAGGCACAACGCGCCCACGAAGCATTCGTCGCTTTGCTTTTACGAGATAGAGGCGGTCCTTCGCGCGCGTCACGCCAACGTAGAAGAGTCGTCGCTCTTCCTCGACATCTCCGGCAATTGCTTCGCTCGCCTTTGGATCAGTCGTGCGTGAATGAGGGAGCTGGCCCTCCGTGCAACCAACGAGAAACACCTGCGCGAACTCCAAACCCTTCGCCGCGTGGAGAGTAGAGAGCGTGACGACGTTCCCGGGATCCTCGCTCTCTTCGGACTCCTCTTCTCGCGTCGCCAGGCGTCCGAGAAACGAAAGCAGGTCACGTTCCTGGTGCGGGTGCTTCGCCTCGAAACGTCCGATCGCGCCCAGAATGAACTCGACGTTTCCAAGGCGTCTCGTTGCAACCGCCGCCTCCGCATCGCCGTCTTCGCGATCACTCTCGATCGCACGGCGCAGGCCCACTCGCTCGAGGAGGGCACGCCCCGGGTTTGCCAGACCCGCTCCCGCACGCACGGATGCTCGAGCGACACCGAGCGTCTCGAACAGCTGCTTGATGCCCGTCTTCGCTGCATCCGGCACGTCGTCGAGACGTTCAACGTCAGCGCACGCTTCGACGAACGTCTTCTTCGTGGCTTTCGCATGACGCTCGATTCGCTCGACACTCGCGTCACCGATTCCTCGAGTTGGATAGTTGAGAATGCGCCGAAGGGAGATCTCGTCGCGAGGATTGAGCACGACGCGCATGTACGCGACTGCGTCTTTCACCTCTTTTCGGTCGAAGACCTGGGTTCCGCCGAACAATCTGTAGGAAACGCTCGCGGAGCGCAGCTCCTCTTCAAGAAGACGCGCGGTCTGGTTCGATCGGTAGAGAACGCAGATGTGCTTGAGTGGGACCTTCTCTTCGTCTCGCAGCCGGCGGATCTCAGCGGCCACGAACTTCGACTCCGCGCCGGCGTCTTCGACCGTGATCAGCCGAACGGGCTCGGTCTTGGTTCGAAACGCTCGAAGTGTCTTCGTAAACGGACGCTGCGTGCTTTGCGCGATTGCGGCGTTGGCAACGGCCAAAATAGGCGCCTGCGAGCGATAGTTCTCTTCGAGCTTTACGACCTTCGTTCCTGGAAACGTCTTGGGGAAATCACGGATGTTTGAAATATCCGCGCCCCGCCACGCGTAGATGGACTGATCGTCGTCGCCGACGACGCAGATGTTTCCAAAGCGATTGGTGAGATGGCGCACGAGCTCCAGCTGAGACGCGCTCGTATCCTGAAATTCATCGACGAGGATGTAGCGGAACTTTCGCTGCCATCGATCACGAACGTCCTCTCGATCACGCAGAGCCCTTGCCGGAACGACGACGAGGTCATCAAAGTCGAAAGCGGCCTGGGCGCGAAGACCAGTCTCGTAGTGCTCGTACAAGTCCGCCGCCACTTCGTGGGACTCGAACGTTTTGTCCGCTGCGATCGCAGACGCCGGCGACACGTACGCATTCTTCCAGAGCGAGATCCGAGATTGTATTGCTGCAGGGTCGAGCTTTCGTCGTCCCGATGCCCGGCGATCACGCCGCAGCAGGTCTTTGATGAGAGCGAGGGCATCGGACTGGTCGAAGATCACGAACTTCGACGCGAAGCCAAGACTCTCCGACTCAACCTGAAGGAAATCGAGGCCGAACCTGTGAAACGTTCCGAGGACGACTTTGTTCGCACGAGGATTTCCAACCCGCGTAGCGAGACGCTCACCCATTTCGCGGGCGGCTTTGTTCGTGAACGTCACAGCGAGGATCGCCTGAGGCTCGACCCCACCTTCGATGAGGTGGGCTATTCGCTCGACGATCACGCGGGTCTTCCCGGTGCCCGCGCCTGCGAGGACGAGCAACGGGCCGACATCGTGATTCACGGCCTCGGTCTGCGCAGCGTTTAGCCTGACTGAGTCCGACCGGCCCGGAGGCTGATTCTTTGGCGGCGCGGCCCGTCGCGATGGTCTCGGTGGTCGTGATGAAGTAGCGTGCACTGAAATCCGGAGCGACGATGAATCGCGAAAAGCAGCGCGTTGGTCAAGGTGAACTTGCTACTGATGCATCGCAGACACTCGAAAGGAGCGAAACGCTGCGCGTCGAAACGAGCGAAACGCTCGACGCGATCGCGCGAACTCTCGAAGAAGCCACGCGTACATGTGCCGCGATCCTCGATGAAGCCGGTGGTTCTCGAATTGCGACTCGCTTCAAGACCCCGACCGATCTCGTCACCGAGTACGACACTCGCAGCGAGACGAATGCTCGTGACGTCATCCTCCGGAGCTTTCCCTCGGACGTGATCATCGGGGAGGAAGCCAGTGCAACGAGCTTGGCGACCGCACCCGCAGACGCCCGCGCGTGGTACATCGATCCCCTGGACGGAACCGCAAACTTCGCACACGGCGTGCCGTTTTATGCGGTGTCGATCGGCGTGTATCGCGGGCCGGAGTACCTAGCCGGCCGGATCGTCGCTCCAGCGCTGGGTCGCGCTTGGTCGTGCGTTCGCGGCCGAGGCGCGTTTCGCGAGCTTCGGGATCCGTCCACCAATGAAACCCGTCGAGAACGGATCCGTGTCTCCGACGCGACGGAGCTGGGGGCCTCGCTTCTCGGGACCGGCTTCTCCGGCAAGATGATCGGACGTCCGGGGGACAACATCGACGAGTTCCGGGACCTCACCGCGAAATGCCACGGTGTGCGTCGGATAGGAGCCGCGACTGTAGAGCTTGCGTTTGTTGCAGACGGTACATACGAGGGGTTCTGGGATTCGAATCTCGGTCCGTGGGATCTCGCAGCAGGATGCGCACTGATTTTGGAAGCCGGCGGACGCGTCTGTCGGCGGGATCGCAGTCCAGTCGTTCTCGAGAAAGGCGAAGTCGTCGCGACGAATGCTGGAATTCACGAGGCGCTAGTAGCCAAGCTTGGAGAGCACAGAGCATGAGCCCCCGTACTGTCATCTCAATCGCGGCCGCAGCCTCAATCGCAGCAGGATGCGGATCCGCAACCGAACCCGCGACCGCGCTCGTCGTCCACGTCACCACCGATATTGGCGTGCCGGCGGACATGGATCGCATCGCGTTTCGCATCACGACGATTGGCGAACCGCGCGAACGCGTATTCGATCTGATCGACCCTTCCGATTTTCCCGTGCAAGTTGCGCTCGAACCGAACGGTCAGACCGACGTCGATGTCGATATCGAGGTCATCGGCTTGAAGGGCGACGACGAGCTCGTTCATCGACACGTTGCCAGTTCGTTCGTTTCACGCGAGGTGCGGCTCGTTCGCATCGCGCTTTCTCGCAGTTGCGTTCAGAGAACGTGCGATGCCGGCCTCACATGCATCGACGGCGCGTGCGTGAACGCGGAGGTCGACCCTTCCGCGTTTCCATTGCTCGGGGGAGCACCCGACTCAGGCACGCCTCCACGAGATGCTCGCGCGGACGCACGCCCGAGCTCGGTCGATTCCGGTGGTGCACTCGACGCCCGGGCGGTCGATGGCGGAGTCCAAATCGACGCTGCGCTCGCGGCGGATGCTCCATCTCCCGACTCGGGCATCGTCGTCACCGACGTCGGTGTAGCCGCCGACCGAAGCGTTGCTGCAGACAGCTCAATGGTCTCACCGCCCGCCGACACGTCGATGGGTCAAGACGTTCGGCCTGCGTGCCCGGTCGGTGACCCGTGCAGCGATCGCAATGCCTGCACAACCAACGATCGCTGCCAAGCGAATGGGGTGTGCCTGGGGTCTCTCAGCTTCGCGCTGTGCAACGATTCGAACCCGTGCACCACGGACATCTGCTCGTCCATGAACGACGTGGACTTCACATGCGAGAACCGATCGCTAGACGAAGGCGCTGGTTGTGACGACGGTTATCCGTGCACTCTGACCGAGCGGTGCGAAGCGCCTACCCCGGGTGCGACCCGCGTGTGTAGAGCCGTGACCACGTGCGGATCCGAGGGTATGCAGTGCTGCGGTGGGGGATTCTGCGCCCCGCTCTGCAGCTAGTTAGCGGTGCAGATCCACGCGAATCACACCGCCATTGAAGTTGTTCGGATCGACGTATTCACGACCCGGCCCTTGACCTGCGACCGCGACGCCGATTCCAACTCCAGCGCCAACGACGACAACGCTAACGACAATCCAGAACCACGGCTCGCTGAGAATTCCGCCGCCGCCCGAAACCGCTGGGGGATCTTCTCGGTGCGTGTCATCGCACGGGGGGTTTTCGCAAGAAGGAACGGTCGCCGCGACTAGCGTTATGTCGACGGAGCTCTCTTCACGCTCTGTCGCGACAAAACGCCGTTCTTCAAGGGACGCTCCGGCACGCTGAACGACCACGATGTGTGACCCAGGATTGACGACGAGCGCGGTCCCCAAGCGAGTACGCGAAACGCGCTCCCCATCGAGAAGAACTTCGTCATCGGCGTCGATGTTCGCAACCCGGATCTGAACATGAGGAGTCCGTGCGACGACTTCCGCGAGCGCACGTTCTACCGAGGCGCGAACATCGGCAGATGGGTCCAACCCTTCTAAGAGCTCGCGATATGCCGTTGCGGCTTGAACGAGCTGCCCGGTATGACCACGTGCCCCGGCCAAGTTGAACTTGGTCGCGGGTCGCGGAGCGAGGGCGTAGGACGCCTCGAACGAACGAACCGCTTCCGACCAACGCTCGGCGTTCGCGTGGCGCACGCCCTCCTGGAACAATTGGCGAGCTTCTGCGTCGTTCCCGCCAGACTGCGCCCCGGCGACGGAAGAAACTCCGAGACTGCAGAAGAACATGGCGATCAAGAAGCGACTGGTCACGTAAGCGTCCGTACTGTAGCGATGAATCCGACCTTGCGGCAAGAATGGCATGCGAGCTGCTCTACCAACTCGAAGGATTCGTCCTTCCTCTCGGTCCGTTTTCGCAGCTCTTCCGGAATAAGGGCCGCCTGACGTCAGCCTTTGCTGACAAAATCTCGCGATCGAGCCAGGCGTGGTGACGATCGTGACGAAACACGTCACTCGCGCTCGCGAGATTCACAAAGGTTCAGTCCCGAGGCGGAGCTCGTTCGCGGCATTTTCTTTGCTCCGTCACGGGAAGCGTCGGCCTGACGCGAGGAGCCAATCGATGACCGCAGCTGTACCTACGCGATACGTTCCGAATGCAACCGCCGCGCTCAATGCCTTCGCCGAAGCGTTGAAAGACGCGGCCCCGCCTTCCGAAGAGAACCTGTTCGCTTGGGAACGCAAATCATCAGTTCCACCCCCTTCGCAAGACGAGAACGTCCGCGTTCCCATTTCTGGGGCTTGGGAGCTGACGCACGAGTAGAGCGCTTATGAGCTTCAGCGCGACGCAGCTAGAAGATCGCTGGCGGGACCATTCCGACCGACCGAGTGGTCCAGATCGCGATGTGATTCGACGTCGCGAGATTCTGAAAGGGGAGTGCAAACGCCGCGAAACTTGGATCCTCACCCCTGGCAAGGGCGTCGGTTCGAACGGCCGCCATCCAAAGCCATGTACCACCTGGATTGCTGTCGGTTGAATCGGGTGTTCGTCGCAGACCGTAGCGTCGGGTGGAAGCGAACGTTACCCATACAATCTGCGTCGAGCCGAACTCCGTTTCGGAGAGTGTGAAAACAAACGGTGCGAACCGCGGAAAAGTCGCAGCGTTGTCATCCCGAGTATCGAGTGCCCCGCGTGCCACTGCGCGCTGGAGCAGAATCGGTGTGCCGCCGTCTCGGCCCACAATCCACATTTTCGAGGACGGGTCTACATCCGCATCGCATGCCTCGTTTGCAATGTTCCCACCCGGACACGTCGACTCGTTGTAGACCAGGAAGTCGCTGTTCGGTGCAAAGTTCGGGTTGTAACGGTTCTTCCCATCTGCGCGTGGCACCAACGTTTGGGCTGTCCCCCAACCTGAGCCCTGTTTTGCAACGTACATGATGGCGCCGTGACGCGGCCGCTGCGAGGAGCTGTGCTGACCGACCTCGGTGTACGCGATTCGGCTTCCGTCGGGTGACCAATCCGGGTGGTCCGCTTCTTTGCCGTCCATCGGTATTCGCCCCTGCACCATGCCGCACGTCGCCATGTTCGCGGCATCGCACCGGGTATCGAAGAGCAGGAGATCTCCGAAGGCCGGGCGGGTCGTGTCGTCGCCGTACACTCCCACGAGTTGATCCCCGAGCGGCGAGAACGACCCGAACTGGATGATCTTATCCGACTCCCGGGTGGCGGCCCGCAGCACCTGACTGTTCTCGAGATCGTAGAGAAGCATTCCGCCGCTACCGATGCCGCCTACGCTGCCCAGGATCTTCTTTCCGTCGCGCGAAACGGCGTGACATCCGACACATCGGCTCTCGCGGTTGCGGTCAACCTGCTCGGGTCCGAGGACTCGTTGCGGTTCCGTAGCCGTCGCGCCCGCGGAGTAGTCGTATCGCATGATTCGACCGCCGTCGGACGTGGTCCAGTAGTAGATGGTGCCGTTGACATCGTCGCGAGCGAACGTCACCGACGTCATCGCCGACACGCCCACTCCGCCGCCCGTCTCGCCCGTCGCACGAACGCGGATCTGCAGCGGACTGCCGCCTCGATTCGTGAACGCAAGCAAGCGGTAGAAGCTCCCGTCGATCGTCACGATGCAGCCATCGTCCTGAACTCCGCTCGGACGAGAACAGCGCGCGTAGGCAGTGAAGCTCGAGACATCGTTCTTGAACGAAAGCTCGAACAAAGTGTTGCTCTCGGGTCCTCGGAGCCAATGGACCTCGATCGAACGCAGATTCGGCGGGAGCACGACGCCGTCGTTCGGGTAGACGATACGAGGAGCGCGACTGGGTTCGACGGTACCGGCGAACAACGTGGATGCCGTGGTGGGAACAGGCGTGCGCGCAACACCAGTGGCGTCGCTGGCCGGAGCAATGTTAGTCGACTGCGACGCCGCCAGATTGATCCGCGCGGTCGCGCGTGCTGTGCCTGCACGCGCCTCGACGATGCGCTCACCGCCGATGCTTCCTATGGAGGTAAACACTGGCCCTGTGAAACTGCCGATGTCCTGAAGACCCTTCAACGCGAAGCTCACTTGGTTCGTGACGTCGCGCGTGTTCCCATCCTCGAACACGCCTTGCGCTCGATACGTGACCGCGACCGGCGTAGCCCCCAGAACCAACGTCGTGTTGGCAGGCTCGATCGTGAGCGTGCGAAGTCCCTCGATGGGTGGCGCGGTTCCTCCGTCGTTGAATCGACGGATGTTCGTGGACGCGGAGCAACTTCCGACAACGAAAGCGACTACGATTCCTGCGAGCGCACTGAGTCGGTAACTTCGACGCATCACCGCTCGCTCCGTAGCGTTTACTTCTGCCACCATGAGCTCGGCCTCCTAGCTTGGGTCGGGTGAGAAACGTTCTCACAGTGGGCGTGACGTGGCGAGCGCTTTTCATTGCATGTAGAACGCACGCCCACATGAAGGCGGCGCACAAAATCCAGGCCAGTGAACCGATCTCCAACGCGCGCGCGGCGTTCGACGCTCTCTCGAAGTTGGGAAGTGAAGAGCGTGCACTCGGAAGCGCGCGTTTTTTTAAGACCGGTCCCGGCGATTATGGTGAAGGCGACAAGTTTTTGGGGGTGTCCGTCCCTCTCACGAGAACGGTCGCGCGAAGTTGCGACTTATCGACCCGCGAAGTCACCAAGCTGTTGAAGAGCGAGTGGCACGAGGCACGGCTTCTCGCGTTGTTCTGTCTGGTGAGACTGTACAAGCGAGCCAGCAGCGACGACCGACGCTCTCTCTACGATCTGTATCTCGCGCACAGCAAGTACGTGAACAACTGGGACCTAGTCGATTCGTCCGCGGAGCAGATCATCGGGCCGCAGATAACCGCCAAGACGATGCCCGTCTTGCGCAAGCTCGCGCGGTCCACACTTCTCTGGGATCGACGCATCGCGATGATCGCGACGTTTCATCACATCAAGCTCGGGGATCCCGCGCCAGCGTTCGAGATTGCACTCTTGCTTTTGAAGGATCGCGAGGATCTGATCCACAAAGCGGTCGGCTGGATGATCCGCGAAGCGGGGAAGCGTTGCGGCGAGCAGGTCATGCGTGAGTTCTTGGACATGCACGCGCATGAAATGCCTCGCACCGCGCTCCGATACGCGATCGAGCACCTGCCGAAAGAGCTTCAACGAAGCTATCGCGAGAAGCGTTCCTAGACGCTGGCGACTGCGAAAGATCGGAATGAGACCTTCGCGCAGTTTGCCAATGTACACTCGCGCGATGAGTCCACCGAACCTTGCCGAGCTCAAGCGCACCCTCGCCGCAAACAACGAGCTCGACGTGCGCGACGAGAACGATCATCTGCGCGTGGACCGCACGCGATCATTTCTGCCGCGACGAGGGCTGTTCCGGATCCTGATTCCGCGAGTCACGTCGATGGTCCGCGTTACTGCAGCGGGCACCGCCGTGACCACACGCCCTGACGCCGTTGCGCTTGTCATGATCGTGATGTTCGCGGGCGCGGTCCTGGTCGAGCTCGTCATGGATCGCGTTCGATATCCGCGCGAGTATCCGCCCGCCGCAGTGTTTGGAATCGCAGGCGCGTATCTCGCACTTCTCGTGGTCGAGTGGCGAAGCATGTCGAATCTGTTGAAGAGAGCTCTTCGCCACTGAGCTCGAGCTGCGGTTGGACTAGCTGGCGACGACAACCCGAATGGTCGCCACCATCTCGCCCGCACCATTTCGAGTGATCGTCGCGAGCGCTGGCAAACTGCTCTGTCGAACCACGCCATCGTTTGCATTGGGCGTATCTTTCTGACCGCGCGCCGCGTAAACGCCAGTAAGGTAGACCTGCGCGTTGACGTCTTCGGGAAAGTAGATCTGCGAGGTGGCTTCCGTCGTGCTCGTTCGATGCACCTTGAAATGAATGTGTGTGGTCCGGCCGGGATACCAACCCGGGTAGATGGTGGCAAACTCGGCGCGTCCGGACTCACCCGTGATCTGCGTTCCACGGAGAAACGTCTGACCGGTGGTGTTCAAGCCACCGAGCTGTCCGGGATATCCGGAGTAAACCCCTACGGCATCACAGTGCCAGATATCAACGGGAATGTTGGCCACAACAGCGCATCCAACAGCGTCGACGACCTCGACCACCAGACGCAACGGCATCCCGGGTTTGCCCTCCGTAATGTCTTGCCGAACGGACGAGCGCGTCAGGTAGTACGGACCTTCTGTCTGGCGCGGATAGACCGTGCACGTGTTCGATGCGTCCACGAAGCCACTGTCGACCGAAACCACGTCCAGCGTGGGACGGTCTTCAGTCAGTGACGCATCCGTGGCGCTTGCACCCGTGTCCGGCTGGGCACTGATCGCGCTCGTACCACCACAAGCGTTGGCGACGGCGAGGGCGGACACACCTCCTAGAGTATGAAAGGCGAACTCACGCCGAGATACCTGCGCCTCGTTCGCGCGGCGCTCTCGCAGAATGACAGTCGTGTGCTTGCGGTTGTTTGCGATTTTCATAGGTACCTCAAGAAGGAGCGACATCCTCAAGATGTCTCGCGGACACCGCGCCCGTGTTGCGGGCCTACGCCAAAATGTGTCGTGAAATGTGTCGGTGAAATGTCTCTGACGTTTAGAGCCGTATCCCGATGATGACAGACGCTGTCGGAGTCATCCCGTAGTTACGGATGATGTCTGCCATAGAAACCGCAACGGATTGCACCGCCGCGTCGGCCTGCGGCCAAGAGCGCGCTCGACGCGAGCTCGCGATGCAATCGTGAGGCGCCGATTTCGTGAGACATGCGGCGAGATCAGGCCATCGAACCGACGTTGAGTTTCTCCGGCTGCCATTCGAGCTGATGACCTGCCGCACCTCTTCAAGCCTTTCTTCCGCGGAGATCGAACACGGTCGCGCACCGCAGGTGGCGTCGGCCTCGGTCTCACCTTGGCTCGTCGCATCGTGGGAGCGCACGGCGGGACCATTCGATCGAGACCACGGAAGGCGTCGGCACCACCGCGAGTGTCCAGATGCCATCGCCGAAGTAACGCGCACCCACTGTGCTGCAGAATCACGGCAAGAGCCGAAGCCGCGAGCCTCGCGCCCACGTCACTGAGACAACCTCTCGGGATTTCGCAATCGTAGTCGCGCATGCTCGTTGCAGTGAGCGGCGGATGCAGTTCGCTTCAAATCGTCAGCGTGCGGCCCGAGCACTCGTCCTCTCTGCTCTTGCCCTTCCACTCTACTCACTGCCATCCAACGCAATCGCACAAGAACTGGACGCGTCGCGAGAACACGCGGGCTCTCGGAAAGTCGCCGACGCGACGCCGCGCGCACAAGGGTCAATCCGACCGCGAATAGGTCTGGGTATCGTCCTCGGCGCAGCGTCCGCTGGCTTCGGGTTCGCCGCGTACGCCGAAGGCGGCATTCAGATCACTGACCGTCACTCGCTGAGCGTGCGCGGGATGCTCGGAGCCGTTGAAGCGTTCAGCCTGTGCATCGCAGGATGCGCTAGCGGCAGAGACATGTCTTTTGCGGGCGCGTCGTTGATGTACGGTTTCACTCCTGTTCCTTGGCTGGAGCTGCAAGGAGGACTGGGCTTCGATGGAACGAAGCGCGACGACTACACGCCCAATTGGCAGAATGACCTTCGCTTTGGACCCGCGTTCGACGCCCGCGTCGCAATTCTTGTTGGTGGACACGGCCCGGGAACGCGCGGCGCGTTCGAGATAGGGATTGCCGTCCACGTCTCGACGATCGCGTACGTAGTGGGGCTGAGCCTTGGTTTCAAGCTCCACTGATTTATGCACGCGGCGTGGTGCTGTTCACGCGCGCGGAGCGAATGTCCCGGCACACACGCGTGCGAGAGCATCACGACACAACGAACGATCTGTGAGCGAGACGCCCACTCTAACGGCAACGACTGAGCTTTTAGCGGGCACGCTCGTTGCGACGGTCCTGGATATGGAAACGTTACTGAACCGCAGAGCGATCTCATCGTTCGTACTGGCCGCTGTTTGCGCGACAGCCACCGCTTCGAACGCTTCAGCCCAGAACAAGCCAACGACAACGTCGGCAGCTGATGAAGGAACGCGCGTGCGACTCGCAGCAGGCATGGCCGGCGGATTAGCGACAGAAGGGATTGCTGCGGGTGTGTATGTCGAAGGAGGGTCTCAGCTAACCGACATTCACGCGATCAGCGCTCGATTCTCTTACGGCATGACCGGTCAGTTCTGCCTGTTCAGTCCGTGTTCATCCATCACGTCGTTCGCGATCGCCGCGATGTACTCGTACACACCAACCCAGTGGTTCGAGCTTCAAGCGGGCATCGGAATCGACAGCACCACGGAGCGATTCAATCTTTCGAATGGCAGCGCCGACAGGCACGAAGTGCTTCCGGCTTTGGACGCTCGCGTTGCGTTTGCTTTCGGCGGCGGCGGCCCAGGGTCACGCGGCTCGGTCGACCTGGGCCTGCACGGACACCTCGTCCCTTCCGGAAATACCACGGTCGCACTCACCCTCGGTTTCAAGCTTTATTAAACGCGTTCCCGTGTCGGAGTACTTATGGACAAGCCCAAGCAAGCGACTGCTCGCAGCAGCTCGCATCACCACGTAGTTCTCTTTGCACTTCTCGCATCC
>CAZWQH010000100.1:0-12770 GCA_964635815.1 uncultured Sandaracinaceae bacterium
GAGGTCGTGAAGCTCTCGCCTCGAGCGACTCCCGCGGCTTCAGGCGCGCCGGGCGCCGGGGGTAATTGATAAGCCCCACCACACGCTGATCACCGTTACCGTTGCTTCCTTCCGGACCTGGCGGGGTTGACGGGCCATCGTTGGCAGGGCCCCAACGTCATGTCATCGATCGGGCGATTCGTCCAGTCTCGAAGAGCTGCTTGACGGATTCGGGCAGGGTTGCGTTCACGGCGTGATACCGCAGCCGCGGACGACGGCGCTCACTGCGCAATGCGAGGGGCACGTGGCAGCCGTGCTCGGACACTCGTTGTACGTGTACGTCGCGACCAACGTGTTTCCGGTAAGCGTTCCGCGTATCCGTTCTGTTACTTTCCACGTCTCTCCGGAATCCGAGTACGCCGCGTGACGACTTAGCTCCAGCCGCCCGTCGACGAGCTCGCCACTGAAGCGAATCGAATCTGAAAACGTCAGCGTCACCTGTGCTCCGAATAACGAAAGCTGGGCGGTGGCACCAAGGTGTGTGTCGCGCCCGACATTGAGCGGGCCGCTGAAGAAAAAACAGCTAGCTGTCTGTTGGGTGACCACCCAGTCGATCATGAGAGTGAGTCGCGAGGGCGTCTGTCCGCCATGCGGTACGCAGGCGATTTCCGGACTCGTCGAAGGGCTAAACGAGGGTGGGCGGGGAGCGACAAGCGATGCCGTCACCAGCGAGATGAAGATGAATGAGAGCGTGCTCATCGTGCATCGGTCCTAGTCATGGCGAATCCCACGCGTTCGCGTACTTGCGCGTTTTCGTTGCGAGTCGTTTCCGCCCCGGATGACGTTTCGTAAATTCACGCCGATAAGCGGAGCCGATACGGATAGAGACGTCCGACGCATGACTTCCTCGATGACGTGTAGAACTTTGCGGAGAGGAAGGGATTCGAACCCCCGGTACCTTTCGATACACACGATTTCCAATCGTGCGCCTTAGACCACTCGGCCACCTCTCCAAACACTTCGACTTCTACTGCGCTACTTCGACTCCTCGTATTTTGGAGGAGAGCAAGGGATTCGAACCCTTGGAACCCTTGCGGGCTCACCTGATTTCGAATCAGGCGCCTTCGACCACTCGGCCAGCTCTCCGGGCTGGCGAAACTAGCAGAGGGGTATGGAGCGTCAATAACGATGATCAGCGCGTCACGTTGGTGTTTTTGCTCCCGAGGCACGCCGTGCATCGATGGTCTCGAACACCATCGGAAACCATAGCGTCGTGGATACATACGTTGCCGTGACGCCAATCATCGCGAGATAGGCCACAGAACGAAGCCCCTCGTGGCTCGTGAGGGCGAGCGCGGCAAACCCGATCAGGTTCGTCGATGAGGCGAGCGCATTGGCAGCCATAGTTTGTCCGAGGACTCGTGGAATCGAGCCCGCGCCTCCTTCTTTCCAGCGGTGGTAGACGTGGATCGCGTTGTCGAGCGAGATCCCCACGCAGACCGGGAGGATCGCGGCGTTCATGAAATTCAGCGACAGGTGCGTTAGCGCCATGCCGCCGGCGATCGAGAGGACGCCGAGGATGACCGATCCGAGCACACCGAGCGCGATGAGCGGCCGACGAAAGTCGACCAGCAGCACCAGAAAGACGGCGATCAGGGTACCGAAGAGAAGGAACTTTCCGTCTCGTTGGATCCGCTCGAAGATCTCTCCCGCGATCCAATTTTCGCTCAGCATCGGAGATTCGATTCGGTCCCGATCGAGCGAATCGCGTATCCCGCGAGCCTCGGCTGCCCAGCGGACAAGAGCTCCGGTACCCGGATCGTCCGTCTCCTTCATCTGCAAGTGCACAATCGACCCTCGGCCGTCTTGAGTAGCGAAGTGTCCGACCGCCGCATACGGCAAGTCCCGAGGAGTGATCACTCGCGCCGCTGCGACGAGGCGCTTCGCTTCGACCAACTGTGCGCGACCCTGCTCATCGAGCGTCTCGGGACGAATCCTGTCGAGCTGCCGGCCTAGCGCAGCCGCAAGCTCGATGCGCCTCGCCTGCGCGGATGGCGTCGGAACGACGCGGTCGCGTGTAGCGAGCTCGACGACTTGCGAAGGACGCCGGCGCCCCGCGCTCTGGCGGACACGATCGACCGCGTGCACGACGCGCGGCAAGTCCTCGTCGTTGGGGACCCAGAGGATTGCCCCGGTGTAGAGGCCACCCAGGTGGTGCCGGAGGTACTCAGCGAACTTCGTCGTCTCGCTGTTTCCGGTGAGAACCCGCCAGTTCCCGTCGAAGCGCACATGGCCAAAGGCCAGCGCCGCGAGCGATGTGAGCGCAAACAAAGGAACGCCAGCCAAGATGAACAAGCGCAACGGACGCGGAACGTGGATCTCTCGTTCGCGCTCGGATCGCGCGGGGCGAGACGGCAGCGGTTTGATTCGTTCGCCCAAGACGATGAGTGCAGGCAAACCTACAAGCGTCGAGAGCAGTGTCAGCAGCAATCCGACGGCCGCGATGATTCCGAACTCGGAGAACCCGCGGAACTGCGCAGCGGCGATCACTGCGAACACGCTCGCGTTGGTAAGGGATCCCGAAAGAAGGGCACGCCCAGTACTAGAGACCAAACGCTCGATCGCTGGCTCGAGCGCAAGCCCTTCGTCCCTGAGCTCGCGGTAGCGGTGGACCAGATGGATGCCGTATTCGACTCCGAGGCCGGACAGAATCGAGAAAAGAAAACCGCTGATGATGTTGAGGTGTCCAATCGCGACTCGTGCGAAGGCGAACGTCCACACCAGGCCTACGAACAACGGCACCGCAAGGATGACGAGCGCTCGTGGTGCCCTAAGCGACGCAACGATGAGAAGGATCACCGCGATGAATCCGACGGAGCCCGCTATGCGAAGGTCCGACACCAACGCGCGTTCGTCGGCAACCCGGGTTGGAATAC
The DNA here is from genome assembly GCA_964635815.1 of uncultured Sandaracinaceae bacterium. Lineage (GTDB taxonomy): Bacteria > Myxococcota_A > Polyangia > Polyangiales > JADJQN01 > CAZWQH01. The sequence continues at coordinate 2,916 of CAZWQH010000100.1, forward strand.
CGCCGGAGTATCGAACCTCAAGATCGCGAGGAAAGCGCTTCCCGTCTCGCAAACGATCGACGACGCCTTCTACCCGACTCAACGCAGCACGCCCGAAGGCGAGATCGCCGGTGTTGCCTGCGAAATATGCCCACACGCACAGATAGCGACTGTCGGTCGTTAGAACCCATTCATTTCCCGGAATGGACGCGTCGCTTCGGTCGAGCTCCGCAAGCATCGACTTGGGATCGGCTGCGCCAGCTTCTCCGTCGGTCGGCTCTTCGAGGTCGACGTAAACACCGGTCCGTTTCAGCAGCTCGTGGTCGATAGACTCTTCGACACGCTGAATGACCTCTTCAAGCTGACGCTCATCTGCAAACATCAATCGACGTTCACGGAACCAGCCGGGATCGAGGTGGCCTCCGACACCTGCAACCCCGGGTTGCTTTGCGATCTCAGTCTCGAACGCGACGGCGAAACGCTCCGCGAGCGCGCGATCCTTGGTCGAGATCGCTATGGCAATGTCACTCGCGGAGCGCGCGTGTCTCAGCACTGTATTTAGCTGCCGAACGGGGACTTCGTGCTCAGGCAGTAGGTCGAGGAAGGAAGGACGAACCTCCAGCTGCGAAGCGAGCCATCCCGCGGGGAAGAGGGACGCGAAGAGCGCGATGAGAATCCACTTCGGACGCTCGTGCGTGAACCGTCCGAGACGCAGGAAAAGTCCCCCTTGCCCAGATTCTGACTTCGAGGGGTTGCTCATACGACCGGTATTCTCGGTTACGGTTTGTCCCCGGGTTGGCCGGCAAGCATTTCCCCGACGCGCCGCGACAGTCGCTTCAATCGATACGCGAGCGACATGCGCATGAGCGCCTGATCCTCGGTGTTCTCTTTGAAGCGGATCAGCTCCAGACCCTGACCGCGGCTGGCGTTGATGAACCGCGGGTTGGTGTCGATGATACGAGTCGGATAGCTCGACGCATACGAAGCATCCTTCAGGAACACGCCGACGAAATCGCTCCAATCCTCGGAGTCTTGCTGACTGATGTAGGACTCGAGGAGCGCAGGATTCAATCCGTTGCGCTTTCCCCACGTGATGAGCGCGCTTCCGGCGTCTGGGTAAAACCGCCAGCAGTCAACAGGCCAGCGGTGGAAGTAGCCGTTTGATGGGGCGTTGACGTAGAGGACGCCGTTTGGCTTCAACACGCGAAGAAGCTCGAGGAAGAGGACCCAAAACATCTCGGAATGCTCGAAGCAAGAGCTGCTGACGATCACATCGGCGCTCGCGTCGTCGAACGGGAGCGAATACGGGTCCGTAAGAATCACGTCGACGCCTTTGCCCTGAACGAAATCGACTCCGACGTACTTGCAACCAGCGGGGGCGAGCGAACGCAACGAACCGTTCACATCCTGCGCTCCGATATCCAGCACGGTGGGCGCGTTCATCGTGCGCACGTACGTGTCGAAGAAGAGCTTCCCGTTTCGCATGGCTGAGTAGTGCATGGCCGCCTTTGTGACCCGGACTTCGTATCACGCTCGGGGTCTCGGCTCCATCGAATCGCGGCTCAGGATTCGGTCGGTTTGTCGTCAGGATGACGCGAGATCCTTCGCTTGCGGATCCCCGCGAAGAAATCGGTGAGAATCTGTCCGCATTCGGGACCGAGCACCCCAGCGGTAACTGAGAAACGATGATTCAACCGCGCGTCTTCGCCGATGTTGTACAGCGTGCGCACCGCGCCGGCCTTGGGGTCGCTCGCGCCGTAAACCACGCGGCGTACTCGCGAGTGCACAAGCGCACCCGCGCACATGGGGCAGGGTTCGAGAGTCACGTAACAGTCCACTTCTTCGAGGCGGAAGGATCGCAGCTGCTCGGCGGCCGAGCGGAGCGCAATCATTTCCGCGTGCGCGGTCGGGTCTTGGACCGCTTCACGTTCGTTACGCCCGACCGCCAGAACCGTTCCGTTGCGAACGAGCACGCAGCCGACCGGGACTTCTCCCAAGTCGCGCGCACGTTCTGCTTCGGCGAGCGCCAATCGCATGAACGCCTCGTCGAGCGACTCCTCAGGCGTCACGGAAGTTGAGCTCGAACCACGATGAAACGTCGTACGTTGTCGGGACGCGGTGAGATGTCCAAGCGGGAAACGCTGTCGACCGCGGACGCTGGCAAGCGGAACAGAACGTAGCTGAGCGGCGCGACAGGTGGTGAGTAGATGCTGCCGCGACGCGCTGAGGGAGCGTGCGGTGTGCGTGCTGGTGCAGCAGCGTCCGCAGCGCCGAAAAGCTCGTTGTCCCAAGCGGCGGCAAAGACACGTATCTCCTCCGCCGTGAGCCCGCTTTCGGAGAGCAGCGTCGCCAATGCTGCGCGGGCGTCGCTTGCACTTGCACGCAGCGTCGCCACTTCGACGGAGTTACCGGCGGTGGGCTGCGGAACGATCGCGAACGTTCCAGCTCTGCGAACGATCATTGCTCCGGTTAGGTCCGCGGTCGTCGCGTTTTCCACGCGCAACTTGCGGTTGCTCGAATACGTAAACCCAAAGGGCAGCGTCGCGGTGTTGATATCCGCGCGGTAGAAGAGATTGTTGTACTCGCGCCCTTCATGCACGATGCATCGGCTGTCGTTGGTCTTGTACGTGCCGAGCTGAACAAGCTCGCAATCTTGGGAAGCCGCGCCGCAGCGCGACAGTTCTTCGGCGCTGGGGTTCTCTCCGGAGCACGAAGTAGCGCCGACAGTTGCCGACCATACGCGAGCGGTTTCTCCCTGGGAGGCTACTCGAGGTCCATCCGGAAACCATTCGACGAACCGGTCATTGGAACCCAAGCGAACTGTGACCGTCGCCGAGAACGGAGCTTGACCCTCGCTGTGGAAATAGATCACGGGCTTGCGCGCAACCGCGGGTGCATCGTCGAGGAATTGCGCGGGCGGTCTGCCGCGGAGCTGAGCGGGACTCAACGCGACCAACGCGGACTGCCCGTTTGCGGCGGGCGGCGCCGCAGCGAAGGAAACGTCCAGCAAGCCCCACTCGTGAACATCGAAGCGAGGCGCCGCCGCGACGACGGGAGTCGTCGGACCTTGTGAGTTCGACGTCTGCGGACCTGAGTTTGTCGCACTTGTGGTCGAGGGTTGCGAACCTTGCCCGCATGCCGATTCACATGCGCACGCGAGCAGAAGCACGAGCGTGGTGACGGTTCCGAAAGTTTGACCCATGATTGATCCTTACGCGGCTTCTAGAAGATTGCGCCGCACACTACGTTTCTGAAAATCGTGACGTTGTTCGTTTCGCGGCACTCGCGAGCTTCGCGTCCGTCGTCGGCAACCACCCACACATCGACACCAGGCAGCGTCATCGGTGCTTGCGGCCACTCACATTCGACGAGCTCGCAGGCGCTCGGGAGGAGGTTCCCGACTGCCGCCCCCGCGCAAATGCGCGTGCCGCCCGTCGCGGGATCTCCAACGTAGAAACCCACGGAGACACCCGTGCCCACGGGAGTTGCTCCTCGATTGCAAACGCGTGCCTGCAAACGCGCACCGCGCGCATCGCATACCAGAGGCTGCCCGCCGCTGGTGATATCCGCCGCGGCGTTCGCGCGCCCTGTGCCTTGAACGTTCTGGCGGAAGTTGTTGAGCATCGGGTCGCGCCAGTTTGGTCTCACGTCGCGCGTGCGCGGAACGATGCCCGCTTCGGAGATGTTCGTCACGTGGTACGCGTGTTGGTTCCAGACCATTCGCGAGTTTACCCAGCGGTCCTCGCGGTCGCTGTAAACCCGAAGTCCGTAAACCCCTTGAGGGCGCGACGCGCGGCACGTTTTGCCTGCTCCTGGAGTTCCTGTCGGTGCAGTCTCGCAAACGAAGCGTGCGCGCGCGCATCCGGCGCCCGAGCAACATTGGTCGTCCGTCTCGCAGCGGCACAAACTCTCCACACACGAGCCAGAGAGACAGTCGGCGCTGCTGCCACAACGAAGCCCGGGAAAGATCGGATCCGTGTTGCGGGGTCCGAGCCCGGACCGATCGCAGCTGATGCCCGACGTTCCGCTGCCACAGTTGAAGTTGTCGCCAACGACGATCTCCGCGTTGAAGTCGCCATCGACGTCCGCGACGATTGGATTCTCGTACCAAGTGCACGACGAGCGTGCTTGGCTGAACACGACCGTGCCCGTGCGTCCGTCATAGACGCGCGTGAAGCATTCATCTCCGTAGATGGCTTCCGCGCGACCGTCTCCCTCGAAGTCGAAAACGCTCGAGCCTGTCGCCGCACTGGATTCATCTTGTGAGCGTTGACTCCAGAGAATGCCGTTCGTGGTTCCGCTTGCGCACGTGCCGATCGGGTTCGGTCCGCAATCGAGGTCGAAGACCGTGTACGCGCGTGATCCGGCGCTCGCGAACTCGGGGCGCCCGTCACCGTCGAAGTCCGCGATGGTCGGGGGGCCGCCTGCGCCCGCCGGGCCGCCTGGAGACGCGAGATCCACCAAGCCGAACACGATCGTGCCGTCGATTGTCTGAACGCGCGCTTTTCCGCCCGAGATCACGACCACCTCAGGGGTTTCGGCGGGCCAGTTGTTTCGTCCCGGGAAATTGCCGAAGTCCGCGACGGCGACCTGTCCCGCTTCACTTCTGGGATCACCCATGAAGTAGGTTTCGCGAACCCACCGCTTGCCCGCGGTTTCCCATTCATACACGCCGTCTCCGAGGACCAACTCCACTTTGCCATCGGCGTCCACGTCGAGCGGGACGGGGAACACGCCGAAGTGGTAGTCGAGCATGCCGAGCGCTTCGTTGACCATTCGACCTGCGTTGTCGAACACCACGGCACCTTTTAGAATCTCCGGGACGCCGTCGTCGTCGAGATCGGCGATCGAGGGGCCGTACCATTTGCATCGATTCACGTCGGCGACGCCCACGCAGCTCGTGGTGGGGACGCCGCCCAAAAGGTTATACGGACGACCGTCCGAATAGGTGCTGGTCCACAATACTTTCCACGCGCGCGTGCCGGTGTCGTAGCTAAACGCCACCAAACCGCCGCCTGCTTTGTGCGCGACAATGTCCGGACGGCCATCGCCGTTGAGGTCTGCGATAGCAGGCGTCGTCGAATGACCGACCATTTGAAGCGAACCCAGCTGGGCCTGTTGCTGGCATGTCGCTCCGTCGAGGATGCGGATGACTCCAGTTGGATGCTCTGCGCCGCCGTCTTCGCCGTCGTCGAAGATGGCGATGATCGACGGACGGGCCGGATCGTCCGGGCCGCGCGTGATCGCGAAATCCACGACGAGCGGGGTGCTCAGGACATGAACGTGGTCGGGGAAGGGATCACCAGGAGGCGGTGTCGTGAACTCACACTGAACGGTGGGTGCAAATGCGCCTGAGGCGCTGAGATGCGCGCAGGATGGGTCGTTCGTTTCAGTTTCGGGGACGCCCCACGGAATGCATTGATGAAGCTCAGTGTCGCAGTGCGAATCGCCCGGGCAGTCATTCGTGGTCGTGCAAGGCCCAAACCCCCGCACGCACGCACCGCGCGCGCAGATTTGATTCGCGGCGCACTGGGTGCTGCAACCCGGGGTGACGGACCCTTGATCGCCGCTCGTCCGCTGATCAAGAGGTGCGCTCGTGCCGTCGAGGTTCCCCATGCCGCCGTCGCCTGCGCGACAGATCCCCGCTACACAGGTTGAGCCTGCCGCGCAGTCCGTAGTGAATGTACAGGCGCGACCGATGGTCACGTCACCGCTTCCACAACCCCAGACACCGATCGCAGCAAACACAGTGAGCGCGACAGAGCGTTGAATCCGCATACGGCACATGCTGTCACAGTGCCCAAATGCTGAATAGAACGTAGCAGGGTCGGGGTCGGCAGGGACGACGACGCTGAGCCATTAACCCCCCAGCATCCTGTACGTTCGCGACGCTCCCCAACTGTCGCGAACGCCGACTTCGCGTTCGCAGGGAGACTCTGGCGCAGCCACTAAGATTCGAACTTAGGACCCCCGGCTTCGTAGGCCGATGCTCTATCCAGCTGAGCTATGGCTGCGTATAAGGCCGCGCATAGTAGCGGGCGCCAGTAACGTGTCAACGCCGGAGATTGCGCGGCATTATGCGCGGATCTCGTTCGTGTGCGTTGGACCCGGGGCCGTGAGCCCTGTCGGTGACGCTCGCGACCTATGTCATCACCCGTATGAGACGGAGCGGCGTGCTCGTGGCTGACATCGACATCACGCAGGCGACGGGGTACTCGCGTCGCGCTGCAAACTGATGACTACTCTGGCGGAGAGGGCGGGATTCGAACCCGCGGTACCCTTTTGGAGCACGCTCCCTTAGCAAGGGAGTGCCTTCGACCACTCGGCCACCTCTCCGGAAACTGCGAGGCGGGCAGTCTACTCAAGGCTTCGAGAAACGCCAGTGGAGAACTTGAACCCGCAACGTCCTTGAATCACGCTTCCCACGCTTGACGAAGTTGGCCGTTTTCGTGTGCTTGTTGGCGACCGGAACCGCGGCCTGCACTCCTACTGCGAGCTTTCTCGGTGACTCGGGCGTACCCCCGGAAGCAGCGTCGACCGCGCGCGATAGCGGCGTCGCTCCGCCCATCGCTCCTACGCCGCCGAGGCCTGTAGACATGCGACCGTGTCCCGCCGGATGGCGTGAAGTTGTTCACACGGAAACGGGCAGCACTACATGCGATCCGTGGCCGACGACCGGACGAGCGACATGTTCCGGAGCGGCGGCGCATTTTCCCGGCGAGCCCACGTGTCGGACGATCGGCACGCGATGCGGCGCGGGGCTGTATGCGACGAACCTGCCGTCAACCGGTCGCGTTCTTTACGTGCTTGCGACCGCAGGCGCATCGGGCGCAGGAACGCTGGACAGCCCCTTCTCTCGGATCCCCGAGGCGATCGCTGTCGCGACTCCCGGGACCGTAATCGCCCTCTCGAAGGGCGAGCACTTTGGGGCATACACGGTCCCGAACGAGATCACGCTCTGGGGCGCGTGCCCGGAAGAAACTCGACTGGTCGCATCGCGTTTGGTACCGCAGGACGCGGTCGTCGTGACGTCCGCGAACGCACGAGTCCGAAACCTCAACATCGCTGGGCGCATCGTCGCCGCTCAAGCAGATCTAGGTGGGCATCTCACACTTCAGGACGTGCTTGTAACCGATGCCGAGATTCAAGGCATTCACGCTCGAGGCGGCTCGGTGACGCTAGAGGACGTAATCCTCCGCGACATGGGCGGCGACATTCGGATGGAGTACGGCCGCGGGCTCGACGCAAGCGATGGAGGATCGATCACCGGCGACCGAGTCGTGATCGAGCGCGCTCTAGAGGCCGGCACGTTCACGGCAGGCATGAGCTCGCGACTCGCCCTGCGCAATTCCGTCGTCGACGACACGCGCGCGCAACGCGCCGACAACGGGTTTGGCGATGCTGTCGTGTGCAGTGACAACGGCGCCGTCGCGCTCGACGCGGTCGTCGTCTCACGACACTGGGGAATCGGTTTGTTCGCGACCGATGGTTGTGACTTTCGTGCGATCCACGTCGTCGTCGAAGATGCGCAGAAACCGGCGGGCGGATACTCCGAAGGAGTGATCGTGCACTCAGGCGCAACCGTTCGACTCGAGAGCGTGCGGATATCGCGTTCCCGAGCGTTCGGAATGCTGTTTCAGGACGGCGCGAACGTGTCGATCCAGAACGCGATGGTCCTCGACGTGAAGGAACTCGCGCGAGGCGAGCGCGGCATAGGACTCGCGCTGACCGGAGCGGGTGCTGTAGGACGAGTGTCGCGGCTCGTCGTGGAAGGCTGCCGGATGGGAATCCAGATTGGCACGACGCTCGACGCGAGGTTCGAAGATATCTGGGTCTTGGCCACCGCATCGAGTGAAGGCGGTGAAGGATACCGCGGCGCAGAGCTCACCTATGACTCGAGCTCCCGATTCGATCGGGCGCTGTTTCGCAAGACGCGCGACAACGCCGTGTTCGTCAAAGGCGAGAACGTTCGCGCTGTATTGAACGACGTAACAGTCGAGCAAAGTCGGCCACGAGCCGATGGCACGTTTGGCCGCGGGATGGAGATATCGGCGGGCGCGGAAGTCGAAGTGGCTCGCGTGTCGTTCGACGACCAACACGGAGTGGGCGTGTACATGGATCGCGGAACACTCCGCGGATCGGACCTGCAGATCTTACGCACCGCTCACTCGGCAGGAAACGAGAATGACGATGGGCGCGGATTCTCGTTTCATGGCGGTTCGATCCTCGACCTGACTCGCACGCGTATCACCGCGTACGGGTCTCTGGCGATCTTCGGGATGGACGTTGGCACCACCGCCCGCTTCGTGGATCTTCAGATCAGCGAATCGACTGGAGGGTTCCAAGGCACCGGCGGGTTCGGGCTCGACATCAAGTACGGCGCACAGTTCTACGGCGAGCGTGTCGCGATTGATCGCTCGCGAGAGATGAGCATCGCAGTTCGCGGAGCGGGCACCCTCGTCGAGATTCACGGTTTGTCCGTCACCAATGCTCGCAGGCGTCTGTGCGCAGAAGGGGGCACCGGCTCGCGTTGTGCGGAGTATCCGCTCGGAAGCGCGTTCTACGTTTCGGAGCAAGGCGCCTTCGTTGCGGAGGACGTTTTCGTAACTCAGGTCGATTTGGCGGGTGTCCAGTTGGTCGATGAAGGAACCGTCACATTGCGCAGAGGCATCATCCAGAACGCGGTGATCGGCGTGAACACGCAGGGACGCGCCCGCGCTGAGCAAGTCATGATCACGGACGTGATTTTCCGTAACAACGGCCGCGACTTCGACACGCGTGTCCTCCCGCTCGCGACTGAGCTCACCCGGCTCACTCCCGGGAACTAGAGCCCGCGCTGCGTCGCGGTTTAGAACATTCGCGTGCTTGGTGCGTCAATGTGCGCATGCGACACTCCCGTTCGATGATCCAGAAGGTCGTTCTAATGCTCGCGGTGGTGTCGTCTTCTCTCGGTGCGCTCGGAGCAGTGCCCAGCACGGCGAGCGCGTGTTCGTGTGCTCCGCGCACGACGCGGCAGTTTCACGATAGCGCTGTCGCTGTTTTGGAGGGCCGGGTCACTGCCGTTCTGCCCAACGATCAGGGCGGAAGTGTCGGAACGCTCTCGGTCCTTCGGACTTGGAAGGGAACGCTCAGCACGAGCATTCAAGTTGCGACAGCTCCGCATAGCGGGCTCTGCGGCGTCGATTTCCGGGTAGGCAGCTCGTACATTCTCTTTCTCGACTCGAGCAGCGGTCAGTACACGTCATCGAGTTGCAACGGCTCGAGAGAAAGCGATCCCGCAGTCGCACGCGTACTCGATCTCGTGAAAAGCGCTCCGGCCGCTGGAGCCGAACCCAGTGTCGAGCCTGCTCTCGTCCCTGCGGCGAACGTTCAGCGCGTCATGCAGGCGCGGCGTGCAAGCATCCGATCGTGTTTCGTGCACATGCGGCCATGGACGTCGCCCGAGCTGGTGTCGATTTCGTGGAGTGTTGATCCGAGCAATCGCGTCTCGGATGTTCTCGTAGATGACGAGTACACCAACACCGAGCCTCGACGTTTGCAGTGCATCCAGCGCGCGCTTGCCGGAGCGCGCCTTCCGCGTCGTGCTCAGACCGTACGGATTACGCACACGCTGCAGCTCGCCGTTTCACGGCGAGCAACGCGATGACAATCACTTCGCTAGGCGTCGGGCACGCACGAGTCTTCCTCGCCTTTGCGTGCGTCCTGCTTGCTGCGGGGCTATCCATGCCGAGCGTCGCGCAAGCATGCAGCTGCGCCGGGCCCCCTGCCGCGCCGTCCGAGGTTTTGCAGTATGCAACAGCTGTTTTCGAAGGACGCGTCATTGCGAGTCGTGTCGAGAGCCGGGGCGATCGCAACGTAACGGTCACCGAGCTTCAG
>CAZWQH010000101.1:0-12761 GCA_964635815.1 uncultured Sandaracinaceae bacterium
GAGCGCGTGCTCGCCCGCACGACAGACCATCGGCGCTTCGCCACGCTCCGTCGATCGATCGGCTGTTGATCTCCGCGACGTCCCCTCGCTTGGAAACCCTCCGGTTGCCACGCCTCGCTGCCCGCGCGTAACGGTCACGGCGCCTCCCGCGCATCTGGGCTTCGACCCGTTCTATCGCAAGTACGTGGACGCAGGCGGCATCGCGATTGTGGGATCAGCCGACGTTTCCGACGCAGCGTTTCGTGTCGCCTACTACCAAGTCCTCGTCGCGTTCGCGAACAGGCCCTGCGAGCGCCTCGCCATCCGGAACGCGAAAGTACACATCGCCATCATCGGAAAGCGCGAGCGTCCGACCGACATCCCTGAGTACGGAGACCTCTACGAAGCGTTCCCAGGTGTCGACTGGAACGACGGTTACGCGGCGTACTCGGCGACACCAATAAGGCCTGCGACCACGATCCGCGAGGCAAACCTCGTGGGCGACCGTCGCGACCCGTGGTGGTCGTGGGGTGAGCCTATCCTGGTTCACGAGCTCGCCCACACGCATTTGAATTTCGGGCTCGAGAGCTTGGCCGGTGGATCTGTCACACGAAGACGTATCGAGAGCCTGTACTCCGCCAGCATGCAAACTGAGACGTGGACGGACACGTACGCGACGACGAACCCGGATGAATTTTTCGCGGAAACCTCGCAGTCATTCTTCGACTCGAACCTCGAGGCTTGGCCGGCGGACGGAGTACACAACGAGATCAACACGCGGCGCGAGCTGTACGACCACGATCCCGACGTCGCGGACTTTCTCGATGAGACGTGGACCGGCTTCGATGCGCCTCCGACGTGCTCGCTAGATACCGGCACTATCTGGCAGCCGCAGATCACACCTTCAGATTCGGAGTGTCGTTTCGACCGCGAGACACTCAGGCCGCTTCCGTGCGAAGCCGCGACAGGTGACGCGTCGAACGTCGATTCCCCCGTCTCACCGGGGCGCTTCGTGGTCTACAATCGCCGCTTCGATGCTCCGGTCAGAGTGCAGTGGATTGCTCCGCAGGGAACGACGTACGACTACGGGACGGTCGGCCCGCGACAGGGCATGGAGTTTTCGACGAACACAGGTCATCGATGGATGATCACGGACGCGCGAGGAACCTGTCAGGGAGTCTATCGACCGACCGCACCCGAGAACTGGGTGTTCGTGAACGATTCGCACCCAACGCCCGAAACGCAGCCATACTAATTGCCCTTGGGCGTGTTGATCTCGCGCCTAGATTTGGAGTCACGGCACGCCCCGCCGACGAACGCTTTGCTGCGCATACGCGTGACGCGATCGAGACACTTCGAGACCCGATCGATCCCGAGCTGCTTCCACCCCACTCCGTCATCGCAGCGCTCGTCGGAAGAATCGAAACAACGAACGGCCAAACAGTATGGGTTGGAGGAGGTCGCTCCATATGCGTCACGTACGGAGCGGCCGGGACTTCGACTCCATTCGCTGACGAACGTTCGCTCGGGCGCGCAATCCGACTCGCGGCGAGGCTCGCCTCGAATCGCCGAGCACGGTCCACTGAGTATCGCGCGGTTCCGCTCGTTCGCGATGCGCTGATCGGCTCGAACGTAGCGGGTCACTCGATCACAGGAGCAGCATTCGTCTCGGCGATCAGCTTGTTCACGGACCGGCCGGTCCTCGCTGGAACTGCTGTCACCGCGGCCCTCGGCTACGATCGTGTCGGTGCCGAGAACAAGACTCTCACCCCCGTTCTTCCCGTCGACCACATCGGCATCAAGATGCGTGCGCTCCTCATACGTTCGGACACGCGGCGAGTCGTCGTGAGTAAGCAGGACTTCAAGCTTGCTCGTTCGATAGCCTCGAAATCCGTCGAGGTCATCGGTGTTGAAGACGCGCAATCGTTGATCGACGCCGCACTCGAGCCGACAGCGATACCGAGTGAGCCAACTCTGGAGCACGCATTTCGCGATCTGCAGGACGCTACGCGAGGCGCGTGGGACGGATTCCGCTTTCCGTTTCTTCTCGAACGCGCAGAGCGACTCGCCGGTCAGACGCCAAACCATCGACCAGATTTGCATCTTGGGGCTCTCACTCTCGAAGGCGCGATCCTCAGGCAGGTGGGATCCGCCGAGTCCGCATACAAGGTTCTCGAGCGCGCAGGGAAGTACGCGCATGAGAGGAGCCGTGACATTCCACATGCCGTGCTGTCGGCAGCCCATCAGCACATCGCACTGTCGCGCGCAGACCGCGGTCTTCGCACAGAAGCTCGTCAGGCCGCACGAATCGCGTATCAAGCAGCGCGTGATGGACGTTTGCGCGACGATGAGCTTCGTTCCTTGGGTTGCCTAGCACGCGTGGCGCCCGGTCCCCGTGCTCGTGCGCGACTTCAACGCGAAGCGCTTCAGTGCGCTCGCACGCACCGTCCTTCGGAAACCACCCGGAGCGCTTCGTATCTGTTGCGCACGCTTGCGTTGTCGAAGAGCGCCCGCCGTACGGAGACGCTCACGACGGACGAGATCGAGGCGACGTTCGCAGAGGGACGAGCTGCGCTGGATCACGTCCCCGCGTTCATGCGATCGAGCGCGGAAACTTGGCTCATCGAGGCGTACGGGCTGGCACTGGTCCTACGCGGGAACGCAAGTGGTGCGCTTCCACTGCTCGAGCGAATTTCCGCGAACGCTGAGGCAATGGGACCTCTGCCGCATCTGCGAGTGCTTCGTAGTAAGTTTCGCTGTCTCCTCGCGCTCGGACTCGCGGACGCGCAAACATGCGAGGAGCTAACGTTCCTGCCCATCACGTACATGACGGTGGCGCCACGGGAATGGGACCTCACATTCGGTTTGGCGTACCTCGAGCTCGCGCGGCGTGAAATTCTGACGCGGTCACCGGAGCTCGCTCGGAGAGGGGCGGAATCCCTAGGACGGATGCCTTGGAGCGCCCCCACGATTCGACTGATCGACGATCTTGAAGCCACGTTGTAGACCCCGAAAGTGGAACGGGCCCTCGAGCACTTGGAATGGTCGCGCATCGAGCAAGCAATTGCTCAGCGTCGCCGTGTGCCCGGAGCCCCGAAGAGCATCCCGCTTGCCTCTTCCGAAGACGGCATGGCGCGAGCACTTGGAGAAGGTCGCGAGGCTTTCTCTCTTGAGCAGATCGGCGAGCCCCTACCACTCGATGGCGCGGTCGACGTCCACCCATCCATCGATCGAGTCGAGCGGCTGGGGATTCTCGAAGGTCCGCAGATTTCCGCCATCGCAGACGAGATCGATTGTGCGCGTGCGCTCCGCCGATTCTTGGCGGCGCGACGAGCAAAAGTTCCACTGCTCGCCGTCGCGTGCACGTCCGACGCAACGCTCGACGCCCTTGGAGAGCGCATCCGCGCTGCCATCGATCGAGACGGCACCGTTAGCGACCGCGCAAGCTCGGAGCTCGCGCGGCTGCGTCGGGAGGTTGCTGACATTCGCACGCGTGTGATCGCACGCCTCGAAGAGCTCATCCAGAAGCACAGCGACATCCTAAGCGACCGTTACTACACGGTCCGCGACGGCCGGTATGTGCTCCCCGTTCGCACCGATGCCCACGATCATTTCCCCGGGATCGTGCATGGCACGAGTCAGAGCGGCGGGACTGCGTTCGTAGAGCCACGCGCCCTCGTGTCGTTTGGAAATCGTCTCAAGATCGCAGAAGGCGAACGAGATCGCGAAGAGCTCCGGATCCGCGTCGTCCTCTGCGAAGCAATCGCAGAAATGGTTCCGTCACTCCGAGCGGCGGTATTTGCAATCGAACATGCCGACCTCCGCGCAGCGTCCGCACGCCTTGCTCGGGATTTCGAGCTCGAGCTTTTCGAGGTGGACACCGATGCCGCGATTCATCTGAAGGACGCGTGCCACCCTGCACTTCTGTTCGATGGGACGCCTGTCGTCGCGAATGATATAGAGATCCGCGCAGGCACAACGCTCGTGATCTCAGGTCCGAACGCGGGTGGCAAAACCGTTGCGCTCAAGGTGCTGGGACTCGCATCGTTCATGGCGCGTGCAGGTCTTCCCGCTCCCGCGCGGGGAACCAGCAAGATCGGCTTCTTCGAGTCGGTCCTGACGGATGTTGGCGACGAGCAGTCGCTCACGCGCAATCTATCGACGTTCTCCGCGCACATCGTGAATGTGAAGACCATCTTGGAGCGCGCATCTGGGCGCTCGCTCGTGTTGCTCGACGAGCTCGCAGGCGGAACAGATCCAGAAGAAGGTGCGGCCCTTGCGTGCGCGATCGTCGACGGGCTCTGTCGCCGCGGAGCAGCAACCGCGGTCACGACGCACTACGAAGCTTTAAAGGCGTTGGCGCTTTCCGACACCCGCATGCGCAACGCGTCCGTGGGTCTCGACGATCAAATGCGTCCCACGTTCCGCGTACGCTACGACGTCCCCGGCACATCGAGCGCTCTCTTGGTCGCGGAGCGTTTCGGTATTCCGGCGGATGTGCTTCTAACTGCACGCCGAGTCGTTCCCGAGGGCACGCGCGACTTCGACGCGCTCGCGCGGAAGCTCGAGGACCAGTGGCGCTTGATGGAGATGGAACGAGCCGCTCTGGCACAAGCGCGCACAGAAACCGAAGAGCTCCGTGCTCGCGTCGATGCCGCAAATGAAGAGCTCCGCGTTCGTGATCGGACAAAGCTCGAGACGGAGTCCCAGCGCGCCCTCGATTCGCTAAAGAAGTTGCAGACGGAAATTCGCGACGCGCGAGCCCGCACAAAGACGAGCGATCGAAAGATCGTCGAATCGCTCACCGAGGAAGTCGCCGAGCTGGCTACCGCAGTACAGACCGCTACGATCGCCGTGAAGCCGCCCACCCCGGCAGGCAACCCTGCGACCCCCGAAGCCCTCACGATCGGACGCTCAGTTTTCATTCCCAAGATGAACGCACAGGCAGTCGTCGTGGAGCCGGCGTTACGCGGACGGGTCCGAGTCGCAATCGGGTCCATGAAAACTTGGCTCGAAGTCGAAGAAGTCCGAATCGAAGACGACGAGAAAAAGCCCCCACCCACGGCTCGCGTAGATTCGCGCTCGATGGCGCGCGCGGTTCTCGGCGACGATCCGCTGACGACTATCGACCTCCGCGGAGTTCGCGTCGACGATGCGCTCGCGATGTTGGACGCTGCACTCGATCGCTTGTTCGGGCAGTCCGCAAGCCGGGCAACCGTGCTTCACGGTCAAGGGCCGCTCGCTGCTGCAGTGCGAGAACACTTGGCGAGGCCGTCTGCCTACGTGTCTACGTTCCGGGCAGGAAACCCGGACGAGGGCGGAGACCGCTGCACCATCGTGCACCTGCGTTGAAACCGATGGCGTCCCGTCCCCAGAATCCGAGTCCCAAAGGCGTCACGCCTCTACGCCTTGTCGCGCAGATGGAAAACACTGCCGCCTGGGCGCTGACCGAGAGTCCAATTCGGGAGGTTGTCGCAGGAGCCGCTTCGCTGGAGAGTCGCTTCGATCAAGACGACGCACTTCGCGACTACTTTCAGCTTCTCGTCACGGCACACTTTACGACCGTCGCAACGTTCGTTCCCACGGACGTCGACTCGCAAATCCGTCATCACGTTTGGCTTCGTGCTCGGAGCGAAGCCCACGTGCGGGAGCTCGTCGAAGTGCTTCGCGAGATCGAGTCATGGGATCCCCGCCTCGTGTCGGCGCGCGTGATCGAGACGAAGGACGGCCTCGTCAGCGGACATCATGGCGAGTGGTTCTCGATTCGCGCAGGCGCGCTAGGCCGCGCGCTTGGCCTCGACGCAACGGCCTTGGCCGACGAGCTGGCCGACGAGCTCGTGACGGAGCTGCGACGCGAGCTCCGTGCATACCAAGCTGCGCGGGAAGCGAACCCGATCGACGCGCTTCGAATCGCAACGACTATTGCGCACAACGCCGGAGACTTGAACCGCGTGGCCGCCGCATGGAGCGCTCCAAATGCACGAGCATCGCGCTACTTCAACCTGTTCACCGACCCCGCTTCAGTCGAACCTGCTCTTGCACCTGTGCTCATGGAAGTAGCAAACGTGAACACGACGATGATGGCGAACGAGAATCACCGTTTTCTGCCGCTACGCGAAGTTCGCGCCCTGCGCGCTGGCCGAACGTTGCTCTTGCCGCTCGGGCCCTTTTTTGATGCGTGGGGAGAGGCGGTCGTGACCTCGACGTTGATCGACCGCAAAGGAGTCGAGGAATTCGTTCAGACTCTTCTCGAGGCTCATGCGCGTGCACCGACTCAGCAGGGATACTTACGCGCGCTATGCGGAGTGCATCAGGCACGTGGTGGGGGACTCGATCGCATCGCATCGAACCTCCCCTCAAAAGCTCGCAAGCTTTCCACCGCAGGAAGTATTCGCGAGGCACTTCGTATCGACGAAGAGCGTTTTTGCGCACGGCTCGTGAAGCGGTATCGCGAGCTCATACGCTAGAAGCTGTCTCATCACTCCAGACCGAGGATTTCGGAGCGCAATCGAGGCGCCGCAACGAAACACTCCGAAGAAATACCACCAGTATTTTGAGGAGGGGTGAGGACGCGCCGCCGAAGGTTCCACCCGAAAGCCGACTCGATGGAGTGATGAGACAGCTTCTAGTCGTGCGGGGCAGTCGCTTTCATGGACGGCCGCTCTTTGAAGGCGTCGTACCAGCGAAACAGACTGGGGCGGTCGCTCCGAATGTCTCCGATGAGATTTCGAAATTCCATCCATCCGATCACGGATGCCGCACAAATCTGGCCGATGTCTACTTGCTCGGAGAATGTCTCGGCTTGCGCGTCGAGGGCATCAAGACCTTGAATTGCTTTTTCAGTGTGGCCGGCAATCCATTCCGCCCATTGAAGCGCAGGCGGTCTGCGTCGCTGCTCGTAGAACAGAAGAAAACACGCATCCGCGACTCCGTCCGCCAACGCCGCGGTTCGGAGCGCGGACCAGCGCGCGGGCCCAACAGGCGGAATAATTTTCGGCCGGTCATGAAGCGAGTCGAGATACTCGCAGATGACGGGGGAATCGTAGAGCGAGGTCTCGTCCGGGAGGAGCAGCACAGGCACCTTCGACAACGGATTCGACAGAGACACCGTCGGCTCCGCCTGCATGGGAACCGGCCGAATCAGAATCGTCTCGATACGATTCGACAGCCCACACTCGTGCGCCACGATCAGCACCTTTCGAACGTAGGGTGAAGTCGGTGTGTAGTAGAGCCGCACCAGTGGAAGCTAGCACGCGCCCCGATGCGATGCGCACGCTGCGAGCGACCGGTGGGCGGGCGACAGTGTCGCAGCAGTTTCGCGACAGCCTGCTAGGATGCACCGCCCCTCGCCGTTCGTAGTAGCGCCTGCGAGACCAGTACAACACTCCAATGGACAATGTCACGCCCGCATCGGCTCCTGCGCCCTCGTTGACGGAGAGCACTCCGGCACCCAAGCCAGGTTGGCTCCCTCGTGCGGATGTGCGGGCAATCTTGTGGCTCGCGCTCCCTAGCGCTGGCGCATTCCTGACTCAGACGTTGGTAAACCTCGTCGACACGGTGTTCTTCGGACGCCTCGAAGGAGCCGAGAAGAGCAATGGGCAAGCCATGCTCAGTTTTTCTCTGCCTCTGCTTTGGGCCATCGGAGGTTTCCTCTCCGCGATATCCGTCGGCACGCAAGCGATCGTCGCGCGAAGAATGGGCGAAGGCGATGCGCGCAGCGCGGGCGGTGTGTTGCCTAACGCGCTCGTGGCTGCCGGGGCGGGAAGCGTCGTCGTTTCGATCGTTGGCTGGTACGCGATTCCGTCCCTGTTCGCAGCTGTCAGCACGAACCCCGAGTACATCAAAGCGGGAACTGCCTACACGCAGTGGCGCTTCCTCGGGCTCGTCTCCATGGTTCTGACTGCCGCATACAAGGCGTACTTCGACGGCACGTCGCGGACCTATGTTCACTTTGCTGCCGCAATCGGCATGAACATCGTGAACGCGCTGCTTTGCTATCTGCTGATCTTTGGCGCGATGGGTTTTCCTCGCATGGGAGCTGAAGGTGCGGGCATCGCCGCTTGCGTTTCGTCGTGGGTCGGTTTCTTCGTGATGGTCGCCTGGTCGTTTGGCGACAAAGCCACGCTGGCGCCGTATCGCCCGCAGGTGCTCAGCGCCTCCCTTATGAAGCGCGTGGTCGGACTGAGCATCCCGTCGGGCATCGCGACCACCGCCGTCATGACCGGCTTCCTACTCTTCCGACAGATTGTGCAAGGCCTCGACAATCAAACCGGCGGTGTCGAGTCCGTCCACGGCGCAGCAACCACGATCATCATCCAGGTGCTCTCGCTGATCTTCTTCGCGTGCCTCGCTTTCGGCGTCGCAACCGCAACTCTCGTTTCACGCTCGATGGGCGAAAAAGACCCCGACCGTGCGGAGCACCTCGCGTGGGTAAGCACTCGACTTGGTGTGCTCGTGTTCGGCGTAATTGGCGCCGTCATGGTCGCGTTTCCGGAGAGCATCGTTTCCGTCTTCAACAGCGATCCGCTGGTGATAGCCACCACGACGCCCTCGCTGCGACTCATGGCTGGCACAGCCCCGCTCGTTGCCATCGCGATGATTCTCACCCAGGCGCTCTTTGGTGCCGGCAACACGCGCTTCGTAATGGTCGCAGAGCTCATTCTCCATTTTGGATGGCTCGTCCCGGCGGCATACATTTTTGGAGTCGTGCTCAAGGGCGGGCTCTTTGGGATCTGGCTGTCCGCTGCGCTCTACGCAGTTTTGCTGGCGATAGCAATGCTCTGGAAGTTCCGAAGCAACACCTGGAAAGAAATCGAGATCTGATCTCGCGCGCGCCTGTTAGCGTACGCGCATGTTCCTTCGTGGCTCGATTTGCTTCCTGTTCGTCGCATTTGGGGCGACGCGCGCATCGGCGCAACTTCGAACGGGAACTCCAGGTATCGGCAATCCCTCGCCATCCCTGACGGCTCCGGATGACGCATTCGCGACCACCCTGAACCCCGCGGCGCTTCCATTCCTGCGAACGTGGAGCGTCACCGGGATCTACAACGACGTGGGCCAGCGAACCGTGACACGTGGTCGCGGACTTGGTCTGTACGCAGCGGCACCGCTTTGGGTTCTCGGATTTGGCTTGGGCGCGGAAACATTCGAGCCAGCGTCTCGCTTCGGCGAACGAAGCGCGGGAATCATCACACTGTCCCTCGCCGCCAAGCTCGGATCGCTCGGCCTCGGAGGAAGCTTGCGTGGATTCTCATCGCGCGGTGGTCATCTCGACGGGCTGTGGACCCTCGACCTGGCCGCCTACTGGCAGGCAACCACATTCTTCGCGCTGTCATTCCTCGCACGCGACGTGACGGGTCCCGGTTATTCGTACACGACGAGTGCGGGTGTAGCGAACGCCGCCCGCAACTTCACGCTGTCTGCCGGAATCCGCCTTCCACCGTTTCGAATCGGTACGGAACGTTTTCTATCGCTCGGGCTCGATGGATCCGCGCAACTCGATACCGAAGGAAGAGTCGGTTACCGCTTCGCGCTGGAGCTCGGTCTACCGTGGATCGGGCGTGCCTACGTGAGCCACGAGCAGGCGGAGTTTCTCTCAAACACGCGGGTGGCGACGACGATGGTCGGTCTCACGGTCCAATGGTCGCAGCTCGCGGTTGGCGGCGGTGCCCTCATCACAGAAGTACCTGGCGCAACCGCGGGTACAGAGTCCGCGGGCGCGTTCGCCACGGCGCGTGTCGAGGGTGAACGTCGCGCTGGAATTCCTGACGGCGACTACGTGCTCTCTCTCGAGCTCGCCGGTCTCGATCCCAAGCGCATGCTGCTAGTCGCCGCCACACTCGAACGCGCTTCTCACGCATCGGATGTGCGAGGTGTTTACCTGCGCGTGCGAGGCAGCGGCATGAACATGGCGTACGCACAAGAAGTGCGAATGCTGATCAGCGAGCTTCGCGCAAGCGGCAAGCCTGTCGTGTGCCACCTAGAAACCGCATCGGGGTCCGAGTTCTACGCGTGCGGTCGAGCCACTGCGATCTACGCGGATCCACTTGGCGCAATTCGTCTCACCGGACCGGAGCTCGAAGTCATTACCGCCGGAGACGCGCTCTCGAATCTGGGCGTTCGCGCCGACTTTCTTCGCATCGGCGAGTTCAAGAGCGGACCGGAGCTGTATGAGAACCGCACCATGTCGGGCCCCGCAAGGCTCGAGCGAGAAGAAATGCTCCACAGCTTGCTGTCGCGACTGACGTCGGATCTCGCGACAGACTTGTCGTGCTCGCAAAGCGAAACCCTCGAAGTGCTCAATGAAGGGCCGTATCTGACCGAGCAGGCGGTGCCGTCCACCGAGGAGACCACAGAGACACCGACTGGATGTCGCGCGCTACTCACGGGTGCCGCCGATGAGCAGGATATGAGCGCTGCTCTCTACGATGCGTTTGGCGCCACATATCCGCGACGATCGACCCTCAAGACGAGCGCGGAGTCTCAGTGGGGTTCTGCAGGACGCGTCGCAGTCGTGTTGGTCGAAGGCGACATCGTCGAAGGCGGAAACGTCGATATTCCCCTGCTCGACATGCACATGACGGGCGGCCGCACGACCGCACGATTGATCGGCCAGCTCGCCGACGATCCGAGCGTCGGCGCCATTGTCCTACGCATCGATTCGCCCGGCGGTTCCGTGATCGGATCGGATCAGATCTGGCGTGCGGTGATGCGGGCTCGCGAGAAGAAACCCGTGATCGCATCGATGGGCGCTATCGCTGCGAGCGGCGGGTACTACATCGCGTCCGCAGCGCACGAGATTTGGGCGGATCCTTCCACACTCACGGGATCGATCGGGGTCTTCTACGGGAAGGTCGATTTCGCGGAGCTTGGAGCGAAGCTCGGTGTGCGGTTCGATGCTCTGCGTGGAACTCGGCGTGCGGGATTCGACTCCCTCTACCGTCCCTTCTCTGCCGATGAACGTGCCGAGCTCGCCGAGAAGCTGCGTCTTTGGTATCGCCGCTTTCTCTCACGGATCCAAGAAGGGCGCGGCATGGACCCGTCGACCGTGGATCCGCTCGCACGCGGCCGCGTATGGAGCGGAGATCAAGCGCGCGCCAACGGGCTCGTAGATCACCTCGGGGGATTCGCCTCCGCTCTCGTGCGCGCTCGAGCACTCGCCGGATTGCCCGCGACTTCAGGAGTATCGATCGTTCCGGATCGCCCCGACACGCTGCTCGACTATGTCGTCGGCGGCGTGTTTGGATCGGCTGCGGCGACCGACGCGGCAGCGCCCGCTGCTAGTGAGCTCGAGTCCAACGTGGGAGGCGCGGGACCCGTGGTTCTCAACGGAGTTCTAGACGCGCTTCGCGCGTTCGCGAGCGTGGCATACGGAAGCTCCAACGAACCACTCGCGCGCTGGGAATCCGAGTTTCGAATCCGCGAGTGAGCTAGCGCTCGCGAAAGTCGTCTCGCTTGGTCAGCGACTCGATTTCGTGATGTTGGACCTTGCTGCGAACCAGTTGAGCAATCGAAGTTGCGTACCCACATGTGCGACACGTCGCCTTGTCGAACGCAACCTCCATGTCGATGCCGTCGCACCCAAGGCATCGACGTCCGGCATCGATCTCGGACATGCGAACCCTTGTTGCGGCGACACGACGTCGCCATGCGATGTGCGCGATCCCGGCGAAAATTCCCAAGAGAGACAGTCTGAGAAGAAGGCTGATCACAGACGCATGAGCATGGCGCCCCAATGCAGCCCCGCCCCGAGTGCGAGGAAGCAGATTAGCTGTCCCTTTTGGATCTTTCCGCTCCGCACCATCTCGTTGAAGAGGATGGGAATGGTCGCCCCGCTCGTGTTGCCGTACGTCGCGATATTGGACGGCACTTTTTCTTCGGGGAGCTGCAGTGCCTCTCTCACGCTCGCATTGATCCGGTCGTTGGCCTGATGCGCGATGAACCAATCCACGTCGCTGAACTTCACGTTGTGCTTGGCACACAGGTCGCGGACGGCTTGCGGCAGCTTCTGCACGGCGTTCTTGAAGAGAGACTTCCCCTCCATGACAGGGATGTACGCTTCCTCGTCGTAGATCGCGGGGTCTGCGAACGAACGGCGCTTGAACTTGAACATTCCGTCGGGAATGTAGATGAGCTTGCTGAGGCTCCCGTCCGTATAGACGTCTGCCCCCAGCAGCCCGTGACCCGGCTTCTCGTGCTTGCGCATGACGAACGCGCCCGCGCCGTCACCAAAGAGAACGGCAACTGCACGGTGTCTCGTCGCGCGATCGTACTTCTTGGGATCCACCGGCCGGTCGGTTTCGCCGTAAAGAACGTCCCAGTCGTCCCAAGGCATGAAGCCGGCGTGCACGTCGCCGCCGATCACGAGGATGTTCTTCGCCGTGCCCGCTGCGATGAGTCCATCCGCGATCTGAAAGGAGAACGGCATCGCAGCGCATTGCTGACGAATGTCGAGCGCCGGTGCGCCAGTGATCCCGAGCTTTCCTGCGAGTAGAGATGCGGCTCCCGGAAAGACGTGCTCCGGTGTCATCGTTGCGAAGACGATGTAGTCGATGTCTTTCGCATCCATCTCCGCGGCCTCAAGCGCCTGTTTCGCGGCCGGAAGTGCGAGATCGCTGACTCCTTGACCCTCTTGCGCGAAATGACGCTGACGAATGCCCGTGCGCTGACGAATCCATTCGTCACTCGTATCCATCACTCGCCGCAGGTCTTCGTTGGTTATCGGCTTGCCCGGTACGTAGTGTCCTGTTCCGACGATGGTAATTCCCGGCATTTCCGTTCGG
>CAZWQH010000102.1:0-12745 GCA_964635815.1 uncultured Sandaracinaceae bacterium
CTGCCTCGACGAGCTCCAACACAAACCGTGTGCACCATGTGGTCGGCTCGCTTTGCTCCGCGCCACACACGCGGGGCTTTTCCGTTGGCGCCGAATGTTATGACCCTCCGCGCAGACGTGACGGCCCACGCCGTACTCGCATGGCACCCCTCCTGACTCGAACTCCCCTGCGCCGACGAGCGGTGTGGTAGGGTGCGACCCGTGCAAAAGATCTACGTTCTCGACACCAACGTATTGCTCCACGACCCGCGCGCTCTGTTCAAGTTCGAAGACAACGACCTGGTAATCCCGATCCACGTGGTCGAAGAGATCGACGGCTTCAAGAAAGAGATGAGCGAAGTCGGGCGCAACGCACGCACCGTGACGCGTATCATCGATGACCTCCGTGAAAAATCGAAAGGGTCACTGAACGCCGGCGTGAAGCTCGAGAGCGGCGGAATGCTTCGCGTAGCGGTACCGCGCGAGATCTTGTCAACGACGAAACGCGACAACGCGGGCATGGATCACGCAATCGTGAGCACCGCGCTGGAGGTTCGCGATCAAAACCCGAAGAAGCCCACCGTTTTCGTGACGATGGACGCCAACTTGCGCGTGCGCGCAGATGCGCTCGGGCTGAGATCGGAAACGTATGAAGGCGGTCGCATCGCGATCGATGACCTGTATTCCGGAATCGTCGAGCTCGTCGCGGACGGCGCAACTGTTGACAAGCTGGGTGCGCGAGAAGACGTCGCGCTCCCGAAGGATGCTGGCGAGCTCTACCCGAACGCGTGCGTGCTGCTTCGCGATGCAAGCCAACCGACGCACACCGCCCTCGGTCGCCTCACCATTGTCGACGGCGAACAAAAGATTCGTCCGCTCCGCGTTCCGCGGGAAGGCGCATGGGGCGTTCGGCCTCGAAACATCGAGCAGTCGTTCGCTCTCGATCTCCTCCTCGACGACTCGGTTCACTTGGTTACGCTCGTTGGCAAAGCGGGCACAGGGAAAACGCTTCTCGCGATTGCGGCAGGCTTGAAGAAGGTCATCGACGAGGGTGTGTATGCGCGCCTCTTGGTCTCCCGACCGATCTTCCCGCTCGGCAAAGACGTGGGTTACTTGCCCGGTGACCTCGAGGACAAGCTCAATCCGTGGATGCAGCCCATCTTCGACAACCTCGAGTACATCTTCGCCACCGGTCGCGGGAAAGCGACCGAAGGGCGCAGCTACGCCGAGCTCGTCGCGAGCGGCATCATCGAAGTCGAGCCCCTCACGTACATTCGCGGACGCTCGCTTCCAAACCAATTCCTCATCGTCGACGAGGCGCAAAACCTCACCCCGCACGAGGTCAAAACGGTCATCACGCGCTGCGGAAGTGAAACGAAGATCGTGCTTACGGGTGATCCGTATCAGATCGACAACCCGTACGTGGACTCCGCGTCGAACGGTCTCTCGATCGTTGCTGAGCGCTTCAAAGCAGAGAAGATCGCGGGGCACGTGACGCTGACGAAAGGCGAGCGAAGCGAGTTGGCTGAGCGCGCAACCCAGCTACTCTGAACCAGTGCGTACGACCGGCCCACACGCGGAGCTCGATTATCTCGTAGAGCACCTCGCGGCGGCCGCGCAGCTCCTCTTCGCGATCACACCGAGCAACGCTCAGTCCGAGCGCGTTCGACTCGAAGCAGCATATCGCGCGCGCACCCCACTGAAGCCTGCGTGGACGTATGTGCCCATCTGCATTCCAGCTGGTGTGCACCGTGCGATCGACCGAGCTCGCGGGCTCGCATCGGAGCACCCGCTCGCACAAGCCTACGGAGCCCGCCTCGATGAGATCGAGCTCGACCTCGCCATCATTCGCAACGTGGGCACGCGCGATGCGCGCTCTCTCGCACGGCGGCGATTTGGTCGCGGTGCAAATCATGACGAGTACACCGCATGGCTCACATGCTCGGAGACGAGCATCAAGTCGCAAGATTCCGCCGACTTGTGCAACGCGTTACAGACTGCAGGCGACGCTCTCGGATTCGAATTCGATCTCGTGTACGAACCCAACCTCGCTTCGCACGCAGCGACGAGCTCGAACCGAGTTTGGTATTCCCAAGCTCAGCTTCCCGCACAAGACGTCCTTCGTCTCGCGGTCCATGAGATCGCCGGTCACATGCTCGCGCGTCGAAACGCACGTCAGCAGCCGTACGCGATTCTGCGCGTCGGAACGGCGCGGTCGTTTCGCGATCAAGAAGGGCTTTGTCTCTTGCTCGAAGAGCACGCGGGTCTTCTCGATGCCAAGCGAAAACGCACTCTCGCCGCACGCGCGCTGGCAGCGCAGTGTGCATACGACGAAGCCGATTTCGAGGACACCGTGCTGTTTCTCTGTCGTGAAGGCCTCACGATCGCTCCGGCCATTCGCATCGCGGAGCGTGCGTTCCGAGGCGGCTGTGTGGCGCGCGACGCCGCATACGTGGATGGCTATCTTCGCGTGAAGAGCGCCGCCGAGCGAGATGCCCACGCCCTCCATCGATTGTCCCGCGCCGCGGTCTGTGTGGACGACGCACGCTCGGTGCTCGAGGCGGTGACCGAACCCGATGGTGTCGTTGGGCGTGCGTCGTACGATCCAACCGCGGCAGCGACCGTGGTTGCAGACGCGGTACGGAAACGAGCGGTTTGCTCCGCCGAGGTTGGGCCGTCACGCCGTTTCCCGGCGGTGTCGGAAGACCGCGGAGTTGGAGCCTTGAGTAACCCCGCGCCGAGAAGGCGCACTCCTCGAGTCGCGTAATCTTCGGTATTCAAGGTCGGTTGTGTGCGCGAACCCCGGGCACGCCACTTGCATCTCTGCGCGCATGCGACGCATGCCTCCTTGGATCGCTGCTTCTCTTGTCGTCCTCGGATGCACCAACGCGCCTGGCGCATCAGAGGTCTCACTCCACCTCGAGATTGCGGAAAGTTCCGCGCGAGTCGTCGCCGCCTCGACCATGCCCGGCCCCGCTTCCGACGTGACTCGCTCGTTGCTGATCGACTACGAGTTCGAAACTACGGCAGGACAGCTGCTGCGCGGCTCCGTCGCGGATCCTCGATTGCTCCTCACAAGACGCTTCACGGACTCCAGCTCGAAGCGGGTGAAATCATCCTTCGGCATCACGTCCATTCGCATCCCACGCGCGTCCGGCAAGCTTTCATTGTCGAGCGACGGCACGATTCTCGGTCGCTTCGTGGTTCGCGCGGTTGGTAACGAGCTCTCAGTAGACGCAGATCGCGTGTCCGTGGTCGCCGCTGCGGGCCCGGCAGCGGCCGACGCTCACAAGCGACGCTGGCTCCTCGTGCCAGATGGTTATTCGAGCTCGAGTGCGACTCACGTTGAGGAGTTGCTATCGCGGATGCGAGAGACGTTCGCGAGCGTCGATGTGGAGCTCCTCGACAACTGGGAGCGCCTCTTGGACGGCAGTCGATCGGCCGAAGGAATCTCGGAGCCACGCGCAGAGCGCTTCGAAGACACCGTCTTCCAGATTGGAACACACGGCGGGAACGGAACCGCTGAGCGCCAAGAGATCCTGAGCTTTGCCTCCGAGATCTCGGGCTCGCGCATCGCAGCCGCGCTTCATCTTCAAGCAGCGGCCTCCGGTCGCGCTTTCGATCGAGTGATTTTCATCGCGCCGGGCGCAACGCAATCGCCTGCGATGGCAACTCATTCACAGTCGTACAGCGTCGTGAGCGCGCACGAAACGGCGGAAGCCATCGCGCTCCTGAGGGAGGTCGCGAACCGAACACGCGCAAATACTACGGCGAGTCGCGCGTACCTGGACGACGAAGACTTCGATAGCTGGGACGATGACGATTCGAGCTACTACGAAGGAGATGACGAAGACTTCGAGACCTGGAGCTCCGGCGACCAGGAATCTTTCGAGGACGAGGAGTACTTCGGGGAGGAAGGCGATGATGTCGGCTCGGACGACCAGGACGGTTGGGGCGAGGAAGAGTCGGACGGGAACGATTCCGAGACAATCGACGAAGCACGCGATATCGCGGATGAAGATGCTGGCGAAGCAGACGCGGACGACTGGGACACAACGGAGACCGACGAAGAGGCGGGTGACGACATCGCCCTGCCGGGCGAATCGAACGATGTCTCGCGCACGACTTCGACTCCCATAGGCGATGCCCGCACCATACGGAGCGTCAGCTGGCGCTCGATCTTGGGCGCTGTGATCGGCGGAAGCGGTTCGGTTCCAGCGACCGGGTCCTCGATGATCAATCACATCATGGGAGGAACTGCCTCGCCGAGAAACCTGGGAGCGACCGGCCTGCTGAAGATTGCGAAAGAGACGAGCCCGG
The DNA here is from genome assembly GCA_964635815.1 of uncultured Sandaracinaceae bacterium. GTDB lineage: Bacteria > Myxococcota_A > Polyangia > Polyangiales > JADJQN01 > CAZWQH01. Next base: position 4,300 of record CAZWQH010000102.1, read on the forward strand.
GGATCTGCACCGGTACCTTGGTCGCCCGCAACTTGATCGTCACGGCGGCGCATTGCTTTACTCACGCCCGAGATTCTCTCGACGCGGCGACCACGATCTCGTTTCCGACGCTCCGAGGTCAAACCTTCGAGATCAGCGAGGTCATTTCCCACCCGGACTTCGAATCCGTTCCCGGCGCGCGCGCGAATCCGCACGACATCGCGTTCGCTCGACTTCTCACTCCCGTTCCTTCCACGGTCTCACCCCACACGTTCGCTCGAACCAGGCTTTCGACGTCGTGCACACGCGTGACGGTCGTCGGGTATGGGAAGTCCTCGTGTGGCTCTGCCGGCGATGCGCGGAATATGCGCAAGGAGCACACGAGCTGCGGCTATGCGCGTGGCAGCAGCCTCTCTTACAGCGATGACGCTGGGACCACGTGCGGAGGGGACAGCGGCGCGGCAGTCGTTCTAGAAGGAACCACGTCGATTGTCGCAATCCACTCGCGCGGTCGCCACGAACTCGCAGCACGTTCGAGCTGGGCGGCTCTTACCGCGGTCGACGAACAATGGATACGCGAGCGCTTCCCCGAGGTGGTGTGGACGAACTGAGCGCTGAGCTGTTGCGCTCGACCCTGCGAACAGGTCTCGCAGCCCTACGGCCTTACCTTCGCAGTGAGCCGTTGCGCAACCGTCGGGGGAACGAGCGCTGAGACGTCGCCACCGAGCCGCGCAACCTCCTTTACGAGATTCGAGCTGACGTAGAAATACGCGTCGTTGGCCATGATGAAAACGGTCTCCATCGCAGGATGAAGATGCCGATTCATGTTCGCCATCTGGAGCTCGTACTCGAAGTCCGCAACAGCACGCAGCCCGCGCAAAACGCAACGAGCGCCCTTTCGCCGCGCATAGTCGACGAGAAGCCCCTCGAAGCTGTCGAACTCGATCCGGGTCTCATTAGGAAACGTCTCACGGAGCATCTCCATCCGTTCGGCTACCGAGAACAAAGACTGCTTCTTCGGATTTCCGAGCACGGCGATGATCACGCGCTCAAACGCCACGAGGCCACTACGGATGATGCTGACGTGGCCGTTGGTGATCGGATCGAAGGAGCCTGGGTAGATGGCGACGGTCATGGCAAGCGAGCGACCGTATCCCGCGCGATTGCAAGGGAGCAAGTCCCGCGTTCAGGTACCCGCAGTAGCCGGATGGCGTCAGTTCGTTCAAGGCAAGTAGCCGACTCATGGCTCGCGGCACCGCAAGCACACGCAAAACGAGGAGGCACGGAACCTGCTGTGACCTTCCTTGATGATTCTTCGAACCTTCGCCTTCGCAGGATGTGTCCTCGCAATCGCGTGCGCGGAAACCACCGTCAAGCCCCTGGAAGAAGGATCGGTCGACGAGGACGGCGCGTTCGATCGCGCGCATCGCGATGGCGGGATTGTCCGTGACGCGAGCAGCGATAGCTTTGTGCCAAACCTCGACGCTTCGGCTGCGGATGCGCGCACGTCAGACGCGGTGACCGATTCGCGCTTTGCAGACGTGCAGGCTGACGCGTCTGCCGCAACCTCGGATGCTTCGCGCGCAGATGCGAGCACGCCCACGCTCGCGTGTGGATCTCGCTCGTTCGCGTTGCCTGCTTCTATCGATCTCGGAGAAGCATCTCCCTTCGCGTCAGCGGACTTCGACTGCGATGGATATCTCGATCTTGGGTACTACATAGCGCCCGGCAGCTTAGAAGGATCTCCGGGCCGGGGAACCGCGACACTTCTCGTCCAATTCGGCTCGGCAGACGGATGGTCTTCAAGAGACCTGATCAGCAAGCCGCTCGCACATCGCGGCACGACCGGTCCACGAGATGTCTCCTCGGACGTCGTTCTTGCCATCGACACGACCGGCGACGGAGCGCTCGATCTCGTGAGCGCCGATGGCATCTGGAGCGTCGCGCGCGACCGAACCGCCACCTGGTTGTCGTTTGGCGACACAACCGAGCGCGATCTCCAAGCGGTCGCGTGGTTCCCCGCAAGCAACGAAGTCGCACGCGGGACGACACGCGGAGCGATCGAGCTCTGCAATGCGAGCACCGGAGTATGCCGCTCTCTGTCGGGTCACCCGAACGCCTCATGCCCAGTCGAATGCGACATCTCGACGATGGATATCGGCGCTGGAGACTTCGACGGCGACGGCGCACGCGATCTCCTGGTGGGGATGAACGCGTTCGCCGAGCTCCCACAATGGCGATCGCACGTCTATTGGGGCCCGTCACTGACGACTGGAACGACGGTCGCTCACTTGTCGGGCGTAGACTGGGAGCTTGGAGACATGGATCGCGACGGGGACGTGGATATCGTTGCCCAGATCCCGGAGTACATCAGCGACTTCCCATCCGACACGCAGGTTTGGCGTGCGACACGCGATCGCTCCGCACCGTTCGAAGTGCTTCAGACGATTCACAACATGGACAACCACAACGACGTCATGAGCCTCGCTGATTTCAATGGCGATGGATGCCTGGACATCGTGCACGTTGGGGTAGATGAATCCACGTTCGCCTACTCCTTCGGGCGTCCGAGCGGCGCCACGTGCACAGGCTTCCTGGGTGTTCACGATCCGGACCGATCGAGTGACTTCTTCGAGTTTGGCGCGGTGACACCCGGATACGATGGAATGATCGGCGTACAAACGTTCGATGCGAACGGAGATGGCACGGCCGAATGGGTTACGCGTCTCGATTGGGGAGCCGTGTCACACGTTCTGCGATTCGCGCGAGTGCTTACTCGCGAGCCGTAGCCCCAGCATCCAACCGAGCGAGCAGCTGAAACGACGTGTCTCCGTAGCGATACGAGCTCACCGTCTCGAACCCTGCGCATGTGGGCGCTGCATCTCGACTTGCATGTTCGAGCATCGCGAACGCGTCGTCGGTAACGAGCGAACGCGCTGCGATCGCTTCGATCGCGCGTACCGCAACTGCGACGTCCGCGTATGGCGGGTCAGCGATGACCAAACCGAACGGCCCGAGCTCGGCAAGCTTGTCCATGATCCGTGGCGAAGCGACATCACCGGTGAGCACCGTCACGTCCACGCCGTCGAGCTGTCGGGCGACCGATTCAAGCGTCGCGCACGCACGTTTGTCACGCTCGACGAACACCACTCGCGATGCGCCGCGAGACAAGAGCTCGAACCCCAGCGCACCGGTGCCGGCGAACAGATCGAGCACAGCGCAATCCACGATCGCACCACGTGAGTCGAGCGCGGACGCTACGCCTTCGCGAGCTCGCTCTGTAGTGGGACGCGTTACGTTCGAAACGGCTACTTTGAAAACCCGCCCGCCAAACCGTCCACCGACGATTCTCACTCGTTCGGCGTCTCAGTACTCGAGGCGTGCGCCAACGAACGCACCCGTTGGACCAATGCTTGGCGGAAGTAGCGTAAATGACGGCCCCCTGGGTGCGCGTGCGACTGCACGAGCCGCATCCGAGTCGCGATGTGCAGTGCTCGAGTTCGCGGCGATCAACGGGATACCGACTGCGAGGCCGAGGACCGCGACTCCTAGAAACACGTACTGGAGCGTTTCCTGGCTACGCGCCGTGTCACACGCATCGCGAGCACCCTGCGGAGTGGTTCCGTTTACCTGGGAGCACACGTCGCGAACGCCACCTGGTGTTTCTGGGGGCGCGAACTGGTTACGAAACGCGATGAAGTCCGGGTTGGTGCGCGCGGAATCGAGCGACACCCAGCTGTACGCGGTCAACGCTGCGAACGCGACGCCGACCGTGGTCGCACCGACGCCGACCCAGAACTCCCACGGAAGGTCTCCTCCTGGCTGAACCACAGGCTGGGTGGGGGTCGTCAACGTCGGTGCAGCCGAAACTGTCTCCACCTCGAAAACCTCGCGGCCCTGAGCAGCAAGATTGAACGAGCGCGTTGCAACGGTTCGACCGTTCGAAAGGATCCGCAGCTCGTGCGTTCCGGGCTCGAGGTCAGCTTGAAATGTCTCGCTTTGAACCGAGCCAAGGTGCTGGTCGTCGATGAGAATCTGTGATCCGTTCGGTGCGCCTTGAACGATCAACGTTCCAGAACGGGATCCGCCGCGCAGGCCTGCAATCGCTCGGCGAGCGGGCTCCCGCAAGTCATCGACGTCGCTTCGCTGCTGAGAGAAAGTCGTCGTGGTCACGCCATCGATCGCGTTCGAAACGGAGTCGAACGTGTAGATGGTCGCTTCGAACTGCAGTGCGTCTCCGGAACCACCTGAGCGGTTCATCGTTCCGTACACCAACCGCGTAGCTCCCAGGCTCTGCGCGATCTCTGCGAGACACGCCGCGGTCGGGGGTTCTGGGCATCCACCTGCCAAGATCGCTTGCGATAGAGGGACGTCGACGTCGTTGAGTCGCCATCCTGGAATACGACCCGCAGAGTTGCGAAGCGCTCCAGTCAGGTTTCGCGCGATCTCGTCGTCGCCGTCGACGGACGTGATTCCGAGAACGACCACCTGCGAGTCCGCTTTCGCAGCCGTAGACCAAGAGAGGAGAAACGAACACGCAACGAAGCTCGCAAACAGCGCGGCGCGCGGGATCGTAGAAGATTGGAGCACCAAACGCATTGGACGCATCCTCGCCCGACAATGGCGCCTCGGCAAGATCAGCGTGGGGTGACGCCCGCAGTGGTCACCGTTCACGTCGATACGGCGCCTACTCGAAAGGGCTTTTTGCCTTCGCGCCTGTGCACGCCCTTTGCTTATTCACCCGGGCATACGCCCTGTGCTTCGTTAGCGAGTCGAAGAGCTCCCACCATGTTCGGTATCCAACGACTGACTCTGATTCGCGTCACCGCCGTGGGCGTATTGCTGGCTCTATCACTCGTAGCGAGCCATTCGGAAGCTGAGCCCACGGCGCAAGATTCACGCCTTCAGGGCCTCCTCGCCGAGCGCCGTACGTTTGTTGGGCGAGTCAGCATTCGCGCTCGAAGCGCTGCCAGGACGTTCGCACACGGACGGTATGGGCTGGCGCGCGCGCGCGCAGCTCGTGCCGCGGAGAGGCGGACCGCACGAGCAGCCGAAAGGGCGGCAGAACAAGCGGCCGCTCAACAGGCCGCAGAGCGAGCGGCTCGCGACGCGCCGCCGCGTGAGTACGGCCCCTTCGTGCACCGAATCAATCGCGACGGTCTCGAGAGCATCGTGCAAGGCGGCCGGCTGATAGCCTCGCGCGCAGCGGACATCGCCGGGGGCGGAATTGCTGTGCGCGCGCACACGCATGAACCGCTGGAGCATTTTTCGACGGGAGAGGCGATCGAGTTCACCACCACCCGCCCCCCCTCGATCGTGCACCCGAGAAACGGGCACGCCTCATGGAGCTTTCTCGGTGACCAAACACAGAGTCTCGAGATCCGAGTGCGACGTGTAATGCGACACGGCACGATCTCGAACCTACACCCCTAGTCGCGAGACCCGTCAGGCAACTCACCGTCCCCGCGATTGGCTCCATCCACCAAAGCGTCTCGGAAAGCACCGTCTTGGACGGAGGCGTCGGGGCGGCCTGCATCGACGGAGCGATCTGGGCAGCAAAACCCGTCCCAGCTTCCGAGCTCGAGCGGATGAGATACCGGCAGGCAATCGGAGCCAACCATCGAGAGCCCGGCAGTCGTGCTCACGCCTGCGCAAGTCCACGCGAAAGGTTGCCCAAAGTCTCGGCACACCTCATCGCGCACTGGGTCGCGTACACATCGCGGCCCTGCATCGGTCGACGCGTCGGTGCGCGTGACACCAGAATCGCGGAAGAAGAAGTCCGTGTCAGCAGCCGTGCACCCAGAGATCCCAACACAGATAACTACGGCCAGTCGATCGATTCGCGAAAGCGAAAGCAGCAACATACTCCGAGATACTGAACCGGATTCACCCGCACGCAACGAGCGGACCGCGCGACGTACCCTACTGACAGGTCGGACCGCGAAGGCCCGGAAGACACGTCGTTCCTGGGCAGCAAGGTCGAGTCGCGGTGCAAGAATCGGTGACGCCGACACAAATGCCGGGTCCCACCTGATCAGGAGGAGGCGTCGACGAGTCTGCTGCGCTCGAGCGTGCGTCGGCCACGAAACTCGCGGCGTCGGCGACGGAACCCGTCGCGGCGTCGGGGGTACCCAGATCTGCCCGGCTCGAACAGGCGCCGAGGATCACAAACGTCCCCGCGGTGATCAGTCCTTGAAGCGTATGTCGCATGTGCGAAGTGGTGTCCTATCCCGAGGGTGTATGAAATCTAGGTGTAAAAACGCACAAGCAGTGAGCGATGGCTTGCGATCTGCGCAGAGGATTGGAATCGAGAACCTGTGCTAGTAATTGCACGTCTTATTACGTAGCGCCGTCGTACTCCGGCAACGCCCATGAGCCGCCCACAAAAAACGTGTCCGCGTTGCAACGCGGCGTACGATTTCGCGGCCGCCTATTGCCCGCGAGATGGAAGCACGCTCGTGTCCGATTCGAGCGCAGACGCGTACGTTGGACAGACGCTTCTAGAACAATTCGTCGTCGAAGAGCGTCTTGGAGCCGGCGGTATGGGCACCGTCTATCGCGCCCGCCAGATTGGTGTCGAACGCGAGGTCGCGATCAAGATCCTCCATCCGGAGCTGATCCCCAATCAAGACGTCGTGCGTCGTTTTCAACGCGAAGCGCGATTGATGGCCGCGCTCGACCACCCGAACATCGTTCGTGTGTTCCTCTACGGACAACTTCCGGACGGGAACCTCTACATCGCGATGGAATACCTGCGCGGCGTTACCCTCGCGACGGGATTGCGCGAAGTGGGCGCGATGAGCGTGGAGCGTACGCTTGCGATTCTTCTTCAGCTCTGCGCAGCCATGGCTGAAGCGCACCGTCACGGCGTGGTTCATCGCGACCTCAAGCCCGAGAACGTGTACCTCACCACGCGTGCCGGAATGACCGACTTCGTGAAGGTGCTTGATTTCGGCATCGCGCGATCCCTTTTTGGCGAGCAATCCATCGCCACGCAGTCAGGGCTCATCTTCGGGACGGCCAAGTACATCTCGCCCGAAGGCGCCGCCGGCGAACCGACGGATCCTCGAAGCGATGTGTATTCGATCGGCGTCATCGCATTCCAGCTCTTGAGCGGGGAGACGCCGTTCGAATCTCCTTCGGCAGTTGCGTTGCTGATGAAACACATTCACGAGCCGGCTCCCGACCTTCGTTCACGGAGTAAAGCTCGAACCGTACCTGCGCGTCTGGCGGACGTTATCGGTCGCGCGCTTTCCAAGCAGCCCGATCGGCGTCCACGCGACGCGAACGCGCTCGGCATCGCATTGCGAGAAGCTGCGGAGCAGTCAGGTCTCTTCAACGGCGGGTCGCAAAGCTCGGCGGGTAGCATCAGCGCTTCCGGATCGTCCCGCGGCGTCAGTGTGGCAAACGCGTCTCTCACCCAGCTCGGTATCCGGCCGCGAACCAAGTGGCGAACGGCGGGTATCGCTGCGGTCGCATTCGGAGTCGGCGCAACAGCCGTTGCCACCGGAGCGGCGCTTGCCCGCTTCATCGCCGGAGACAACATGCCCCTCGCCTCTCCAGGTGGAGAGATCATCGGGCCCCGAACCGGCCCGCTGGATCAGCTTGGCTCCAGCAATCGAGATCGCGACGCCGCACCGGAGCAGGTCGTTCCTTTGGTCGGCACTCTGCTGACAGAACCAACGGTGCCCACCGCAAAGGCGCCTGCAATATTGATCGCGTCGCAGAACGTTCCGCTCGGCGAGGGAGCCGCTGTATTCATTCTCTCGCGAGATCGCATTCCGATTGCAGAGGGAATCGCGGCAGCGCGCGACGCCACGGGCCGCGCGTGGCATTCGACTGTCGAGTTCCCGGAAGCAGGCGAGTATTCGATCCGTTTCGAGCATACGAACACGCGGGGCGAGACCACGACGATCCGAGGGACCGTCGCGGTGCGCGAACAAAGCACCAAGCGCCGGCGGCGCGAAGTGGACGACAGCCCGCTCACCAACGGAGGTGTTCCCGTGCCACCACCTAGCACGGGAACGGGAACGAATCCGACCCCCCCTCCTGTGGATGACTCACAAGTAAACTGGAACCCGTGATGCGCGTCTCGATCGTGCCGGTTCTACGCGACAACTACGCGTACGTCGTGCAATCGGGGAGTGATACCGCGACGCGAACCGCGGTAGTGGATCCTGGCGACGCTTTTCCCATCCTCTTGAAGCTCCAGGAGCTAGGCGCTTCGCTCGATGAGATCTGGTGCACGCATCACCACGCAGACCACATCGGTGGAGCGGCCGATCTTCAAGCGCGCTTTCCGAACGTCGTCGTGCGAGCAAGCGCAGTCGATGTTTCGCGCGGCCTCGCTCCCAAGGGAGCCATCGCCCACGAAGACAACGCGGAAGCGCTGTTCGGAAACGTCCGGTTACGATGCTTACTCGTGCCAGGGCACACGCTTGGAGCGGTGACTTGGATCGCCGAAGAC
>CAZWQH010000103.1:0-12605 GCA_964635815.1 uncultured Sandaracinaceae bacterium
CCGATTGGCTGAGCGACGAGTGAAGCCGCGCGGCGCAGCCCGTTCAATTCTTCGCCCCGCGTTGCGGCTGAACGTCCCCGACGGCCCACCCAGCACTCAGCGAGCGCACGCTACTCGGCGTAGTCGCAGATATCGATAGCGGGAGAGAGCACGCTCCATTCGCCAAACGAGACGGTTCCCGTGCGCGCGACCGTGGCGACGGCCGTGTCCATGCCGCGCGCGCACGATGTCGGCTGCACGAGCCGGACGACGTTGAGAGTGACGCCGTCGTGGGATGCCGTGCCGTGGATGACCGCGGGTACCGTCCCAGTGCTCTGGTTCGCGTTCAGGCTCTGCATGCAGTTGACACTGATCTGCATCGTGCTGACGACGATTGCGGCCTCTGCGACGGTATCGATTGGCGACATGAACGCGAGAAGCGCGTCGTGCGTCGACAGCAAGAGCACTTCGTCACCACGAGTCGCGATGAATCGGTACATGTCTGTTGCGTGTTGCTGTTCGCGGAAGTTCTCGGAGCTCGGCATGAGCTCTGCGAACGCGCGTTCTCTTGCCGCTGCGAGCGCACTGGAGCACGCGGCGCGATCTCGGCCACCTGCACACGGTTCGCCCACCGTATCGGCCGTGCCGAGGTTGTCCCCGCTCGCGAAGACTTGCTCCAAATAGCCGACCGCGATTCCAGGGCGGATGCCGGACGCATACTTCCCTTCGCATACCTCGCTGCTGCTCAGCTCGGAGGTTCGGGTTTCGTCGGTGCGCGTCGCGACCTCCGTTCGAGCGGAAGGTCCCCCACACGAGCTCGCGTGAAAGACGATGATTGCCGCGTAGGTCGAGATCGATCGCATCTGATTCCTGTGACGTCCGAAGGAGAGTGAAGGCCTGATAGTCTCTGACAGCAAGCCCATCCGGCTACTCGAGACGCAGGCTAGAGCCCATTCCGATCCCGGGCGAGATTGCGTGGAATCGCATTCCATACAGGGATCTAGAGCTGGATCCGATATTGCGACCGACTCGGTATGGAACTCAAACTCAAGCGTCCATCCTCCCTCGCAGGCCTCCTCGGCCTGATCCTTCTGACAGCCGGTACCGCATTTGCCATGCCGCGGTCTCTTCGTGACACGCGCCCATCCGTGCGCACCACTCGCACGGCGCGCGTCGCAGCGAGACCTCGCCTCCCGACATCCACCGTGCGAGGCGCATTGCACGCCGCCGCGATCAAAGGTGTTCCACGCGCGTTGGGGAATTTCCCGACGTACGCACTCGCCGCATCTGAACGAGACCTCCTCATCAATCACGCAGAGTCTGCGGTCTCGCGCGGACAGTCCCCTGTGCCGTTCCTTGTCGATCACGCGCTTTCGCACCTAGGCACGGCGCGTCCTCCCGCGCGGTTGGCACCGGGAGAGGGTTATGTCGGCATTCCAGCTCCATTCCGATATGGGCGCACCCGGACAGGAACGCCGCGACAGTTCGCGTGGGTGGCGCAACGCCTCGCAACCATCGTGAACGATGCGGTCGCGTCTGGTGATCGACTCAGCCTCGGGGCAACCAACGAGCTCAAGTCCGTCTTGCGTGAAGGGTTCGACGAGTCGTTCGAGCGCCAAGAGCGGACCGCGTTCCGGTCGCTCATGAAGAGCGTGCAGACGCTCCCGCTCGCGCTTCGCCAAGAAGTTCTCACGGCTGCTCTGACCGGCGCGAGCCGTGACGCGGATGTTGCATCGGCGACGACGCTCTACCAAAGGAACGCGCTGACGAGGGCGATCAACGCGCTTCCCCGCATTTCCCTCGCTACCCAACGCTGAAAATCAACGCAATCAGCGCGTCAGCTTACGGTACTTGATGCGCGTCGGAACAGACGACGCCGCGCCAAAGCGACGCTTGCGATCTTCCTCGTAGGCGTCGAAGTTTCCTTCGAACCACTCGACGTGGCTGTCGCCTTCGAACGCGAGAATGTGCGTTGCGATGCGATCGAGGAACCAGCGATCGTGGCTGATGATGATCGCGCACCCTGCGAAATCGAGGAGCGACCCTTCGAGGGAGCGCAGCGTTTCGACATCCAGGTCGTTCGTGGGCTCATCGAGCAAGAGAACGTTGCCTTGCGTCTTAACCATCTTGGCTAGATGCACTCGATTGCGCTCACCGCCGGAGAGATGCTTCACGAGCTTCTGTTGGTCTTGGCCCTTGAAGTTGAACCACGACGTGTACTGGCGGGCAGGGACATCTTGTTTGCCGAGCGTAACGAAGTCCGCGTTGTCGCTAACCTCTTTGAATACCGTGTTCTCGCCGTTGAGATTGTCGCGTGACTGATCGATGTATCCGAGGCGGACGGTCTCACCGACGCGAAGCGTTCCGGAGTCCGGCTTCTCCTGCCCGGTGATCATCCGAAACAGAGTGGTCTTGCCGGCGCCGTTTGGACCGATGATGCCTACGATCGCGTTCTTCGGAATGCGGAAGTTGACGTTCTCGAACAGCAGTGTGTCGCCAAACGATTTGCGAACGTTCTCTGCTTCGATGACGATGTCACCGAGGCGCGGTCCCGGTGGCAGATAGACCTCGTTGAGGTCGCGCTTTACGCGAGTCTGCTCAGCAAGCAGCGAGTCGTATGCGGTCAAACGCGCTTTGCTCTTGGCTTGGCGAGCGCGCGGTGAGGCGCGGACCCACTCGAGCTCCGCAGCGATCTTCCGCTGTCGAGCGCCCTCTTGCTTCTCCTCTTGCTGGAGACGCTTTTCTTTGGCTTCAAGCCACGCCGTGTAATTGCCCTTGAACGGAATCGCACGCCCGCGATCGAGCTCGAGGATCCACTCGGCCACGTTGTCGAGAAAGTAGCGATCATGCGTGACCGCGACGACAGTGCCTTTGTACTGCGCCAGATGTTGCTCGAGCCACGCAACGCTTTCGGCGTCGAGGTGGTTGGTCGGTTCGTCGAGAAGAAGGAGGTCCGGCTTCTCGAGGAGAATCTTGCACAGCGCGACGCGGCGCTTTTCGCCACCTGAGAGGCGCGCAATCTCCGCATCCGCTGGAGGCAGTCGCAGCGCGTCCATCGCGAGCTCGAGCTGATTGTCCAAGTTCCACGCGTCGGCTGCGTCGATCTTGTCCTGGAGCTTCGACTGTTCGTCGAGGACCTTGGTCATCTCGTCCTCGGAGAGCGGCTCCCCGAGCTTCATGGAGAGCTCTTCGAACTTCTTGAGCAGCCCTCGCGTTTCAGACACCGCCGCCTCGACTGCTTCTCTCACAATCTTGAACTGCGAAAGATCTGGCTCCTGGGCCAGATATCCGCGCGTTGCTCCGGGCTTGAGGAACGCCTCGCCGTTGTACGCGTTGTCGATGCCCGCCATGATGCGAAGGATCGTGCTCTTGCCAGCGCCGTTGACGCCGAGGACGCCGATCTTCGCGCCTGGAGTAAAGGAGAGGTACACGCCTTCGACAATCTTCTTGTCGGGGGGCACGACTTTCGAGAGCCCCTGCATGCTGTAGATATAGTCAGCCATGACGTAGTTCTTCCTTCTCCGAGAGGAGCTTCTTGCACACGCGAGAAGGGCCGTCGAGAGCGCCGTGCGATCAGTGTGCTTCAGTCAGCGGGGCAGGCGGTCCACAGACCCACGCGTGCGCGCCGCGCCGTGGTCTCGTCGCTCGTGAACATCGTCGCGAACGTGTTGTTGTCGGTGAAGATGAACTTCTTGGCAAAACCCCGCCGAATGAGCTGGCGCTGATACATGTCGTTCGAAGTTCCGCCAAGATGCAGATACGCGAGTGTGCGGTCGTAGACGTCCGTGCACGTCATACCGAATGTGAGCCAGCCCACGTGACCCGTCAGCTGTCGACTGAAGGCCTGGGCCTCGGGGCCATAGCAATCCGCGGGAGTGCTGGAGTGCGCGATCTCCGGCGTATCGACGCCGATCAAACGAACGCGCTCGGTCTTGTTCTCGTTGATATGCGAGACGTCGAACGTGTCGCCATCGACAACGTGCGTGATGCGAACCAATGCTGGAGGTCTGCAGGCGTTCGATGCTGCCGCGAGCGTGGTGGGATTCGCTATGCGAGCAGCATCGTCGTCCAGAACGAAAGCCCCCTCGAACGAAATCCCGCCGTCGCGAGTTGGCATGAGCCTGCGGTCCTCGGGGACCAGCGCCGTGTCTCGCGGTGCGGATGCCACGTCGGTGGTCGTTCCACCATCGGGTGAGAAGCGCGAAGACTCGCGAAAACAATTCGCCAGCATGAGAGATACGGCGGCAACGCCCCAGACCTTTGCACGCCTCATGAAGTCGTTTCCTTTGTAGAGACCGTCACACCGGTCGTCTCGATAATTCTCGGTTGGGAGACGCGTTGCGCGGCTTCTCTCGTGCTCCGTCGTGCGGGGCGAGCCGAATGCGGAGACTTGCTCTTGGGAACGAACGCGACCGCGCGACGGTGCAACATTCGCTCGGCGATGAAGGCGCGCACCCCCGGTACGAGAAGCAGCAAACCTATTGTGTCGCCTACGAAGCCTGGTGCGCCGAGTAGAAGCGCCGCGATTCCGAGCATTCGATCTTGTAGAGCAACGGACGGATGCACGTCCGCACCACCGCGAAGCAGGGAGTCCAATCCGCCGCTGGGTACGCTACCGCCGCGAACGCTTTCGAGCGCCCCTGTGTACCGCGAGATCAAGCGCTTCAAGAAGCTGAACCCGGCAAACGCACCCAGCGCAGCAGTAACAAGCATGATCGAAGCCGCTGAAACGCCGAGATAGCGGAAGCCCAAAGCGAAGGTCGCGATGCCATCTGCGAGAACCAGAACGCCGATGACTGCGCGCAGCATACGGAGCGAAACGTAGCTCCAAAGGTCTAAACGTCTAGAGGCGTTGCGACGGCGCCGTTCCTTACGCGGAATCGGAATAAAGGGCGTTCAACAGATCTCCGTATCGTTTCATGACTTCGCGGCGCTTCACCTTCAGCGACGGCGTCAGCATGTTGTTCGACGTGGTGAAGTCCTCGGGCGTCAGCGCCACTTTTTTCACCTTCTCGAACTGCTTGAAGTCTCCAGAGAACTTTTCGATCTCTCCGAGCAAGAACTCGCGGACGCGCTGGTTCTCGGTCAGTGCGGAGGGTTCCACGGTTACGCCGTTGTCGCGTGCCCACTGCTGGACCGCGTCGACGTTGATGACGATGAGGGCCACGTTGTAGAGCTTGTTGTCGCCGTAAACCATCGCGTTCGTCACGAAGGGCGAGAGTTTGAGCTTCTCTTCCAGCGCGGCGGGTGCCACGTACTTTCCATTCTCGAGCTTGTACTGCTCTTTGATGCGTCCCGTGATGAACAGGTATCCGTCTTCGTCGAGATATCCGAGATCACCGGTGCGAAAGCCCCCGTCGTCCGTGAACACCGCGGCGTTCTCGGTGGGAAGGCCGTGATAGCCCTTCATCACGTTGGGTCCATACACGACGATCTCTCCGTGCTTCTCGTCGCCTGAGGCCTTCGTATCGATGACGATGCGGACACCTGGGATGCCTTTGCCAACGGAGCCGATGCGCTTGGCACCCGGCCAGTTTGCGGTGGCAATCGGAGACGTTTCGGTCAACCCGTAACCTTCGTAGACGGTGATACCCAGATCGTCGATGAACTGAGCTACCTCTTTGCTTATCGCTGCGCCGCCGCTAAATGCGTACTTCAGCTTCCCACCCAGGCGCGCGCGCACTTTGGAGAACACGAGCCGGTCGTAGAACCGGTGCTTGATCTCGACGAGCCCGCCGGATCTCCCGCGTTCGCGAAGCTCGCGTCGCTTCTTCTCGTTGGCCAAGCCTGCGTCGAGCAGCTTTTTCTTGGTGCCCGTTTGCTTCTGAAGCGCCGCGTAGATTTTGTTGAAGATGCGAGGAACGCTGAAAAGTAGCGTGGGCTGCACCTCACCGAGATTGTCCATCAGCTTCTCGACGCTCTCTGCGATGCCCATCGAGGCACCCATAGAGAAGAGACCATGCAGCTCGACGGTTTGCCCAAACGAGTGCGCCCAGGGCAAGAACGATAGCGATCGGTCGCTTGCTTCCATCGGGAAGACGTCGTGAATGGCGCTCACGTTGCTAGCGAAGTTGCCATGCGAAAGCAGCACGCCTTTGGGATTTCCGGTCGTGCCCGAAGTGTAGATGTAGCCGACCACGTCATCGGTGTTCGGCTGATTCGGCGGGACGTTCTTGCCACGACCGTTCTCGACCAAATCCCTGAACGAGATTGCGCCATCTGCGTTCCCGGAGAACGTGATGATGTGCTTGAGCGCGGGGAGCTCGGGGCGGAGGGCAACGACCTTGGCTGCGATCACACTATTCGCGACGAAGACCGCGCTCGCACCGCTGTCAGCAAGAATGTACGCCCACTCTTTGTCGTGCTGCGCCTCGTACATGGGCACGTATGCACCGCCGAGCGTGTAGACGGCGTACGCACCTATCGCCCACTCAGGCCGATTGTTCGCGATGACCGAAACGCGGTCTCCCGGTTTGATCCCCAGGTCGATCAGCGAGGCTCGGAGCGCATCCACCTGCTCCGCAAACTCACCGTACGTCATCCACTTCCAAGCACCGTCCTGTTTGGTGCCGAAGAGCGGGTTGTTCTTGAACTTCGATACGGTCGCTGTGTAGACCTGAACTAGGTTCGTGTACTTGGCCATGGGCGGCCGCAGTTATAGCACCAACTACTTCAGAGGCGCTTCAGGAGCTCGTCGGCGCGTAACCGCCAAACAACGCCCAGCGCTTCGACGAAGATTTTGCGCGACATCTTGCTCTGCCCGACGCGGCGGTCCTCGAAGACGATCGGCACTTCTCGGACGACGAAACCCTTCTTGACCGCGCGGAACGTGAGCTCGATCTGGAACGAGTATCCGTTGGAGCGCACCTGCGAAAGATTGAGCGCTTCGAGGACGTGCCTGCGAAACGCTTTGTAGCCGCTCGTGAGGTCTTTGACGGGCATGCCGAGGATCGTTCGGCTGTAGAGGCTTCCACCCTTGGAAATGATGTGCCGAGTCGGGCCCCAGCCCTCGACGCTTCCGCCGGGAATGTTGCGCGAGCCAACAACCACGTCCGCTCCGTCTTCCAGCGCACGCATGAAGTCGGGCAGGTACTTGGGATTGTGCGAGAGGTCGGTGTCCATCTCGAACACGACGTCATATCCGCGCTCGAGGCCGTCGCGAAATCCTTCCACATACGCGGTTCCCAGGCCCATCTTTCCTGGACGGTGTTTGACACGCACGCGAGGGTCGCGAGCTGCGATCTCGTCCGCGAGCTGACCGGTCCCGTCGGGGGAGTTGTCGTCAACGACGAGCACATCGACGTTCGGCATCACCGCGAATACGCCGGCAAGAAACGTCTCGAGATTCTCTCGTTCGTTGTACGTGGGAGTGACGATCAAGGTGCGCATAAGAATCGATTCGTGCTTACTCTTAACGTCTCGAATCGTCGAGTGAAACGCCCCGTGATACCGAACGCCGGCGCCACACGTACCAGATGGCGAGCACCATGGCCGCCATGGAGGCGATGACGAGAAACGGGAACACAACTGCCAGCACGGCGGACGCGATTGCGGTCGCGGCCTCGATGGTCGACACGAGCGGGTTTGCGAGGCCTCCCGTCGTCGCCGTGGAAGTAGCGCGTGCGAGCACCGTAGTCGCTTGTACCGCGCCCGCGATTCCGCCGCCTGCAACGATGGCAAGTGTCCACTGGAGGAACGGCGTCACGTCGTGGACCACCGATCCCATCGCGATGGTGCCTGCGACGATAGCCGCGGGTGTAGCGGCAACGTCAAGAATGTGGTCGAGCCACGGAACGTAGTAACCCGCAATCTCGATTAGGGTTGCGACGCCAAAGGCGATGATTGCGGGCGTGGTGGTGATCCACGCGAAGCCATGGCTGAGCTCGAGATGGCCGGCGCGCGATGCGACTGCGATTACCAGCATCGGGACGAAGACCCGAAAGCCGCACGCGGCACTGAGGCCAAGTCCAACGGCGATCGACAGCGCTAGTTCCCACATTGACCGCAGTGTAGCGTGTGGCGACGATGACGCTTAGAAAGCGTTGGCTATGACACTTCGCAAACATGTGGTGATCGTGGGCGGGGGTTTTGGTGGATTGGCGGCCGCCAGAGGGCTCGCGAACGCGCCCGTGCGAGTCACGATTGTGGATCGTAAGAACCACCATCTCTTTCAGCCGCTCCTCTACCAAGTTGCCATGGCGGGCCTTTCGCCTGCGGAGATCGCAGCACCGATCCGGAGCATCCTCGCCTCTCAAGAGAATGTGTCGGTCCGACTCGACGAAGCGATTCGCGTCGATTGGTCGGAACGCAAGCTCGAGCTTCTCGACGGGCACCCTCTCGCCTTCGACTATCTCGTCGTCGCGTGCGGTTCGAAGACCAACTACTTTGGCCACGGTGAGTGGGAGGCGAATGCGCCGGGTCTGAAGACGCTCGACGACGCGATCGAGATCCGAAAGCGCGTGCTCGTCGCGTTCGAAGAAGCCGAGCGGGATGCAGACGACGCCGTCCGACAGAAGTTGCTCACGTTCGTCGTCGTGGGCGGCGGCCCAACCGGAGTCGAGCTCGCAGGTTCGCTGGCGGAGCTCGCGGACTTTGTTCTTGCGAAAGACTTCCGTCGCATCAAACCCGACCTGGCGCGAGTGATTCTCCTTGAGGGGGGACCGCGCCTTCTCCCCGCGTTCGACGAAAAGCTCTCTGCACGAGCGCAACGCGACCTGGTCACGATGGGAGTCGACGTGCGTTGCAACGCAGTCGTTCAATCGATCGGCAACGGGGTCGTCACCGTTAAGCGCCATGGAACGGAAACCGAACGCATCGAAGCGATCACGGTCGTCTGGGGCGCGGGGGTTCGAGCCGAGCCCCTGGCGACATCGCTTAGTGTGGACGCGCCTGAAGATCGTGCGGGACGGGCCACGGTCAATCAAGACTGCTCACTTCCGCGCGACCGAAACGTGTTCGTCGTCGGGGACGCTGCGCGGTTCGTCCCCCCGGGTTCCGAGGTTCCGCTCCCTGGCGTCAGTCCGACGGCAATGCAGCAAGGAAGATTCGTTGCGGATCAGATCGCGCGCGATCTTTCTGGGGAGCCGCGGACCGCCTTCTCGTACGTGGACAAAGGCATCATGGCGACCATTGGTCGCGGGCGAGCGGTGCTTCAGTCACGCCGAATGAAGCTGAGCGGATTCGTGGCCTGGTTCGCCTGGCTGCTTGTGCACATCTACTATTTGATCGATTTTCGGAACCGCATCGCCGTGTTCATGCAGTGGGCCTGGTCATACGTCACGTATCGTCGTGGGGCACGGCTCATTACCGGCGACCGTCGACGCGCGGGCACGCCGTCGCCGGAGCCCTTCGCTGTCGATATTCCTGAGCAGAACCGGGGCAAACCCACGGGCGATGGGGCAGTGCTCCGAGAGATTTAGTTGATCCGACCTGCAAACCGTCGGGAACCGTGCTAGGTCCGCCGGACATTTCATGGCCACCAAGCTCGACGACTATCTAAAGAAGGCAAAGATCGACCCGCGACGACTTGTCGTTGCTTCGCACGACCTCGAGAGCTTGAAGCCCGAAGATCGGGCAGTTCGCCTGCTGAAGAAGCAAGCGAAAGGCGGCAACGAGAAGGCTAAAGAGGCCGTTGTTGGCAAGACGCGCCGCAAGGGCCGCGCTCTTTCCGAGCCAGCGCTCCGAGCCGCGCTTGTCGGCAAGCCAATCAGCCCGGCAACGAAATCCCGTCTTGTTCGCGCCGTGAACGCCGTTCTCGCGCAGAAAAAGAAGGGCGAAGCGAAGCTCAAAGACCTCTTCTGAGCCATCTCCTGCAAGAGCTGGCGCGCGCTGTGACTTCTCTGCTCATTCGTTGACGGTTTCTCTTGTGATTGGATAGGCTCGCCGAGCCATGAGCCCTTTTGGGATGTCCGTGAGTTCGAGTCCCGCTGCGATCCGCCGCGCGCGCGTCGCAGGTGCGGTTCTATTTGCAGCGCTTCTATTCGTCGCGGCGCTTCCTGCACGCGCAGTGGAAGTGCGCGGAACCTTGGTCGGCGGGACCGTCACGCTGCAACGCAGTCCACGCGACTCGTACTGGGAAGTCTGGAACGGATTCGTAAGTCCAGACGAAGCTCGATTCGACTACGTACGATCCACGAGCGTGGTGCTCACGGGCACGGGACCTTCGGTCGTCGGACCTCAGGTGGACGTGAAGCTCCAAGGCGGCGCGCCGCTTCCTTCGACCATAGTCGTGCCGCCGGGCACAGTGCTTCGTTTTCAGAACGACGACGATTTCACGCACGAGCTGTATGCGGAGGGTGCCGACTGGTTCTCCGCCGAGGCGACTTCTGCCGGCGCGACGCGCGGCGTGCGCTCACCCAATACCGCGGGACACTTTGTGCTGCGTGACCGCTTGGTCCCGCATGCGGTTGCCCACCTTCATGTGGTTCCGAACGTTCTCGCCGTTGCGCGAGTCGATCGCGCGGGAAGATATTCTTTTGGTGTCGTCGGAGCGGGTTCGTACACGCTCAAGGTGTTCACGAACGACAAAGAGGCCAAGACGCAGGAAGTCGTCGTCGGTGCTACCGGTGCTGCGCTGGTGGTCGAACCGATTTCGTTGCGTGAAGGAAACTAAGCGATGGTTCTGTCCCGGTTTTGGGTTGTCATCCTCTGTTTGCTGGTAGGCGTCGCTAGTCTTGCCGCTTACATCACGCACGCGGTTGTTGCGAGCGGTCAGAAGAGCGTGGAGCTTGAGCGTCTCTCGCGCGATCGAGTCCTTGTCGAAGCGCTCCTCAAACAGACGGCGCGATCTCGCATCGATTCTCTTGCTCCGTTCGCGGCGGATCGAGACGTCCGTGAGGCGCTTCGCGCAGCTTCGCAGCTCGACGCCGCCAAGCCCGATACTCCGACGCTTCGCTCGCAGCTCAACACGAGGCTCAAGGCCACGCTTCAAGCATTGGATACAAAACGTCGGGGCGGCACCACGCCTGCGGGGACGAGCGACATGCTCATCGCCGTCGACGATACTGGGACCATCGTCGCGCAACTCGGCCCGTCCGAGCAACGCTACGGCGGCGGACTCGGAACCTTTCCGTTAGTGGATCGCGCCTTGCGCGGATATCTGCGAGACGACGTCTGGCTTCACGACCGCAAGGTTTACGGGATGGCCGCGGTACCCGTTGTCGACAACGGGATCTACGTCGGCGCAATCGTTTTCGGCGAGCCTTTCGACGCGAAGCTTTGTGATGCGCTCGCGGAACGCGTCTCTGGCGAGCCTGGAAGCGTCACAGTCGCGTTCTTCTTGAGAGACGCCGTCGTTGCAGCTTCGCAATCGGCGAATGCTCCAGGCCAAGCGGAGATCGGCGCAGCACTCGGGACTGTGCTTGGCGACGACCAGCTCAAGCGCGGCGATGCCACCGCGCCTTATCGCGTCGGCACGAAGGGCAGCGCGATCTTTTCGCTCGTAACGGGAGCTGCAGCGAAGTCGCAGGTTGGCTACGCCGTCGCTCGAACTCAGAATGAACTCTTCGCGCCTCTGGACATGGTGCTCAACGCGGGTCGCAACGAGCTTTCGCAAGTCCCGCTAGGAGTCCTCGGCGCAGTGATCGGTGCGCTCCTTCTCCTGTCAATGCTCTTCTTCTTCATCGAGAGAGACCGTCCTCAGAAGAAGCTCGAAGCCGCGCTTCGCACCATGGGTAACTCTGCGAGCGACCGATTGACCGTGACCGAGTTCGGCGGCGCGACGCGTCGCGTCGCGGTGCTCGTGAACGAAGCGATGGACAAAGTCGTCGCGCAAGCGGCAGCGGTCGCGCCCAAGAAGAAAGCGGACATCGACGACATCCTTGGCCAAGCGCCAGCAGCGGCCCCGCCAGGATTCTTCTCCTTTGCGAGTCCGACCGATGCCGTTGCCGGCGGTTCCGGATCCGACGACGGAATGCGTACGACGGACATGTTCCCCAACATCGGTGGTTCGTCGAAAGCCGCAGCGCCTATCGCTCCACCGAGTCCTCCGCCACCCGCTCCATCCTCGCTGTTCGATCCACCTGCTGCTCGAGCGCCGGTGTTGGATATGGAGCCGCCAACGCCTGCGTTCCAACAGTCCATCGATTCGATCGGCTCGATCGAATCCCTGATGAAGCAGCCCCAACAGTCTTCTCCTCCCACTGTCGCATTCGCAGCGTCTGCACCTGACATGGCAGCCGCGAACGCACCTGGACCCAAACCTCAGACGTTTGCGAAAGCAGCGCCAGCGCCGCCTCCAAAGATCCCTGCACCGCCGGGGCGTCCCGTCCCAGCGCCGCCCAAGGCAGCCATCCCTCGAGTGGGTTCCGCAACCATGCTTGGTATCGGCGACGCGGTGCCTACGCCCGCAGTCGGTTCGAGCATGGTCAGCTCGAACGACGAGGAAGGCGCAACGATGGCCGTCGCAGTTCCGAACTCGCTCATCCAGAAGGCGAGCGTGGAAGGCGAAACCGCGGAGAGCACTCGCGTTGCTGAGCTCAACGCCGACATGACGGCGGTCGTCAGCGCCGCAGACGAAGAAGAACGCCACTTCCGTGAAACGTACGATCAGTTCATCGCGCTGAAGAAGCAGTGCGGCGAGCAGACTGCTGGAGTCACTTACGAGAAGTTCCAGATGACTCTACGGC
>CAZWQH010000104.1:0-12549 GCA_964635815.1 uncultured Sandaracinaceae bacterium
CCTACGCGCGACAAACGCGCGCTCGCGGCAAGACCTCCAAAGTCACTGAACCAACCTGTGTACACAGGACGCAGCTCGCGATGTGTTGGCACTCGCAGGAAGCAAGCACCCTCGCCCCACTGCGCGTACTTGTAGCCGCCTGCAACGACCCACGCTCGCGCGCCGATGTCGGTGACCGAGAACGGTACGACGTTGAACGCGTGATACGCGTCGACGAGTAGCTCGGCGTCGCGCTGCGCAGCTCGCGCAGCGAGCATGCCGAGGTCGGGCACGATCTCCGAAGTCTCGAACAGGACGCTCGAGACGAGCACGCCAGCAGTTTCGTTCGTGATCATATTCGCGAGACGTTCCGCGAGCGTGCTCACCGGATTCGTCTCGACCAGATCAATCGCGACACCGAGCTCAGCGAGACGCGCCAGCTGTCTGCGTATGGTGTGGAACTCGCCGGTCGTCGCCACGAGGCGCTTCTTCGACGACCAATCGAGCGCGGAGAGCCACCGTACGACGAGCTCGTGTGTATTGGGTGCCAGTGCAATCTCGTTCGCCTCGCATGCGATTCGCTTCGCAACCGCAGCACGCACTCGGTCCGCGCGGTTGAACGCGGCTTCCCATTTGTCATCGACGTGATGCGCAGCGTCGTCGAACGCTTCGATCATCGCTTCGCGGGCGACGTCCGGCCAAGCTTGATGGCTGTGTCCTGTCAAAAGGACGCGCCCCTGCGCCAAGAACGCTTGATAGTGCGCGCGTAGGCTTTCTGGATCGACAGAATGCATCGCGGGTGTTTCTAGCAGCCCACGTGCTACGACGCCGTCCCCATGAGCGACCCGCGGCCAAAGTCTCCCACGCGCGCGACGTTCACGTTCATCTTCATCACCGTCGCAATCGACATGCTCGCTCTTGGCGTCGTGATCCCTGTGCTCCCCAAGCTCATCGTGCAGCTCGAGGGCGGCGACCTTGCCCGCGCGGTCACCATGACCGGCATCTTCGGGTTTGCTTGGGCCGGTATGCAGTTCTTCGGCGCGCCGATTCTCGGATTGCTGTCCGATCGGTTTGGACGACGACCGGTGATCTTGATCTCGTGTCTTGGGCTAGGACTCGACTACATCTTGATGGCGCTCGCGCCGACCGTCGCGTGGCTGTTCGTCGGACGATTGATCTCTGGACTTACTTCGGCGAGCTATCCGACAGCGGGCGCGTACATCGCGGATGTCACCCCGCCAGAAGAACGTGCCGGCAAGTTCGGCATGCTCGGCGCCGCGTTCGGGTTGGGCTTCATCATTGGACCCGCGCTCGGGGGAGTCCTGGGCGGGATTGATCTCCGTCTTCCGTTCTGGGCATCTGCTGGGCTCGCGCTCCTCAACACTGCCTACGGATTCTTCGTGCTTCCGGAATCCCTCGCCCCAGCGAACCGCAGTGCATTCACGTGGCAGAAAGCAAATCCACTCGGCGCACTAAAGCTCCTCGCGAGCACGCCTGTGCTCCTGACGCTCGGCGTAAGCGCATTTCTTCAAGGCCTGGCGCATGAATCGCTTCCGAGTGTGTTCGTGCTCTCGATGGACTATCGATTCGGCTGGGACGAAAGCACCGTGGGCTTCTCGCTGGCGGCAGTCGGTGTCTCGACGACCATCGTCGCAGCCGTGCTTGTCGGTCCACTTACCAGGAAGGTGGGCGAGCGAGCGGCTCTCCTGGTGGGCGTGGTGTTCGGAGCCCTTGGCATGTTCGTATTTGGACTCGCGAACGCAGGCTGGATGATCTTCGCGGGCATCATCATCGAAGCTCCATCGGGATTGGCAACGCCAGCGCTCAACTCGTACATGTCGCGAGAGCTCGGCCCTGACTCGCAAGGTCAGCTGCAGGGCGCGCTTGGCAGCATGCACGGGATCACCGGGATGATCGGTCCGATCGTCTTTACGCAAGTGTTGACGTGGTCGATTCAAAGCCACGTAGGACGCGGCCTGAGCGGCGCCCCGTTCATGCTTGCGGGCGTGTTGCTTGTGTTCGGTGGAATCGTCGCGACGCACGGATCGCGAGAAGTCCGGGCATGAGCGCAGAGTCGACCACGAGTAGCGAGGCGCCTCCGAGCGCGCGCGGCGGCTTGTTCTGGATCACTGGAGCAAAGCTCTACTTCGTCGTGATCGGCTACGCAGTCCAGTTGGTCCTTCCGCGTTTGCTGGGCTCCGAAGCGGCGTTCGGCCGGTACTCGTCCGCAATGAACATCTTGAGCATTGTGAACAACGTGCTCATCGCGACGACTCTGCAGACCACGAGCAAGCTCGTGAGTGAGAACGAAGCGAACACACCCGCGGTGCATCGGCGGGCGTTGCGTTTCCAAGTGGGCGTCGGGCTCGCACTCGCAACGGCTCTATTCCTCGCAGCAGAACCGCTGGCTCGATACGGATTTCGAAATCCCGCGCTTGCACCGTTGTGGCGAGTCGGCAGCGTCGTGTTTTTCGCTTACGCACTCTACGCAACGTGCGTCGGTGTGTTGAATGGGCGACGGCGATTCGCGCGTCAGGCTCAGCTCGACGTCACATTCTCCACACTTCGCACGACAGGAATACTGCTCGGACCACTGCTCGGCTTTGGAGCGCTGGGAGCAATCGCAGGCTTCTCGTCCGCGGCGGTGGCCATCCTGTTGATCGCGCTCGTAGTGGTTGGGCTTGGTGGTCTCAATAACCGCAAGACCGGAGCGCCGCTCGATGCTCCGACCGTGCAGCAGTTCGCGACGTTGATGCTTCCGCTGGCACTGTATCAAGGAGCGTTGAACGTCGTGCTGCAGTTTGACCTGAGCATTCTCGGAGCAACCGCCGCGAGCATTGCCGCCAACGCCGGCGCACCTGACTTGAACGCGGCAAAGACCGCCGAGCGCCTGACCGGGTTGTATCGCGCAGCACAGACCTTCGCGTTCGTACCCTATCAACTGATGTTGTCAGCGACGTTCATCGTGTTCCCGCTGGTGTCGCGCGCGACTGCAACGGGCAGCCGGGAGGAAGCTCGAGCGTTGATCGCGAAAGCGATGCGTCTGTCTCTCCTGGTCCTGATCGCCATCGCGGCTCCGATTGCCGGCGCGTCGGCAGGGGTCCTTCGTATCGCGTACAAACCCGAGTACCTGGTGGCTGCCGACGCTCTGCGTGTACTGACGCTCGCGATGATCCCATTCACGCTCTTCGTAATCGCTGCAACGGCGTTGAGCGGAAGCGGATCTCCGTTCGTATCCGCGAAGATCGGCTGGACCGGCGCCGTGATTCTCGGTTTCGCGACATGGGCGTGCGTGCGTCACGCCGGTACTACCGACCGCGCGCTGGTGTGGACCGCCTTCGGGACGCTGACCGGAACCGTCTCGTTGTTCACGATGGCGGCGTTCGCTCTGCGAAGTCGCTTTGGCTCGTTCTTGAGCGGCGCGAGCACGCTGCGCGTCTTGATCGCAGGCGCGGTGGGATTTGCCGTTGCGGCGTTCGTGCCTAGCCATTCGCGCGTGCTGGCGCTGATTGCGTTAACCGCAGGCGGACTTGCATATGTGGCCACGTTATTCGTGACCCGCGAGCTGAGCGTGAACGAAGTCCGCGACCTGTTGACACGCCGTAAACCGGGAGCCATTGGTAGCGCCTAATGAGCGGCGCCAACACCGATCCCTCCGTCGAAAACGTCATCATCATCGGCTCCGGTCCCGCGGGACACACCGCGGCCATCTACGCATCGCGCGCAAACCTCAAACCGCTGATGTTCGAAGGCCTCGTTCGCGGTGGCATCGCGGGCGGTCAGCTGATGATCACGACAGAGGTCGAGAACTATCCCGGCTTCCCGCACGGCGTGAAGGGCCCGGACATGATGGCTGCGTTCCGCGAGCAGACCGCCCGCTTCGGCACGCGCATCATGACGCAGGACGTAGACCGCGTGGACTTCTCGAAGCGTCCCTTCGAGGTAGAGAGCGACGGCAAGATCTATCGCGCGAACTCCGTGATCATCTCGACCGGAGCGCAAGCCAAGTGGCTCGGCCTCGACAGCGAGAAGGCGCTTCAGAACCGCGGCGTAAGCGCGTGCGCAACGTGCGATGGCTACTTCTTTCGCAACCAGGACGTCGCAGTCGTAGGCGGCGGCGACACAGCGATGGAAGAGGCCAACTACCTCAGCGGTCTCGCGAAGAGTGTCACCCTGATCCACCGACGCGATTCGCTTCGTGCATCGAAGATCATGCAGGAGCGCGCGCAGAAGAATCCGAAGATCAAGTTCCTCTGGAACACCGAGGTCCTTGAAGTGCTCGATGTCTCAAAAGGGACGGTCGAAGGCCTTCGCGTTCGCAACGTTAAGAACGGGGAGAC
The DNA here is from genome assembly GCA_964635815.1 of uncultured Sandaracinaceae bacterium. Taxonomy (GTDB): domain Bacteria; phylum Myxococcota_A; class Polyangia; order Polyangiales; family JADJQN01; genus CAZWQH01. Next base: position 4,320 of record CAZWQH010000104.1, read on the forward strand.
GATGGTGTATCCAGTCCAGGGCCTGTTCATAGCGATTGGGCATCAACCAAACACCGATCTCTTCACGGGGCAGATCACGCTCGACGAGAACGGTTACATCAAGACCAAGCCAGGCACGACGTACACGAACATCGAAGGCGTTTTCGCCTCAGGCGACGTGCAGGATCATGTGTATCGCCAAGCGGTCACCGCCGCAGGAACGGGTTGCATGGCGGCGATCGACGCCGAACGTTGGCTGTCCGCAAAAGGCCTCGTATAGCGACGAGCGCGCGCGGTGTCGGAAAACGTGACTGAGCTCGGTCTGAGGAGCCATTAGCCGCTCCTTAGCGCGTCGAGGATCGCGGTGAAACACCATAGATCCATCTTGGGTGGACTCCGCACAAAAGTTGCGTGAAGCAGCCCGAGGCGAAAACCATGGAAACAACGAAACGCACCGGACCCCCCGCTTTTCTTGCGCTCATTAGCACCCTAGCGATCGCGAACTGCGCGGCGGAAAGCGCGCCGCATCCTGGTACATCGGATGGTGAATACTCGTTTCGAAGCGGTTCCTACCAGGGCCGCGCGGACGCGGAAGGCGATGTCGAGTGGCACTTCAGCGAACTCGGCGAGGGCGCGTTTCAGTTCGAGGCGCGAGATCAGGCTGCGCCCCTTGAGGCGTTGAGTGTCGCGACCCAAGACGACGGCGCGATTCGAATCGAACTGCGCGACAAATCTGCGTCGCTGTCGATCAGTTCGACTGGCGAGATGTCCGCCGCAGGGGACATGGAGGCGTTGAAGGCGGTCGTAGGGGCGTTCCGCGCGGACTTCCGCGAGTCGTTATCTCCAGAGGACAGGGACCTGCTCGACGCAGAGTTTGCGTCGTCCGCTGAGCGTACAGACTCGGCTGATCAATGCACTGCTGCGAAAAGATGGCACTCGCGCCTGAAGTGGACGTGCGCGGGCTACAAGGGTCTCGTCGTCGGTCTGGGGGTGTTCGCCGCAGGTGCATTCTTCGCGATCACGACGGTCGGAACCGCAGGGGTTGTCTCAGCATTCGAGGTGCCGATCCTGGTGGCAAGCGCGAGCTCCCTAATCCTTGCTGCCAACAAGTCCGGCGCTTGTGGAGCACTCACGGATTCATGGAACTTCCACCACTATCTCACGTACAATTTTCGGGTCGACGTGTCGGAGAGCGATGCTGAGCGTTGTCTTTCGTTGCCGCCGTACCAGCGATAGCCACCAACCCAGCACTCACTTCGGTCAGACGTGAGCTCTGGGGACGTTCTCCCAACTTAGGTCCAGCGATTAGTGAAGTCCGAAGGTCTTTGCATACTCGTTTGGGGTTCGTCTGCCAAGCGCGGAGTGGCGCCGTCGGTCGTTGTAGTAAGCTCGGAAGCGCTCGGCGGTTCGTCGGGCTTCGTCGAGGTCCAGGAACCAGTTTTCGTTGAGGCACTCGTCGCGGAAGCGGCCGTTGAAGCTCTCGATGAAACAGTTGTCGACGGGCTTGCCCGGTCTCGTGAACGCGAGCTCGACGCCGCGTGCACGGGCCCAGGTATGGAGATCGCGTCCAGTGAATTCAGGTCCGTTGTCGACGACGATGTGTCGTGGCAGCGCACGGCGCTCCGCGAAGACGCGTTCGAGCACGGTCGCGACACGCGCGCCTGGCAAGGAGAAGTCGACTTCGATGGCGAGACACTCACGCGTCGCGTTGTCGATCACGTTCAGTGTTCGAAATCGTCGCCCGCTCGCGAGCGCATCGAGCATGAAATCCATCGACCATCGCTCGTTGGGTTGCGTGGTGAGCGGCAACATCGGACGACGTGTCGACGCTAGTCGCTTGCGCTTGCGCCGACGCACCTCGAGCCCCGCGAGCTTATAGAGCCGATACGTGCGCTTGTGATTGACGACGAGGCCCTCAACGCGCAGCGCATCGTGCAGACGTTTGTACCCGTACCGCGGTAGCTCCGCCGCGAGCGAGTGCAGTCGCTCGACGAGATTCGGCGGCGGCGTCCGCCGCGCGCAATAGCGCACGAGACTTCGATGCACGCTGAGCGCACGGCAGATGCGACGCATGCTCCGATCGTGCTCCCGCTTAACGGCCCCGACGGCGGCGCGTCGATCCGTCGGGGTCACCATTTTTTTGTCAGCGCGGTATCACGTCGCCGAAGCGTGGCACCTTAGACGAAAAGCCGAGCACACCTTCGCCACGGTGTGTTGGATCTCAGACCCAAACATCTAGTCTGAGGGAGTCCACTGTTCACGGCTTCAAATCATTAGTCCCGTCTTCGCTTTGCTTAAACGAATCTAACCGTGCCGTTGTCCGCCCTCATTCCCCACGACACCAAAAGCGAAAGCGTCCCGCGCGATAGAAGGCACAACCGTTGCGTACCACACCGCGAAAGCCTGCACGTCTGAGAAGGCATCGGCAGGGTTGAGGGTAGAAATGAAAACTAAGTTGGCAAAACGCTTGACGTACTGCTTGTTGATCGCGGCCGCTTGCGCGGCGCCTATGCAAAAGCCCGCCATCGAGGACTTCGACCTCGCCGGCACGGATGAATCTTCGTCAGACGCAGCGGACGCCGTATCCGGCGGCGCGCGTATCGTCGGTGCAGTAGCGCTACCGAACTCCACTACCACCGGCGCGTTTGGGACCGCGCGTCGCCCTGTCGCGTACACTTTTGAAACGGGACGCTTGGGAGCGAACAACGTCAAGATCGCCGTCGAAGCGCAAACGGGCGACTCGGTTCTTACCGTCTATGGACCGTTGCGAACAACGTGGGCCGCGGCACGCAAGGTCGCCGAGAACGACGACGCTCCGGGTGGCGGAGTCGGTTCGGAGTTGACACTCAATCTAAGTCAGTCGAGCAAGTACCTGATCGTCGTTCGCGAGTACTTCAAGCAGCCGGGTGCATTCATCCTCACGGTTGGAAACCCCGCCACGCCGAACTGTGGGTTGCCGCTCGCCTGTGGGACCGCGCGTGCGCAGCCGCGGCCTGTGCGTTGCGGCGACGGCAGCTTCGTCTATCCCGTGACGAGCTGCGCGCTCGAAGGAAACGTATGCGCTTGGAAAGTGAGCAGCCCTGCGTGCCCGCTCCCTGCCGAAATTGACTGCTCGTCAGCCGGTGCTTGTGGTCCGGAACGTCAATACGAACCGCAAACCTGCATCGACGGCACCCTCGTTTACGGAAGCGCGACCTGCGAACGCGATGGCGACGTGTGCAAGTGGAAGTCGGTTATCCCAGAGTGCCCCGTAGTAACCTGCACTCGCACGACACCTTGTCCTGGCTCGGACACCTACTGCCAGTTTCCGCCAGGGTTTGGCGCAGTCGCACAGTTCACCTGCGGCAACAACTACGCTCTTGGGACGTGCCAGCGTAAGCCCAGTGCGTGCGCAGCGGATGAGGCCGGGATGAGCACACCAGTTTGCGGCTGTGATGGCCAGACGTACGCAACGAAGTGCCTCCTCGAACGCGCCGGCGTTTCGATCAGGCAGTTCGGGCCGTGCTGAAGCGGTAAAGCGAAAGTAGCTGCCAGGATTGGAGGCGACTTCCCTCGGGAGGTCGCCTTCGTCCGTTGTGGCCCGAGCTCGGTGCTCAGTATTGAGTCGGCTGGATCGGATCACATCGACCTAAGCGGCGCCTCAGACTGACGAGTTCTCGAATCGTACCGGCGCGCAGGAGCAAACACTCTCGTTTCCAACGGCATCAGGATTGCGTGTTCGAACTCATGGACACACCGATGCGCTCGAACAGGAGAACATACGCACTGAGTACGCTTCTTCTACTTTGCGGACTCGCTGGCGGCGGGATGGGTTCGGCAGAAGCGCAGACATATCCAGCGCACCTTCGTCCGGCGAGGCCGCAAACGCTTCGACGCGCCGCTCCCCGCCCGTCCGTTCGACGAGGGGGTCCAGGCAACTCCGTGGAAGTCGAAGCCCCGAGTGCCTACGTACGACCCCAGCTCATGACTACGGATGGCACCGTCGGCCCGATCCTCACCGAGGGTGGGAATGGCGCACCGAGCTCTCTTGTGGCGTTCGCGGGACAGCAAGGTGTTCCACCGGAGCGAGTTTCGCTCGACGGGATGCCTGACCATGTGCTCGCCGACGTGATCGCGTCCCAGTTCAGCCGCACCCGCTGGAGCCGCGGGAACCGCCACATTCCGGGTGTGCACATCCGGGACAACGCAGGCATCGGCGTCATGCCGGAGGTCGAGTACACTGATCCAGAGAATCTGGTTAACGGGCGCTACGAGCTGCACGTTCGCAGTAGCGAGCCGGCGGCCCGAAACCTCGCTCGCGCCCGCCATTACGCGGCGAGTCTCGGAGCCGGTGGGCTTCATCAACACGTTGTGGGGCGACGAAGAGCGCTTAGCGGCATGGGTCGTATCTCGGTCTTGGTCTTTCATACTCTGATCAATACGCTCGCGGAGATCTCGTTTATTGAGCAAGGCATCCCGCTCGTCAGCAACGGCAACTCGTTCGACTACATGAATCAGCAACAAGTGGAGCGCGTGTACGCGATGCTCGGTGCGGGATCGTACTCGCGCGAAGACCGCAACGAGACCAAGCTAATGGCTGTCGCGTATTTGCCTCCGGGCTTCTATGACGAAGCGGACCTACACGGGTTCGAGAATCGCGTCGCCGGACAGTCGTTGCTAGCCGCCACCATTAGCGCTCGCCTCGAATCCGCTGTGCAAGAGGGTCGCTACGTTTCGGATTCAACCGTCAACAACTGGGTGCGGGCGCAGGGCGGGAATACGGCCGACGCAATCGCGAACCTCCACTACCGGCGGCCGATGACCGCTCGCCGCCTCCAGATCGCAGGCGCACGACTTCGAATCGGCCCGCGGGCGACTGCCGCACTCCAGAGCGCGGGCACGCAGTACGCTGCTGGAATGCTGGTCCACGATTGGGCCAACAGTCCGATCCCAACGGACGCTGCGATTGAGGCGAACCTCTTGGGGGCGCAGCAGAGCGCCATCGACGCGCTCGAACGCGGAGTCTCCGTCCCGGCCGCGGTCGCACAATTTGTGCAAGCGAGCGGACTGAAGCGACTCGTGCTGAGCGCGATCGACTGATAGCCGACGGTGAGGATTGAGGCCCGATCCGACCGATCGTTCGCCAGAAACCGACTTACTTGCGAGTGCCGCGTGTTTCTTGCCGACGCATGGAAGCCAGGTCTTGCAAGAACGGGAAGTCGAGTTTGACCAAGAGCGGCCGGAAACCTCTCCCAATGCGACTGAGTTGCGTCGCGTAGTCCGCTTCCGCGGCTCGCAAGAGAGGCCGCAGAATCCTCATCGGTGCGTGCAAATATCCATTTCGATGCAGGGTGGCACTGCGACGTAGGATCCGAGCGCTCATCTCGTACGACCGCCGGTCCTCAGACGAGTCTGGAACACGGGTCCACACCTCAGCCGCCTGACGATCGAGCGACGCGGCCGCGCGCTCAAGGAGTTGTGCGCGGCCCTCAGCGTCGGGTGCAGACGACGCTGCGTCCTGAAAGTGCCAGTAGGCGAGGTCGTCGTCTTGGCGCTCATTCTGTTCGCCCATGGCGACGATGTGGCGAAAGTAAGCAGCTCGTTCGCCTCGTCGTTGGGTCCAAGCATCACGCTCCGGCCCGGGCGCCATAGACGCGAGCATCTGTGAAATCGGTGGCGGCAAAAGGTGCTCGTTGTCGGCGAGGGTGCGGAAGTAGGAAGGCTCTCGGTCATCAAGAAGCAGACTCTGCAGGCGGACCAGCTCGGAGCTCACAGGGCGGAGTGAGGAACCTTGCTGCGCGTATTGAAGTTGGTGCGCTGCGAGTCGAATCGCCTCGCTACGAGCGGAGCCGCTCGAAGAGGCAACCGTCGTGACGAGCCCGATCGCACCGTTCAAGTGCTCAGCGTGTCGTCCGCCCTGACTAATGGCGTGTCGCAAGCGAGCGAATAGATAGATTCGAACGCGCTCTCGCACAGTGTGCGGGCTGATGGGTCGAATCGGTGCTGGCCGTCGCGAGAGCGCCACCCGGCGACTGCCGGCTCTGGGGTACATCGTGTGCCCGGGTCGCGTGGAGTTCGCCGTGGCTGGCATTGGGATCGCAGCACCCGCGATCACCGCGAGCATGACGCGTACTGCAACGTGGGTAACGAGCATGCTCGGGAACACGCAAGACCCGAGCCGAGGTGCGCTTGGTTACAACTCGCTTTTTGACAGGGGAGCACGCTAAAGAAGGCCAGCGTTCGTCGGTAGCCGGCAGCCGAGGAACCTCAGTGTTAGAAGCCGTCAGATCTGCCCAAGAAACAACCAGCCGACGTTCGAGGTAGACATTTTCGTCAAAGGCATAGAGTCGATCGGCGACGCGCCAAGTTGAACGAAACGTGGGGAAATTAACTCGAGGTCATAAGTCTAGAACCCCCACCCAAGCGAAGCCGTAAGCGTGAACCAACCGCTCGAGCCCTTGCCAACGATGAGTCCGAGCAACTCTGCTTCCACGGCAACGCTCAGTTGCGGACTGATCGGTGTGATTGCGAATGCGGCTCCGACTGCACCGCCCATCGCAGTGAGGTGACTTAGTCCATGGGTTGCATCTCCTGCCAAGCTCGCACCCAAGTGGTGCTCCCAAACATGCAGAGGCGCGTCGTGCACATGCGCGACGCGAAATGAGGCGTAGAAGCGCTGACCGAGAACGCCTTGCTCCAATCGAAGACCACCGGTGAGCCTGAGCAACATGCGCGCGTCCTGAGCATCGCCTGGAGTAATGCCCGCGGCACCGAGCACCTCGAGACCAATCCAATCGCCGATTGGGACGTGAACCCCCAACGTGAGCGCGGCCATCGGACGCACTTTGTCCAGCGGAGTCGCAAAGCCGGCGGCCGCATCGAGCGTGACCCGACGGTCTGCCTGAGCGCTACTTGGGACCGAGTTGATCGCGAGCGTCGCGAGTAGCAGGACGAAGATGACGACACCGTGACCGTTTTCTCGAACGCGCATCGAAGAGAGCATGGGTGGCTCTTGAGCACGCCCTGTACCGCCGTAAGAACCGACCGACGTTGAGCTTTTCGTCAACAATTCCAAGACACGAACGGGTTCCGAGTGAATCCGATCGTTCACAGTCGACTGGCGGGTTGTTCACACGCACATCGATGTGGCTTTCGGCGCAAAGTCACCAAGCAATCTTGACGCACCTCCCATGACGACTACTTTCTGCCTCGGAAGGTTTTGAAAAACAGCCACCATGGGCAAAATCATCGGCATCGATCTCGGCACGACCAACTCAGTGGTCGCAATCCTCGAAGGCAAGGAACCGAAGGTTATCGTCAACGAAGAGGGCGATCGTATCACTCCGTCTATCGTCGCCTGGGACGACCAGAACGAGGTGCTCGTTGGCCAAATAGCCAAGCGCCAAGCGATCACGAACCCCGAAAACACCGTTTACTCGTCCAAGCGTTTCATCGGACGTCGTTTCGAGGAAGGTTCTGCGGAAGCAGAAAGAGTCCCGTATAAAGTCGTTCGTCGCTCGAACGGTGATGCAGGCATCGAAGTGCGCGGCAAAGTCCTCGCTCCTCCCGAGGTCGCTGCGCACATTCTGCGAAAGCTGAAGAAGGCCGCTGAGAACTACCTCGGTGAAGCCGTCACGGAAGCGGTCATCACCGTTCCCGCGTACTTCAACGACTCACAGCGCCAAGCCACCAAAGATGCCGGCAAGATTGCCGGTCTCGAGGTGAAGCGCATCGTCAACGAGCCGACCGCGGCGGCGCTCGCCTACGGTCTCGACAAGAAGAAGGACCAAACGATCGTCGTTTACGACTTTGGTGGCGGTACGTTCGACGTATCGATTCTCGAAGTTGCCGACAACGTCGTCGAAGTCAAATCCACGAACGGCGACACACACCTCGGTGGTGACGACGTGGATCATCGCGTCATGGATTACCTCGTTGCGGAGTTCAAGAAGGACGCCGGCATCGACGTAAGCAAGGACAAGATGGTCGTGCAGCGTCTCAAGGACGCAGCGGAAAAAGCGAAGATCGAGCTCTCGAGCAAACTCGAGACGACGATCAATCTTCCGTTCCTCACGGCAGATGCAACCGGTCCGAAGCACATGAACATTCGTCTGACGCGAGCGAAGCTCGAGTCGATGATCGAAGACCTCATTCAGCGCACGATGGAGCCTGCGAAGAAGGCGCTTGCCGACTCCGGCAAGAGCGCGAGCGAGATCGACGAGGTTGTTCTCGTCGGTGGTTCGACGCGCATCCCGGCCGTCTACGAAGCGGT
>CAZWQH010000105.1:0-12519 GCA_964635815.1 uncultured Sandaracinaceae bacterium
TCGGGGGTTCAAACAATGTTCCGATTGGCACTCGCGGCGTCCCCTCGAACCCACCGGTCCCCGCTCGCTTCGTCGACGGCGAGCAGCGCGCGCTTCTACGAGTGCCGCTTCCGCGACGACTACACGACTACTCTCACAAGCCATCGGCAATAGTCGTGACCAACCCGTGGGCGACGGCGAGCCGTTGGGCGTCTTATTCACGACTACACTCGCGAACAGGCGGGACAGCGTCGACTGTTCGAGGCCTTCCAGTCGACGAAGCGAGCGAGGGCTGGGTGGGTCTGAGGGGCGATCGCGAATGCCAATCGGCTGGTTGGCGAAGTCCCCGATTGGCTGAGCGACGAGTGAAGCCGCGCGGCGCAGCCCGTTCAATTCTTCGCGCCGCACTGCGGCTGAACGTCCCCGACGGCCCACCTAGCCCTGAGCGAGCGCCCGCGAGTGGCCCACCTGCGTCCTTAGCGAGCGCACGCGTCCCCGAGGGCCCACCTAGCACTCAGCGAGCGCACGCGAGCGCACGCAACCCCTCGCTCAGAGCGCGCGACCGGTGCGATATGGAATGTCGAACTCGGGCGACGAGCAAACCTCGGCCGCACCGCGAATACTCGAGCTACGAAAACGCAGCGTGATGTCTGTGTTGTCGGGAATCGTCGTGCCCACGAACGGATTTGTGATCGTGATGTCGATCGAGTCGTCGTCTGCCTGCGAATCACCGCGTGTTCCATCGTCGCGAAATGTGGTCAACGAAACAGTTCTTTGCTCGCCGCTGCCACCGTCGCGCGTGACGCTCGTGGAGAGGATTGCTTCGAGAGAGACATCGTGTCGCTGGAGCTTTTTCGCTCCGCACGTTCCGAGTTTGACGTGAATCGTCGCGGTTGACGTTTGAAGCGCGTAGAGCCCGGCCGGCGTGATGGACGCGGCGGAGATCACTGAGTAGTCGTATGCCCTGCAATTGGGAATGGCCTTCCCTGAGCAGCTTTGGCTCAGGAGCGAACCCGAATCCCCGCAACCGGCGAGCACGGGCGCGAAGATCAGTGCGGCGAGGACGAGCTTACTCATTGGTTGTGGAGTCCTCTGTCGAGTCCGAAGTCGGCGTTTTCGATGTGCGTCGAGTTCGCACGCTGGTTCGAATCTTCGTCGCGGCGGCAACCGTGCTCTCCGCGAAGGCGAGGGCCACATAGCAAGCGAGAATGAAAACGAGCGAGTAGGAGATGTGGAATGTGAGCGCTATGACGACACTGCTCGCAAGGACGGCGGCGACCAATCCGACGACCCGCGCGTTGAGTTGGATGTCTTTGAACGAACGAAACTTCGCCGTGCTGACCATCAGTGCAGACAAGCCCAGGACGACCGCCGCAACGAACCCAGGTGCATTGGGTCCGGGCAGTCGCGGAGTTGCAATCTCGGCTTGGGCGACAACCAGTGATACGAGGATGCCCGCCGCTCCGGGTGTCGGAAGTCCGAGAATGTACTTTCCAGGTTTCTTCGGCGCACCCGTCTCGGTCGTTGCGAGAACGTTGAAGCGCGCGAGCCGTGTCGATGCACAAGCAAGATAGATGAACGCTACGGCGACCCCAAACGTGTCCAAGGGCGCCAACGCCCATCGATACGCGAGGAGCGCCGGTGCAACGCCGAATGAACACACATCGGCGAGCGAATCGATCTGGACGCCGAACGCGCTCTGGGTTTTTGTAAGGCGAGCGACGCGTCCATCTACTGTGTCGAAGAACATCGCGAAGATGATGAGTAGGGCGGCCCGGTGGAAGACGAATGCGTTTTCCTGGGTGGAGTTCGCCGCGTCGGTCGTCGCGCAGAGAAGCACGGCGTAGAAGCCGCAAAAAATGCTGGAGAAGGTGAACAGGTTCGGCAGCACGAAGAGTGCTTTTCGAAGCTGCAGCGAACGGCGTGGCCGGGGGCTCATGGCTATGGATCTCCCACGATCCGCAGGCGATCGGCTGTGAAGGCTAGCAGTTTCCCTGGAAAAAGAGCTCAAGGCCGCCTTGAAATCGATCGCTGGGATCAACTACTATCCGCTCTAGTAGTTGAGCGCTGGATGACATTTCGAGTACGCGAAAATCAAAGTGGGATTCGAACTCGTCTCTACGATCTCGAAGCCGAGATCATGGACGTCGTTTGGTCGCATCATCTAGTCCGGTTCTCGGTAAACGATGTCGTTACATTACTCGAGAAGACACGCGGCCTGGCGTACACAACGGTGATGACGACTCTCGCGCGACTCGCCGAGAAAGAGATTCTCGACCGTGACCGCGACGGGAAACGATTCTTGTACTCCGCACGATTCACGCGCGAGGAGTTCCTCCAGGGCATCGCTCGTGACCTGCTCAACGGAATCGATGACCGTGGAGGGAACCAGTCGCTCGCATTGCTGGTCGAGAAAGTCTCCGAAGCGGACGCTCAGACCCTCGATGAGCTCGAGTCGTTGATTCGCAGACGTCGCCGGGAGCTCGGCGAATGAACGAGCTTCTGTTTTCGGGCCTTCGCGGAGCTCTTGCGGAGTTCGCGTTCCCGCTCTTTGGTCTGCTCATCGTGTTCGGGGTGATTCTCCCGATCGCCGCGATTGGCTCGAAGCTCTTGCTATGGGTGCTCAATCGACGTGAGCCTGGTGTGCACGCGCACCGGGCACTTCGCTACGCACTCTTGATTGCGCCGACGCTTCTCCCTCTCGCTTGGTTCGTCGCCGCGTGCATTCACCAGACGGAGGGTCCGGAGGCACCCGGCGTGTGCGCGGTCGAACACGCCGACGGAGCTTTTTGTCCTGAAGCGGCGCTATTGGCGGGCGCTCTCATGGTCGCAGTTGCTCTGTTTGCATCTCCAGGACTGATTCGCGATCAGATTTCACTCCGCGTTGGTCGCTCGGATGCCGCAAATGCAGTTCGAGCACGCATCGCGACGCTGCTGGCCAGGATGCCGTCTCTCAACGGAGTCCTTTCTCGCTGCATTGTGTCCGATCGCGCAGCCGAACCCATCTCTACGCGGGGCGTGTTCTCGCCACGTGTTGTAGTCGACGCCGAGTTTGCGTCCCGAATCGACGATGCAGCGCTTGCTGCGGCGCTACTTCATGAAGCCGAGCACGTGAAGAACCGCGACCCGTTGCGATACTTCGTGGCTTGGTGGGCAATCGCTCTGAATCCGCTCGGAGCGATTCTCCTGGGACCCGAGCTCAAACGGTGGATCGTCGCGCGCGAAACGCACTGTGATCGAGATGCTGTGCTCTCTGGCGCCTCGGCATCTGCGCTGGCCCATGCGCTAGTCGTGGCGACGCGTCACAACACCAATGCAGTGCTAGGGGTCTCGAGCATTCGAACGCGAGGGGTGGAAGTCCTGCGTCTTCGCATCGATCTGTTGATGGCGTATTGCGAACGTCCACCGCACCGATGCTGCGAGCCGACCTTTCCGTTGCTTCGTACGGCGCTCGCAACGTTTGGGTGTGTCCTCGTGTTTTCACATTCACTACTTCACACTTCCCTGGACGTGCTGCACGAAGCCTCCGAGGACGCGGCCGCTGCCATCTACGAGAAGCTCTAGACCTCATGCTTTCGACCGAACATTCACACACTGGGACACCTACTATCGCGCGTAGTAGCGCGTTTCTTCTTGTCGCGTTCATCGCCATGGGTTTCGCGCCCACATCGTCTTCACAGGCTCCCTCTGAGCAGATCTCCACTGCCCCGGTTCCTGCTCGCGAAGTGACGCTCGGCGAGATGCTCTCATTCGCGGAGCGGAACGCGCCGGACGTGACCGTAGCGAACGCGCACCGAGGCTATGCGCGTGCTGCGGACGAAGGCGCCTCTCCTCTGATGAGTCACAACCCGGTCCTTGAGCTAGGTATCGGGCCTCGGTTGAGCGAGACCGGGGCGAGTGATTTCGACTTTCTCGCGACTCTTTCTCAGCCGATCGATCTCGGAGGTCAGCGCGGCGCGAGACTCGAAGCCAGTCGCCGTACGCGCGCGCGAATCGAAGGCGAAGCGGCTGCTGTGCGTTGGAACGTTCGCCTGCGTACGACAGTCGCCTTCGGTGCCCTGGTGATCGCACGCGAGCGCATGATGCTTACCGAGCAGCTCGCGCAATTTGCACACCGAACTCGTGAGCTTGCGGACCGCCGGCTTGCTGCGGGGGAAGGCTCATCGATCGACGTTCGGTTGGCTCGAAGCGACCATGCACGAGCACGTGCAAGAGCGCTTCGATCGCGACAGGAATTCCGGAGCGCCGGGCTCACGCTCTGTGAGATCACCGGTTGGCCCGTTGAAGATCTTCCGTGGCCACGGATCGATTCGCCCAGTGTCGAGGTCGGCACGCTCAACGAGCTTCTCGAGCGAGCAAGAGATGCTCATCCAGAGATCCTGCGGTATCGCGAGATGACTCGAGAGGCGCGCGCGAGCGAAAGTGCCGCTCAGCGTGATGCGGTGCCCAGTCCGTCGATCGGAGTCTCAGTCGCGCGCGAGGGCTCGGCGGGGTCCCCTGCGAACTACATCGTGCTCGGTAGCGTGGGACTGCAGATCCCGATCTGGCAACAGAACCAACGGGAAACAGCAAACGCACGCGCCACCGCAGAAGTGGCGCAAGCACAGAGCGAAGCGTTCGCACGCGAGCTCGTTGCTCGTATTGCCCGCGCCCACTCCGATCTCGAAGCGAGTCGAGATCGCATCCGGATCTTCGACACGGACGTCCGCCCACAGCTCGACGAGAGTCTAACGTTGCTGACGCACGCATTCGAAGCCGGTGAAATTTCAGTCGTGAACGTTGCGTTGGCGCGAGAACGCCTGTTGTCGGCGCAAGAAGACGCCATCGCGGCGAACGAGGACTACTACCGCGCTCTTGCCGAGCTCGAGTACGCGGTGGGTTTCCCGTTGAGCCGCGCGCACACGCGCGAGGGTGGAGAACAATGAGAACGCTTTGTTACCTAGTCGTGTTTCTGGTCGCCTTCGGTTGTCAGAAGAAATCCGAGCCGATTCCGCACGCCGACGACGATCACGAGCACGACGAGCACGAGGAACCGGGGCACGCGCCGGAGGCGAATGTGCTGCGTGTGAACCAGAGCATGTTGCGAGACCTGCGGATCACCACGAACGCGGCCGAGCTTCGGACCGCGGCGGATTCAGCCAATGCGCTGGGTGAGCTTCGGCTCGACGAGAACACTTCCGCTGAGGTCGGGTCTTCGATCGTTGCGCGCGTACGACAGGTGCACGCGTCCGCCGGGGATCTCGTACGTGCAGGTGACCCGTTGATCGAGCTCGACAGTGTCAACGTTGGAGAGGCGCGTGCAGCGGCAAACGCAACCGCTGCCCGCGTCGAGCTTGCGCGCAGGAATGCAGAACGGCGCAGAGCGCTAGCGGGGGAGCAGATCGTCTCGCAACGCGAGATCGATTCAGCGGAGGCAGAGCTGCTTCAAGCCACCGCAGAACACAATGCTGCGTTGCAGTCGGTTCGAGCACTCGGCGCTTCACGCGGAGCCGGCGCAGGATTTACTCTGAGGTCCCCAATCGACGGAACTGTGATCGAGCGCAACGCTGTGCGTGGACGCCTCGTGGATGTGGAGCACTCGCTCTTCGTGATTGGCGACCTCCGGCGACTCTGGTTTGTCGCCCAAGCATTCGAGCGCGATGCCCTTCGCGTCCAGGTCGGGCGTACTGCTCGGGTCACGTTCGCCGCACTCCCTGGTGAAACGTACACCGGGCAGGTTTCGCTGGTCGGCAGCCGGGTCAATCCCACATCACGAACGGTCGAAGTCCGTCTCGATATCGAGAACCCCCGAGGCATTCTCCGGCCTGGAATGTCTGCGCGTGCACAGATTCCGTTGGGTGATATCGAGTCACGAATCGTCGCTGTGCCGTTGGTGTCAGTCCAACGTCTGGAGGACGGTTGGTGCGTTTTCATCCCGCGCGGCGAACCCGGGGTTTTCGAAGTTCGGCCAGTCGGTCGCGGGCGGGATCTCTCGGGGGAAGTAGAGATCCTGCAGGGCGTGCGCGAAGGGGAGCTCATCGTAGTGGACGGTGCGTTCTTGCTGCGCGCGGAGCTGGAGAAGTCACGCGGCGGGGGCAGCGAGCATGACCACCACTAGCGAGGAAGGGACTTCGACCTCCGAGCTCCGAAGTGCGACCGACCAACGCGGCCTTATTCCGCTTCTTGTCGAGAACGTGGTTCGTCGATCTGCCGCTACGCCGGTGGTGACAGTCCTCACTGCGCTCGGACTCGTGGTTCTTGGCGTCGCGGCGTTTCAAACGTTGCGCAGAGATGTGTTCCCTGATCTTTCGGCGCCGGTCTTCAACGTGATCGTTCAGAACGCGAGCATGGGTGCGGAAGAGCTCGAAGCGTCCATCGCGATCCCGGTCGAATCTGCGCTCGCGGGACTGCCTGGTACCAAGAGGATCCGGTCGCTTCAACAGCTCGGTGTTTCGCAGATCACGATCGAGTTCGAGCCTGATACGGACTACTTCAGAGCGCGTCAGTTGGTTGCCGAGCGTGTCCAACAAGTCGCGACGACGCTTCCGCCCGGTACCGAGCCACCATTGCTTTCAAGTCTCACTGGGCGTCTCAACGAGATCATGGAGCTCTCCCTCGATGGGGAGGTCGGGAAAGTGGATCTCATGTCGCTGCGGGATTTCGCAGATTTCGAGCTGCGGAACCGATTGCTCGCGGTGCCTGGGGTAGGTGCAGTCGAGCGCCTCGGGGGGTACTTGCGCCAGTTTCAGGTGCAGATCGATCCAGACAAGCTCATTGCGCGCGGAGCAACTCTCGAGGACGTGATGCACGCGGCGCAGGGCGCGAACGTCAATGTCTCCGGCGGCTTCGTGGTTCAGGGTCCGATGGAATGGAACGTCCGAGCTATTGGCCGAGTTTCGAGCGTGGACGATCTGCGTCTGACCGTGGTCGGCACGAAGGGCGGAACCCCCGTGTTGCTCGGAGATGTGGCGGACGTCCGCGAGGGACCGGCGATTCGCCGTGGTGTCGCACATCGACTGAACGGGGAGATTGTCAGTGTCCGCATCGTGAAACAGTTCGGCGCAGATACGATGAGCGTTTCAGCCGGCGTGCGGGCGGCGCTTGCGGAGCTCGAGAACAGTCTCCCCGTGGGATCAAACCTGACGATCTCCTACGACCAAGCGGAGCTGGTCGAAAGTTCGCTCAGCGGTGTTGCTCGCGCGGTTCTCATTGGCGCTGTGCTCGTGGTTCTCGTTCTGGTCGCATTGCTCGGAAACCTTCGTGCGGCGCTGCTCGTGACATTGACGATTCCCGCGTCTGTTGCGATCGCTTGTTTGCTTCTCAAGCGACTCGAGGTGGGTATCAACACGATGACGCTAGGAGGACTCGCGATCGCGGTCGGCCTTCTCGTCGATGCATCGATCATCGTGGTCGAGAATGTCGTACATCGTATGGATAGGCGCCTCTCGATTGCGGAGAACCGCGCGCGAGCGATAGACGCCGCCGTAGACGTCGGCCGGCCCATCGCGTTTGCCACGATGATCGTAGTCGCTGTCTTTCTGCCTCTGCTGAGCATGAGCGGGATCGAGGGCAGGATGTACGGGCCTCTTGCCGCAGCGGTGATCGCTTCGATGGTCGCCGCTCTCTTTCTCGCTCTCACCATTACTCCGGTCATGAGCGGCTTGCTTCTCGCGCGCGCTCCGGTGAGCGGTTCGAGCTCTGCTACGCACGACGATGTTTGGATTGTCCGCGCTTTGAAGCGTGCGTACGCACCTGCGCTCGCATTTGCTACTCGCCACGCCGGGGCGGTCCGATTCATCTCCTTGGCACTTACCATCCCCGCGATCGCGCTCGGTACTCAGCTCGGAACGGACTTCATGCCGGAGCTAGACGAAGGCGCGCTCATTATCAACACTTCCGTCCCAGGTGAGGCAAGCCTCGAGCAAACCGATCTGCTCAATCACAAGATCGAAGACATCTTGAGAACGTTTCCTGAAGTTGTGGACGTCGTGCGTCGAACGGGACGTTCCGAGCGCACCGAAGATCCTATGGCGCACACGTACTCGGACATCCTCGTCGTTTTGAAAAAGGATCGAGAACGCACGAACGACGAGCTCGTCACGGCCATGCGAGAGAGCGTGCAAGATGTGCCTGGCATCACCGCAATGTTCACGACGCCCTTAGGGATGCGCATCGATGAAGGGCTCGGAGGTACGCCGGCAGATATCTCGCTGAAGATATTCGGCCAAGATCCAGTTTTACTCGAGCGATCTGCCCAACAAGTCGCGGCAGTCATGGGGAAGATCGCGGGGGTGGAGGACATGCGTGTCGAGCAGCTGACCGGGCTACCGCAACTCCGCGTCACGATGGATCGCGCCGCGATTGCGCGAGTTGGACTGACGCCTGGCGATGTTGCTCGTGCCCTTCGCGTTGGTTTGGTCGGTGAGGTTGTGAGCGAGGTTTGGCGCGGACAACGGCACTTCGATCTCGTCGTCCGTTTCGATGACCACGTTCGTGGAGATCCGGCCGCGATTCGACGCTTGCTCGTAGACGGTCACGATGGAACTCGCGTTCCGCTCGATCAGCTCGCGAACATCGAGCCTGTGTTCGGTCCGGGAGCTATTCGACGTGAAGCGGGCTCACGCAGAGTTGCGGTCGAAGCTTCTGTTGCAGGTCGCGACCTCGGGAGCGTGGCCAAGGAAATTCGATCGCGTGTGGCAAAGATTGATCTGCCAAGCGGCTACTTTTTCGACGTTGGTGGTCGGGTCGAAAGTCAGGCGAGCGCAACTCGGTCGCTCCTGTTCGCATGCGGCGTAGCGGCGCTGCTTGTGTTCGTTCTGCTTTACCTCGCTCTCGGGTCGATCGCAGACACTCTCGTGATTCTGGCTACCCTCCCCGATGCAGTGGTCGGGGGCATCGCTGCGCTCTGGATCGCAGGGCAGACGTGGAACGTCTCGTCGTTCGTCGGGCTCATCGGTTTGTTTGGTATCGCGGTTCAGAACGGCCTCGTCCTGGTGACGCAGACGCGGTCGCTGATCGCGGAAGGTCGTCCGTTCGATGACGCGCTTCGCGAAGCCTGCATCGGGCGAGTTCGCCCGAAGGTGATGACGGCGGCGACCGCAATTCTCGGTCTACTACCTCTGCTCGTTTTGAATCTTCACGGAACCGAGGTTGAACGCCCACTCGCGATCGTGATGATCGGCGGCCTTCTCACTTCGACAGTATTCACCCTGCTGGCGCTACCCACGTTCTACTCGTGGGTGCACCACGCGCGCGAACGGCGACGGGGCTCCGTCAGTGTCGCGACGATCTAAGGAGTCGCTCCGGCTTGGTTATCGGCCGCGACGCCGAGCGCGAGATTCCGTATCCGGACGTTCGCGTTCTTCGCAAACGCTTCGTCTAACGAAGCGACGGCCTGCTCGGCTGCTCCGGTCAACGACAACAGGATCCCCCGAGACTCCGCCACATTGGTTCCGCCGGCGGCTTCGTATGCCGAGAGCGCGCTAAGGCGCGCATCCAGTGGTGCGCCTGCAACGTGAAGGGCAAACCAACCGTGGTGTGCTCGCAACTCGACGCGCGAGAGCCCAAACGACGGATCCAGATCATGGATGGTGTTCCAGCGAACTTTGAAAAGTGTACGGATCGCGAACTCAGGCGCTCGTCGAATCCCTCGCTCCGTGAACAGGTATCGCTCCAGCAGTTTCGGAAACGAGCTGACGACGTGCTCCGGCGGATGCGAAGTCTTGCGTCCGGCAATCGTGTTCTCGAACTCTGCCAGCGCGCGGGCACGCAGCGCGAGCAGTGTTTCGTCCCCAGAGTCGCGGCGAATCTTCAGGATGAGCTCGGAAATCTCTCGTCGGCGAAATCGGGCACCCTCCATCGTGTCGGATTCGATTTCTGCGATGTTCTGCTCGTAGTACAAGCTCTCACTGTGCGCGATATCGGCTCCCTGTGGGTTGATGCGTACAAGTCGCTCGTCTTCCTTCAGCACCTTTGCCACTGCCTCACGGTCGAGATTGAGGGCCGGCAGCTCGACGGGTCTCACCGGACGTGCAGCACCGAGAACCACGATGCTTGCGCCAGTCGACACCACAAGCAGAGCGGCAACCGCAATCGCAAGGGAAGGCGGGGGCTTCTTAGCGTCCTCTTTCGGCTTCGTTGCCCCTCGTATCTCGGAGCTTGTTGACGAGCTCGGATCAGTCTCTGAGTTCACGCGATCACCTCTTGACACCTTCGGTACGAAACGAAACAACTGATCTCATGCTTCGCGCGCACCAGACTTCGCGTAAGAATGGAGACGCGAGCCAGGCATGACCAGCGAACGACGACAACACCAACGCATCGACGTGGCTCTCGCGGTAGAGCTGGTTACCAAAGACGGCGCATCCTTTGCCGGAACGACGCGCGACGTCAGTATTGGCGGAGCCTTTGTCACGCTCGCTCATACTCTTCCGTTCGGTGCGGAAGTCAAACTTCGTATCAGGTTTCCCGCAAACAAAGAACCGTCGGAGATTTCTACGATCGTGCGCTGGGTGTTGCCTGAGGGAGTGGGTGTTCAGTTCCAGGCGCTACGCGCGAAAGACACTTGGGCTGTTAACCAGCTGCTCTCGAAGAAATAGATCGTACGCGCAACCCGAGTGATGCGTTCGCGCGTCACATCCACATTCAGGAACGCGCTCGATTTCCGCTTCAGCCGGTGCGCGCCCACAGCGAGAGGAGGGAGCTTACTTTGGGTAAGTGACCGACTCGAACGAGGACGTAAGCCCGGATCAAGCGGGAATCCAGCGTGTTCATTTGCTACGCGACGTTGCGGAACGCCGCGCGCGGTTCAACGCGCCTGAGCTGCATCCGGACGGGCATGCCGGAAAACTCGAGGCCGATCTGTGCGTCGGGAGCAGGAGTTGCCCATACGACTCGGCACGGGAAGACGTACTCGACCGGACGTTCTGGATGACGGATCCGGACATGGACTTGTTCGCCGAGATACATCGTGTCCTGCATCCAGACTCTGCAGCCATTCGCGGAGATGTCCGAGAGCACCGAGGATGCGAACCCGCGCGCGCGCGCGACTTCTACGCCCAGCCACTGCGCTGCGCGTTCCGAGTCGCGTCGTTCGACTCCGTCTTCGTCGGCACCAAGAACGAGACCGAGCTCCATGTACTTGGTTAGCTCGGCGCGTTCGAGCGGGATCGCGAGTCGTCCACGCTTTTCAACGAGCCACCGATATTCGAAAACCGCATCTATGAGATCGAGCTTCACTGCATTGCCTCTAGAAAAGTTACGTTTTGATCACCGATGCAGACGTGCCCGCATCGGTACTACGAGTCGTTTCGAGCGCGGTTGCATCGTGCTCGTCGAGATATCCTTCGCAATCTGTGTGCCGTGTAGGGGGAATCGCGGAAATCCTGTGTGGAATCGCAACACCGCTCTGAACAGCCGACCTCGAGTCGACCTATGTGCTGTTCAACATGGCGTTTATCGAGTTTGTTCCCCCAGATGGCTGCGACACTTCTGTCACACCTGGCGCGAATACTGGCGTGCGGAAACGAGCCACGTTGAGCCAACCCCAAAGAGTGCCGTGCGTAAATGAACGGTAGTTCGTCATTGTCCTTACCTTTGGACTGCTTGCTTGCAGGTCCCGAACAAATCAACGCGTCGGGACTGCTTGCAGGTCCCGAACAAATCAACAGCTTCACCGTAAAGACGCGCTGGTGTATGAGCGGCTGACAACAAATGAGCGGCCCATCGCGAGCACGACCGGACGTTCGCCGACCTGCGCCTGTTGCGGCGGAT
The DNA here is from genome assembly GCA_964635815.1 of uncultured Sandaracinaceae bacterium. Lineage (GTDB taxonomy): Bacteria > Myxococcota_A > Polyangia > Polyangiales > JADJQN01 > CAZWQH01. The sequence goes on from CAZWQH010000105.1 coordinate 11,731, forward strand.
TCCTCGCGGCTCGACGCTGCAGTGTCCTACTCAGTGTTGCTACTGAGTGCGCTGGTAGCATGTGTTCCGCTCTGGGCATCGCGTTGGATTCCGCTGGTGGATCTGCCTCAGCACTTGCACCTCATCGATGTCCTTCATCGGCTGAACGACGACAATGCTTTGTATGGGGAGATGTTCGCGCGGCGCCCCGCCCTGACTCCCTATCTTGGCTACTACTACTGCGTCGACGCGCTTGCGTATGTGTTCGACATCGAAGTCGCGAACACAGTGTTCCTGTCCTTCTACGCTGCGGGTGTTCCGCTCGCGACCGCCTATCTGCTTCGGGGGCTTGGTCGACCGATCTGGCCCGCGGTGCTCACCGTGCCTTTCGTTTACGGCGACAGCTTTGCTTGGGGCTTCATCAACTACGTGTCGTCTGTGCCTCTCGCGCTTCTTGCGTGCGGTGCGTTCGTGCGCTCGATCCAAGATCAGAACAATCGACGGTTTCACGCTGTCCTCGTTGCGATCTTTTCTACGCTGACGCTCCTCTTCCACGTTCAGACGTTCGCTTGGCTCGGTCTCGCAATCGGCGGGTTTCTCTTCCTGACGCCCGCGCCCGAAGGACGCTCTCCCAAACACCGGATCATTCCGCTGCTCGCGCTCGTTCCGAGCGTTGCCTTGTTCGCGCTCTGGTTCGGGACGCGTGTGGGTCAGCCTGCTGAGATCGCTCCAGGACAGACTTGGAAAGCGTGGGGGCCCATGCTTTCGAAAGAGAACCTCGCGTTTCGCCCGTTCGAGCAAAATCGCGAC
>CAZWQH010000106.1:0-3726 GCA_964635815.1 uncultured Sandaracinaceae bacterium
GATCGCAACGACGGTAATCGCGAAGTAGGCGACCAGAACCTCAGCCACGGGTCGCGCCTGCGATGAGAGTACGGCTGGGAGAGGGCTGCCGCTGCCGCTCATTCGAGTGGCGAGGCTAACGCGCGGGGCGTTCGACGGAAAGCGGAACAGCTTGCGCGATTTCGACTGGGGCGCATACATCCCGGTGTGGTTCCGGACTCCACGATTGCTGAGATTCGCGCGCGAATCGATCTCGCCGCGCTCATCGGAGAGACCGTTCGGCTCAAACGCATCGGAGCGTCCTTCAAAGGGCTCTGCCCCTTTCACGCCGAGAAGACGCCCTCGTTTCACGTACATCCAGGACGCGGGTTCTTCCACTGCTTTGGTTGTGGTGCGTCGGGAGATGCATTTCGTTTTGTCATGCAGCTCGAAGGACGCTCTTTCCCAGAGGCGCTTCGCTCGCTAGCTGAGCGTGCTGGCGTGCAGTTGGAGGAGCTCGACGAGACAGAGAACGCGGAGCTCAAGCGAAAGCGGCAGCGCATGGACCGGCTGTACCGCGCGCTCGACTTGGCTGCTGGCTTCTATCGCGACGCGGTGAAAACCGACTCTGGAGTGGCTGCGCTGCGAGAGCTCGAATCGCGCGGTGTCTCGGAAGAAATCGCAGCGACGTTTCGATTGGGGTACGCGCCCGACGAGTGGGATGCGCTCGCGTCGTATTTTCGCGATCACGACGTCGAGGCTGAAGACGCGGAAGCGGTGGGGCTTTGCCTCCCGCGCCGAGAGCGCGGCTATTTCGACCGGTTCCGGCACCGGCTCATGTTTCCTGTGTCCGATGTAGCGGGACGCGTCGTCGGGTTCAGCGGCCGCGCCCTTCCAGATCCGAAGACGGCCAATGCTGACCAAGCGGTCGCGAAGTACATGAACAGCCCCGAGACAGAGGTCTTTCGGAAAGGGGAGCTGCTGTTTGGCTTGTTCGAGGGTCGAGTCGCAACGCGGCGGGACGGCAATCTTATTTTGGTCGAAGGAAACTTCGACGTCGTCGCGCTTCATCAAGCGGGGTTCGCAAACGCGGCTGCCCCGCTCGGCACTGCCTTCACGCCCAAGCAGGCGCAGCTCGCCAAGCGCTTCGCCGATCGCGTGATCGTGATGTTCGACGGTGACGACGCGGGCCGGAAGGCGACACGCGGCGCGCTCGCGCCGTTGTCGGAAGTCGGCGTCGCAACATCCGCCGTTAGGCTTCCTCCGGGCGAAGACCCTGACTCCTTCATTCGGACCAAAGGCGTCGATTCCATGAAGGCCCTGATCGACAGCGCCCCTGGGTTGATCGAAACCATTATCGACGACGTTGCCGCGGGTTCGAAGCGAGACGCGGCGTCCCGGGCGAAGGCGATTGAGTCACTCGGGCCTGTCGTTTATGCGACCAAGGATCCGATCGAAGGAACCCTCTACATCGAACGCGTCGCTCGAAAATTCGAGATTCAAGACGTTAACGCCGTGCGCCGACAGCTAATTCAGGGGCATCGTAAAGCGAAATCGAGCTCGAGCTCTCGCGGTTCGTCCGACGACGCGGGAGGCCGCGAACGGGGCGGCGATAACCGTGCGGAGGCCTCGCAGTCAGCGGCAGTCGAACGCAGTGCGTCAGGGAATCGCGACTCAGGCGTTGCGTTTCCAGAAGTTGAAACCACTTTCGTGGGCGCGATGCTCGATAACCCGGCTCTGCTTCGAAGCCCGCTCGCGAGCCACGCTCCCGACCTTTTGACGAACCCGGAGCTTCAGGCCATCGTTAGGGCAGCTGCCGAGACGATCGGATCAAACGACGTCCTCGACGCGGCGACTCTCCTTGAAAAAGTTCCGGACGGCATGGGTCGTCGTTGGCTTGAGGTTCGTTTGACCTTAGAGATCTTCTCAGCAGAGGCCGCTATTCGAGCCACGGACGATTCGTCGCGGATCCTCGCGCGACATAAGATCGAAAAGGTCCTTCCGCAGATGATGGAGGACGCGTTGTCTGCAATGCGCGGCGGCGACAACGATCGTGGGCTCGCAATCATTCAGGAGCGCGATAGGTTGTTCCGCTCTCTGAACGACGTGGTTCGGGCGGCTGCGGGGACTGGACCGTGAGCTGGCGCACGGTATGAGCACCGTCCTAAGAGGAATAAACCGCACGTACGGAGTATGTTCCCGCGCTTCTCGAAATTCTGCCTTCTACGGCAGCTGCACGAGCAAGCGCTACACCGGCATCGCACATGACGCGGCGCCGCGGGGCAACGAGGAGAAGAGGCAAGCTAGATGAAGGCTAACGGAGCTGCGAGACACGCAAAGACGGCACGACGCACGGATACGACACAGTCGAAACCGACTCAGGCGAAATCCGCGACGAAGCCGGGTACGGCGCGGGCCCCGCGAATGGCGCTTCCGCCTCCCCCGATGGAGACCAAGGCAACCGGTCGCGTCAAAGGCGCGTCGGTCGCTAAACTGTCCCCGACCAAAGGACTCACTTCCGCAAAGGGAGCGTCGGGCAAGGCGGACGCCAAGAGCATTGCGCCGGGGCAGGCACCCGGCGGGAAAACGCGCGACCGTAAAGAGGTTCAGTCCCTCGTTGCTCGCGGGAAGTCGAAGGGCTTCCTTACGTTTGACGAAATCAACGACGCGCTTCCGCCGGACATGGCGACGCACGATCAGCTCGATGACCTTCTCAAGGTTCTCGAGGACGAATCGATCGAAGTGGTCGATGCTGCGAGTCAGGCTCGCCGACCGGCGGCCGGGCAGCAGGCCTCGCAAGACGACGATGAGCGCTTTCAAAGCCGACCGCCTCGCAAGTCTGCGGGTGGTGAAGAAGGTGGAGGCGCGAGCGACTACGCGTCTATGCCGCCTCCTCCAGGCGAGGAAGGCTACAACACCAAGTCCAATGACCCGGTCCGCATGTACCTGCGGAAGATGGGCCTCGTCTCGCTGCTCACGCGCGAAGGCGAAGTTGAGATCGCCAAGCGAATCGAAGAGGGCGAAAACAAGATCTTCGAGGTCATCCTCAACTCGCGTGTCGGTATCGCTCAGATCATTGATCTCGCCGAGAAGCTCAAGAAGGGGAAGGTCCGCGTTCGTGACGTCGTCAAAGACGCCGCGGAGGAGGCTGCCGACGTCGATCTGGAGGAAGTTGCGAATCCGGAGGCCGAGGAAGAAGCACGCGTTCAGGTCGTCGTTCGCCAGATCGAGAAGGTCAAGCGACTCGAAGAGAAGCTGACCAAGCTTCGAACGGACAACGAAGGCAAGAAGCTCTCGGATCGCGCGCAGGGGAAGCTCGAAGACGAGATCGAAGAGATCCGTCAGTTCCGGCTGGACGCCCTTCGTGAGATTCAACTCAACAAGAAGCAGATCGACAAAATCGTCGGCACGCTCAAGAGCTATGTGCGACGCATCGAGCGCGCGGAGCAGACGGTTTCCGAAACCGAGCAGCGCGTGGGCGGAGCGGACGAGAAGGAAATCCGTCGGCTCATCAAGGAGCTCACGGACGACCCGACCTCCGCGAAGCGCATCGAGAAGAAGTACGACGCAACGCTCACGGACTTCATCGCTGCCGAAGAGACGATCAAAGAAGCTCGCCGTACGATCGTCGTTGTGGAAGACGAGATGGGCCTTTCCGAGGTCATCCTTCGTCGCACGTATCGCGACCTACATGAAGGAGAGCGCAAGGCGGACCGCGCAAAGGCCGAGCTTGTCGAAGCCAACCTTCGACTCGTAGTCAGCATCGCG
>CAZWQH010000106.1:3736-12421 GCA_964635815.1 uncultured Sandaracinaceae bacterium
GCAACATCGGTTTGATGAAGGCCGTCGACAAGTTCGAGTATCGCCGTGGCTATAAGTTCAGCACGTACGCAACGTGGTGGATTCGCCAAGCGATCACGCGAGCGATCGCGGACCAGGCGCGCACGATCCGTATCCCCGTGCACATGATCGAGACGATCAACAAGGCCATCCGCACCACCCGCAATCTGCAACAAGAGCTCGGCCGAGACCCAACTCCCGAAGAGCTGTCCGAGAAGATGGAGCTGCCGCTCGACAAGGTTCGCAAGGTTCTCAAGATTGCGAAGGAGCCCATCTCTCTCGAGACTCCCATCGGAGAAGAGGATGATAGCCACTTGGGCGATTTCATCGAAGACAAGTCGGTCTTCTCGCCCGTCGAGAACGTGATCAACATGAACTGCGAGGATGACGTCCGTCGCGTCCTCAAGACGCTCACCCCGCGCGAAGAGAAGGTGCTTCGCATGCGGTTCGGTATCGGTGAGAAGAGCGATCACACGCTCGAAGAGGTTGGCCAGGATTTCGAGGTCACGCGAGAGCGTATCCGCCAGATCGAAGCGAAGGCGCTTCGGAAGCTACGCCATCCGTCGCGCAGCAAGCAGTTGCGCAGCTACATCGAGAACTGAAGAGCGCGTTCGCGAAGACCGGGCAGCCCGGTCTTCCATTTGCTCGCCAGGGCGGCGAAAGCGGTGGGCCCACCAGGACTTGAACCTGGAACAACCCCGTTATGAGCGGGGGGCTCTAACCAATTGAGCTATAGGCCCTGAGTTGGATCGCGGGCCCGCGGTGGCAGGTCCCGAACGACGACACTTCTAGCACGCGCGTGTGCTTGCGCGCACGGGGAGCCCGCGGTACCACCGCCAAATACATGACGCTTCGCGCTCAGCTTACGGCTCTCGTTCGACTCTCAGAGATTGATGCAACGGCAAGCGGCTTCGACAAGGAGCTCGCCGAAATACCCCGGCAGATTGAGGAACGCGCTCGCGACGCTGCGCGACTCGAATCTCTGCTGGCTCGCGAAAGCGCCCAGCTAGAGCAGGCCAGCAAGACTCTCGAAGGGCACAACGGCGAGATCGCGCGGCTCAACGAGGTTCTGGCGAAGGCCAAGAGCAAGACGGCAAAAGTGAAGACCGCGCGAGAGGCCGACCTCGTCGAGCGCGAACTCGAGAATGCGCGTCGCTCGACTCGCGAACGCGAGACGGAGCGAACGCAGCTGATCGAGGCGATCGAAAAGCAGAAGGCTACCTTGGAAGCTCATCGCGCTGAATGCGAGAAGCTCGCGGCCATGGTTCAGGAACAAGACGCGACCGCAAGCGCACGTCGCACGCTCCTCGAGGCGCAGCGCGCAGAAACAGTTTCCGGTCGCGGTGAGTACGCAGCCAAGGTCGCGGCGTCCGTTCTTCGCCGCTACGACCAGCTCCGTCAGAAGCTCGGGTTCGGTGTCGTCGAAGTCATGAACGGCACATGCAGTGGCTGCCGCCTCGCGATTCCTCCGCAGATGTACAACGCGCTCGCAAAAGGCGATGCCGTTAGCGGTGATGAAGTTCCGCAGTGTCCTCATTGCAGGCGCATCGTGTTCGTTCGCGCCACCCTCGACGAGTAGTCTCGGGAGCGGTTTTGAGCCGATCCGGGTCTACGGCTTTCGTCGAGTCATTCGCAGAAATTAGACGTACGTGAGCCAGGCTTTGTGTTGCGAATCGCCGCGCACGGCGGCGAAGAAGGCTGACTGGATGCGTTCGGTGATGGGACCGCGCGTGCCTTCACCGATTTGTCGGTTGTCGATTTCGCGGACGGGTGTGACTTCTGCGGCGGTGCCGGTGAAGAAGACTTCGTCTGCGACGTAGAGCTCGTCACGGCCAAGCGCGCGCTCAGTGACCTCGATGCCTGCGTCTCGGAGCAGGGTGAGGACGCTGTCGCGGGTGATGCCGCTCAAGATTGCGCCACCCACCGGCGGCGTGACGACTTTGCCTCTGGAGACGACGAAGATGTTCTCACCCGAGGCTTCGGCGACGAACCCCTGGGCGTCTAGGAGGATGGCTTCATCGTACCCCGCGACCACGGCTTCTCGTTTCGCGAGAATGCTGTTTACATAGTGGCCGACGATCTTGCCGCGCGACATGAGCATGTTGATGCCCGGACGCGTGAACGAGCTGATCTTCGCGCGAACGCCTTTCTTGAGGCCTTCATCGCCAAGGTAGGCGCCCCACGTCCACGTGATGATGGACACCCGTGTGGGGTTCGTGGTCGCGCCAAGTCCCATCGCTCCGTCACCAATGAAGGCGAGGGGGCGTATGTACGCCTCGGGGAGCTTGTTGGCGCGTACGGTATCGCAGCAGGCAGATATGAGAGCGCCCCGATCGAACGGCATGGGGAGCCCGACGATGTGGGCCGACTGCATGAAGCGTTCGATGTGTTCCGCGAGGCGGAAGACAGCGCTTCGTCCGTCGCTCGTGCGATAGCAGCGGATACCCTCGAACGTGCCGAGCCCGTAGTGGAGCGTGTGCGTGAGGATATGGACGTTTGCGTCCGCCCACGGCACGAGCTTTCCATCCATCCAAATGAACTCGACCGGCTTGATGTAGCTCGGGTGGGTCATGGGCGTAGTGTGTAACACGCCTTGCGGGAGGCGTCCGCGTGTTCGTTCGCCGTTCGAATAGCGAGGGGGCGTGCGCTCCGCGCTACGACTCAGCGGTTCAGTACGCGAGCATCGCGAGCGCTGTTTGCGGCGTGCCGATGAGCATCGCGAATCGCAGACCCGTGTAAATCAGGCCGGAGAGAAGCATTGCGACGGGGAGAGTGAGCACCCACGCGAGCAGAATCGCGCGGACGGTGCCCTTCTGCAGGCCCGTCTTGTCCGCAGCCATCGTGCCCGCGACACCGGACGAAAGAACGTGTGTGGTGCTTACTGGAAGCCCGAGCGTTGCCGAGAGCCCAATCGTGGTCGCAGCGACGACTTCCGCAGCGGCCCCCTGCGCATACGTTAGGTGGTTCTTTCCGATTTTCTCGCCGATGGTCACTACGATGCGCTTCCAACCGATCATCGTCCCGATTCCGAGAGCGAGGGCCACGGCGACGAGCACCCAGGTCGGCGTGTAGTCGACCATGCTGCGCATAGACTTGCGGAGTGCTTTTGTTTGAGCGCGGTTCAGCTCCGCGAGCGGGGCCTTGTCGAGCGCGGTGTCCGCAGCGATGATCGCTTCACGCACTGCGCGGCGGTCGTTGCGTGGAATGTCCGCCGACTCGGCGAACGGAAGGAGGGTCGCCTCCGCCGCATGAAGTCGCTCCGCGGCCTCGCCGGTCGCTCGCGTTTCGAGCATTTGCACGGCGCGAAGGGTCTCGTGAATCTCTTTGTGTGTGTGCGCCGGATTTAGCCCGAACGCAGGGAGGAGACCGATCAGGATGACGAGAATCAGACCGACGCCCTTCTGACCGTCGTTCGACCCGTGCGCCGCGCTGACCGCGCCGCATGTGCTGATGAGAAGCGCGCGAATGGGCCACGGCGGAGGTGCGTCACCGACCGGCGCTTTGAAGAGCTTGGGGTGATGACTGAGCGTGCGGCGCAGGAACAGGAGGAGCGCGGCGGCGAGCCCAAAACCGAACAGCGGTGAAACCAGGAGGGCGAGGCCAATCTCCTGCGCCTTCTTCCAGCTCACACCTTCGCCGAAGTGGCCCGTGAAGATCGAGTGCGCGAGCGCTGCGCCGAGCATCGCCCCGAAGAGCGTGTGGGACGAGGATGCAGGTAGTCCCAGATACCAAGTCCCAAGGTTCCAGATAATCGCGGCGAGCAAGAGCGATGCGACCATCAGAATCGCGGCCGAGCTTCCGGCGTTCGAGAGGACGTCTCCGGGAAGGAGCTTCATCACCGCGAACGCGATTCCTGCCCCCCCGAGAAACACTCCGAGGAAGTTGCACACCCCCGAGATGACCACGGCCGAGGTCGGTTTGAGAGACTTGGTGTAGATGACGGTCGCGACTGCGTTCGCCGTGTCGTGGAAGCCGTTGACGAACTCGAACGCGAGGGCGACGAACAGGGCGAAGTAAAGCGCTAGAGCGCCCGACATCGAAAGTCCCGTGTTCTGAAAGAGGTCACCCATGATGCGCCCAGGTCTATCTGGTGCCCTGAGTCTTCACCCCCTGGACTTCAATCCGGAGACAGCTGTGTGACGGTTGGGTGACGGCTTATGTGACGTCCGTGTGACGCGACAAAAACTCCATGCTTTCAGAACAGTTACGGACGACGAGCTGAGCTCGCTCGTAACTTCTCTTGGCTCCGCGGAGGTCTCCGCTCGCTTTCCTTACCCGTCCCGCAAGAAGATGCACAACGTAGCTTTCGGGTGAAAGTACGGAGGCGCGGTCGAGCTCGCCTAGGACCCGGTCAAGGGATTCGCCCGCCACTCCCATGACGAATTGCGCCCAAGCCACGTACGCCACGAACTCGCCCGCATCCGGTCGAAGCGCGACAGCACGACCAAACGCATCGAGCGCGCGTGCAGGTTCATTCCGCTCGAGAGCATCGACGCCCTGTCGCGCCAGTCGGTCTGCTTCGTACGCACGGTCGACAAGCAAATCGAGCTTCCCGGTGGTCTCTTCGAATCCGTCATCGGACTCGGGCGTGGCGAGATGTTTCGTTTCGATCGGTACGGGGAGCTGCGCGGTGGCCTCTCCAGCGGACCGGGAGCGGGTGCGCCGATCGAGCTCGATAGGTGCGTGCTGCTCAAGCTCGAAACGAACCGAGCCCAGGATGTAGAGCGCGTAGAGAATGCGATGCGCATCGGAGTCGTCCCAAAGCGGATCGAGCTCGCGGTCACCGTCGAGCTTCTCCAGCGCAGTGACGATGTCGATTGGAACGGCGTGATCGCGAAGTGTGACCGGGAGCCCGCCGATCAAATAACTGGGGCCCCTGGGGCGCCCTTCGACGAAACGCGCAACTTCGATTTCATGAGTGCGATGGAGGGCCCCGTCGATAATCAAGCCGGGAATGTCCTCGCCGATGGGCATCGACTCGCTGGGCTCATGCATCGCATCGAGGATTGCGTACGCGCCCTCACGCCACGAGAAGAGATCGAGGAAGCGCACGCGTTGCTGAACGCGAAGCGCGTTGTCGATGTCTCGCGCCGAAAGCAATCCGAGCGACATGAGGATCTCACCCTGGAGCCCGTCCCCGCGCCGCGATCGTTCGGCGGCGGCAAGAGCGGCGGAGTCTGAGATTCGACCCACGCGCCGGAGCATTTGGGCGAGTGTTTCGCTCGCAAGATTGGACCGTGAGTGAATCGGGTGGCCGCTCGCGAAATAGACCATCTTGGTGGGCATCTCGCTGTCGATCGTCTGCCGAGCACTTCCGGCCACGATGGCGAGGGCCCCCTCGAACTTCATGTCGAGCAGATCCCGGAGAATCATGCCGAATCCGTGCTGTGAGAGGCTCCCGCGTGTGCGTGCGTTCGCAAGCACTTGCCCTCCCATCGGTAGATTCTTCACGTGTTCTGCCAACATAACCGCGGCTACGCGGGGGTGCCAGCGCGTTCAGGTTGGGCTGCTCGCGCGCCGTGGGACGGGGCACCGAGGAGCGACCTCCCGTTGACACAGCCCGCACGGCTCGGATACACGGCCCTATGCGTTCAACCTCGCTTGTTTGGATACGGATTGGGATCGTTGCGTCGTTGGTCCTCGGAACAGGGACCGGTTGCAGTTTTACGGGCTTCGCGGCCGGCTCCACGATTGGAGTGCTAGCGCAGGGATCGCCGGCGCTGAGCAGCCTCGAGGATCCCGACCTCGTCGAAGATAGCCTTCCCGGTTCCATCGGGACGATGGAAGCTCTCCTCGCGATCAAACCGGAGAGCGGCACGCTTCGGAGCAATCTCGCGCGCGCCTACTGTTCGCTCGGATTCGGCTTCCTCGAAGAACGAATGGAGCGTGCTCTCGAACACGACGACGAAGAGAACTACGAGCACTTCCGACGGCGAGCGAGCTTGTCGTTCAAGCGCGCGAAGGAAGTTGGGCTTGGCGCTCTCGATCAATGGCAGTCGGATGGTGGCGGACACGCCGGCGCGATCCGCGCGGGGCTGCCAGCTTGGGCTGCATACCTGCAGAAGTTCAACAACGCGGCGGAGCAAGTCCCTGCGATGTTTTGGGGCGCGTACGGCTGGGCTCGGTACATTTCGAACAACAAAGAGAATCCCGACGCGGTTGCGGACCTTCCGTTCGTCATTGCTCTCGTTCGCCGAGTAAACGAGCTCGACGCGACGTACTACGATCACGCACCTCCCATCCTCCTGGGCGGAATGCTCGGGAGCACGCCGCGTGAGCTCGCGGGCGAAGAAGTGTTCGCTGCGTCTCGCGCGGAGTTCGAACGCGGCATCACTGCATCGGCGCGTAAGAATCTCATGTACCTCGTCCAGTACGCGCGTATCTGGGCAGTCTCCGCGCAAGACCGCGCTCTCTACACGTCGTTGCTCAACGAAGTCATCAACGCGGGCGATATCCATCCCGCGTACCGAATCTCGAACCTGATCGCCAAGCGTCGCGCAGAGCGATACCTGCGACAGGTCGACGACCTGATTGCGCCTAGCGAGGAGGCTCCCGCCGAGGACGTCGCTCCCGACGCAAACACGGAAACGCGAACGGCCCCGGTCGTCGCGCCCGCCGCCGTCGAAGCGAACCAAGCGAGCTGCTCCGAGCGTGGTATTTCGGAGACCATGGATCAATACGCTCAGCGCTGCCCCGGAGAAGCCGCCGCGCTTGCTGCGTCGCCTGCGGCCGCCGCCCCCGCGACTCCCCCTGCGCCGCGTCGCGGACGACGCGGAACGAATTGATAGGCCGCTAGACACATGGCCGGAGGAGCTCCGTCTGCAAAACCCGCCCCGTTTCTAAAGCCGCTCGACATTCTCGATCGCGGCATTCTCCTCGCGGAGACGTCGCTATCTTTCATCGTTGTGGTGTTGATGGTCCTTGCTGCCGTGGCCGCATCCATCGCGCGCGTGTTCGGCCAGAACGCACCGTGGGCGCAAGCGGCGGACGACATACTTTTGCGCGGGACCATTTGGGCCGCGTTCTTGGGTGCGAGTTTCGCGACACGCAACCGTCGTCATCTTGCAATCGATGTTGCCGGTCGCCTGATTCACGATCGAGGGCGCCGCGTCATCGTCGCTGTCTCGACGGCACTCGGCGCCGTGGTAGCCGCGTGCCTTGCGTACGGAATCTACCAGGCGATCCACGAACAAGCGCTGCAAGCAGCGGAGACGGTCCGGCAAAACGCAATCGCCGGCCTGACCGGAAACGTCGTCGATCACGGCTTCGAGTTTCACTACATCATCCCCGTCGGATTCTCGCTCATAGCTATGCGCCTGCTGTTGCACTCGGCCCACGAGTTCATCGCGGCGATTGCATGGCGCGCACCAGCTCCGGTAGGAGCAAAAGAAGCGTCGCACGAACCCGACGGCATTCCGGAGACGCGCGAGCCTGCGTTGATTTTCGCCGTCGAGAAGTCGGAGCGAATCGTTGCCGTGATCGTGCTGCTCATCGTGATCGGCGTCGGCGCGATGACGAGTATGCGCGTGAGCCTGGCGATTGCGGCCGTTCTTTCGATCGCGCTCGTGGTCGTTCCGCATCTTCGCGGTCCGGGCAAGGGGTTCGCTGTGCACCGGGAGCCTGTCATCGCAAACCCCGGTCAGATCGCCAGCGCGTTCGCGTGCACGGCCGCCGTGGTCGCTGCTGCCTACGTGTTCACGACGATGGTCCCGTCGATATCTGTCGGCACGGGTGTCGCGATTTTCGTCGGCATGGCCGTCCTAGGTTCACCGCTCTTCACATTCCTCGGTGGCATGGCTTTGTTCCTTTGGGCCAAGGGGGCGAGCGGGGTCAGCCCGATGAACCTGGCTCAAGCCGCTGAAGACGTTCTTGGCAATCACTTCGCGACCATGAGTGTGCTCCCCACGATCCCGGTGTTCACGCTCGCGGGATATTTGATGAGCGAGTCGAAGACGCCTGAGCGGCTCGTTCGCGTTGCGCGCGCGTGGCTCGGATGGGCGCCCGGCGGTCTCGCGGTGGTCTGCATCATAGCGTCTGCGTTCTTCACCATCTTCAGCGGAGCTAGCGGGATCACAATCGTCGCAATCGGCGGCCTTTTGCTTCCTGCACTGATGAAGGACGGCTACCCGGAGAAGTTCTCGCTCGGCCTGGTCACTACCGGTGGCGCGCTCGGCATTACGTTCCCCCCGTGTCTTCCTCTGATCGTGTACGGAATCGTCGCGGGCCTCCAAGAGGTTCCGCCCGGACACGAGAAGCTTGAGCTGCAGAAGTTCTTGGTCGCCGGTCTGCTTCCCGGCCTGTTGCTCATCGTGATGCTCGCGGTCTACGCGTGGATCATGGGCATCGTCGCGAAGGTTCCACGCTCGAAGTTCGACGCGAAGGAAGCCATCGCGGCCCTCCTCGAAGCGAAGTGGGAGGTCGCGCTACCGATCCTCCTCTTCATCGGGTTTGGAACGCGACGCTTGGATCCCTTGTCCGCCGCGGCGCTCACTGCGTTCTACGTTCTGATCATCGAAGTCTTCGTCTACAAAGACCTGAAGCTCACGACCGACCTACCTCGAATCATCCCGGAGTCTATGGTCCTGGTTGGCGCCATCTTCGTGAAGCTCTGCGCCGCGACCATCCTCACGTTCTTCTTCGTTCAGGCCGAGACGGCCTCGAAGCTCT
>CAZWQH010000107.1:0-12402 GCA_964635815.1 uncultured Sandaracinaceae bacterium
GCGGCGTGTAGACCGGGTTCGCTCCCGCCAACCCGGCGACGCCGCGCATCGTGTCGACCAGCTCTTTGATGACGTGCAAGTTCGACTGCGCCGCACTCGTGAGCGTCGCGAGCGCGTCGGCCGGCAGGGGAGGGCTGCTCGCCAACCGTGAGATGAGCGCTGCCTTCCGCGATTGAACGTCCTCGAGTCGGACCAGGTCGGCAGTGGCTGTTGCCGCGCGCTCCTCAGCGAGCAGTTCGTGGAGTTCCCGAATCATCAGCGTTCCTCGCGTAGCATCGCGTCGGCGATCGAACCGGGGTCGATCTTGAAGGTTCCGGCAGCAATCTCCGCACGAAGTCTCTCGACGCGCTCAAGGTCAAACGCCGGCGCGAATTCGTTGCGGGCCAACTGTCGCGCGGCTTTCGACACCTGAACAAATTCGCCCGAAACCGTCTCGCGAGGGTCGACACTCGGTTTTGCGTCCGAGGTGCGGGCGCCTTTCCCTGCGGTCGCTGCTGTCCTTGTTTCAGAGATTCGTTGAGCTGCGGCCGGTCCGGTGGGGCGATTGATCTTCATATTGTCCTTAGAGATGAATATCGGCAGATCACATGTGCGCGTTTAGGCGCAAATGAGATCATTCGTGCAGGTCCAACCGCGATGCGGTTGCATTTGCTGAAGTTGGAGTCTCGGCGCGGTCTGCTCGCTTGAGCTGAACGACGGAGATCGTTGCAAATCCGCGCCGTGTGCTGCGTGTATCAACCGTTTCGCCGTTTGCTGGCGTTGGATCGCTCGAATCGCCGGAGTGCATGCTCCTAGGGGATAAGCGAGAATCGTGCCCGTGCCCAAAGACCGCCCAGGTCCGACCGGCGAGGTGTTCTGCGCCCTCCGCTCTCGCCTCCCAGCCGTCGTACTCGAGTCGAACGATATGTCCGGCAGCGTCCCGCTCGATCGAGCGAATGTTCTCGATGACGCCCATGTGACCAGAGGCTCCTTCGGTGTGCGCGTCGCCAACGAGCAGGAATCCACTGCCGCGCGAAATCGCTGCGTTGATTTCATCCGGAGTGCGGTCCGATGCAATCTCGGCCCAATTGGCTCGCACGCGACCGTCCGAGAGGTCGTTCGCGATCCCGTTTGGACTCGGATAGCCCCACCCACGGTCGCGCGCGATGACCGGGACGGCAAATCCCGCTCGGCGCGCAGTCTCAAGCGCGAAGATGTTGCATTTGTAATAGCCTGCGAAACCGTTCGCGTCTCGAACCGCGAACCGCGCCTCTTCCCCCGACGCCGTCTGCGTGGAAAACCGGCTGCTGAGGTCCCGGACCGTCAATCTTCCGTCGCGTCCCCACTGATTCTCGACGCCATCGAGGTCTGCCACTTCGCGCGCGGCCGCCGACAGCGGGCCGTGAAGAGTGCCTTGCTCATGGGTCGTCGCGATCGGAGGCACGCCCGAGTTTGAGCGGAAGGTACCCGAGAGTGTCCCCACCAAGGATCCGCCTCGCGGGTCGTCGTGTGGGTCTTTGAAAATCTCAGCGAGCCCGATTCCGTCGCCCTCCGCGAGTGCCTGGCCCACGTGCTGATCGATGAGCGCGCCGTACATCTCGGCACCCGGCCCTTCGACCATCGAGGTACCGCTGCGCATGATTGAGAACATCTGAGCGAGGAGGAAGGACTCGAACTCCTTCGCGGCGTGTTCTTGCGTTGCGCCAGCACCGTCGAGCTGCGGCTCCGATCCGCCCGGGAGGCGTAACGGGGGCGAGATCGTGGACGTCATTGGATATCGATCTCCCCTTCCAGCGCCCCCGCGGAACGGAGTGCTTGAAGTACCGCGATCAGCTCGCGTGGACTCGCGCCCACGACGTTGAGAGCCGCGACTACATCGGCAAGTGTCGCGGCGGTTGGGAGCACGCGGAGCGGGGGCGACGCGTTCTGAGCGTCGACACGAGTGTTTGGGACGACGGCGGTGCTGCCCTGACCAAACGGAGCCGTCGGCTGAGACGCTTGCAGGGTCTCTTGGATCTCGACGCGCAGACTTCCTTGCGCGACCGCGGCCTCACGGATCCGAACTCCCGCGCCAATGACGATCGTACCGGTGCGCTCGTCGATCACGATGCGCGCGCGGTTCTCTGGTTCCACCTCGAGGATCTGAAGCGCCGCGATCAGCGCTGTCGCATCTCTGGGGTCATTGGGTGGCGCGACAACTTCGACCACACCCGCGGTACGTGCCGAGACGCGTGCCTCGGCACCGAGTAGCGTCGTGATGGCCTCGGCGATGCGCTGAGCGGTGATGAACGAGGGTGAGCGAAGAGTCAGAACGACGGTCTGTCTCGTCGCGTTTGGCTCGGTGGTCGTGGGCGTGGCGGCCTCCTCTGCCGCGTCCGCGGCAGGTGGGGTCGACTCCGTTTGTACAATCGAACGTGCGACCTCTCGCTCGACAATCGCACCGGATGGAACACGTCCGGTTGTCAGGTGGTTGAGTCGGACCGAAGAACCAGTGCTCCCGGACGCGCCATAGCCCCCAACGACGACGGGACCTTGGGCGACGGCATACACCGCGCGATCCCCTGCGAGCAGCGGAGTCTGAAGGAGCACTCCACCTGCGAGGGAACGGGCGTTGCCAAGCGAGGATACATGCACGTCGATGCGCTGACCCGGTGCGATGAACGCGGGGAGCGTGGCCGTCACCATCACTGCAGCAGCGTTTCGAGTTTGGATCAGAGTGGGATCGATCGTTGCGCCGAGTCGACGCAGCATGGCAGCAGTGCTCTGAACGGTGAAGCGAGACTGACCGGTGTCGCCGGTATTTGCGAGTCCGACGACGAGCCCATATCCAATCAGCTGGTTGGGGCGCGCACCGTCAACGTCGCAGAGGTCAAGGATGCGTGCGGCGGATCCATGCGAAGCGGTCAAGAGAGTCGCGACCGCAAGCGCGCCGACAAGGATCCGGAGCAGTCGGTGTGAGTTTCGAGGAATGTGTGCATGTGTATTCGTCATAGAGGCGAAACCTCCGTTACGAGTCTGCGGAGCCAGCCTTGTCGTTGGTTGGTCGCGAGGTCTCCGCGTCCAGTGAGCTCGATCTCCGCGTCGGCGATCTGTCCGCTCGAAACTGTGTTGTCTTGAGCGATGTCCGCCGGGCGGATGACTCCGGACAAGTACATATGCAGCTCTTCGTCATTGACGAGGAGGATCTTCGACCCCTCGATGAACAAGTCACCGTTGGGCAGAGTGCGTCGCACGCGGACTGCGACGGCGGCTTCGATTCGGCTCGAGCGGCGAGTGGATCCCGCTCCATCGAAGCCGCTCTGGCTGATGATGTCGATCAGCTTTTCGCTGTCGAGGTCCGGATACGCGCGGGTGAGCGCGGAAGTGAGACCAAACAGCCCGGGAATCCCAAACGAAAGATCGGACTGGCGGTCCATGTTCGTGTTCGCATCACCCACTGCACGCGGATTCTCGTCGATGCGGACTGTGACGACATCACCGACCTGGGCAGCACGAAAGTCGGCGAAGAGACTCCGCGAGTCCGCGCGCCAGAGCGAACCGTTGGAGAGCGCAGTCGTGGTCTGTTCGTAGTCACCCGGGTCGAACGTTCGACTTCGTGCCTCATGCTCGCGGATGTGTTGCACCGGCGCCGTTCCGCATGAAGCGGTGAGAACAACGACGGCTACGCTTAAGACTCGCGTCATTGGACAACTTCTCCGTGCGCGCTCGAAACGATGCGAACTCGAAGGAGAGTCCCACTCTGAGTGCGCACATTGACTCGGTCACCGATGCGCGCAGCCTCGCGCACCTGACCGACGGTCTCGATGCGGACTGCGCCCGTGGAGTACGAGATTCGAATGGTATCTCCAGGCGTGAGCACGGGCGGTTCGCAATCGAGCTTCACGCTCAGGGCGTTCTTCTCGCCGGTGGAGGTGTTTGTGATCCAGAACACCGTCAACGGGGTGACGACGCGATCCGGTCGTGTGATTTCGAGTACGCTCGATTCGCGCGCATTGCGGCGCGAAGCTCGTGCTGTCGTACGCACCTCGAGCACTTCACAACCTGGAACAGACTCCGCGATACGCGCTTCGACGGACGGTGAAACATCGGATCGACGTTGAGCTTCGGTTCCCAGCGCCAGCGTCAGGGAAGCGAACGCAGCGCAGGCGCCGAGCGGCCACGCGTGGGCGCGCGAAAACGAGCGGAGAACCTGCGTCATACTTCGACCGCTTTGCGAAGCATGTCGTCGGCCGATTGAATGACTCGGTGATTGATCTCGTACGCACGTTGACTCGAGATCAAGTCGATCATCTCGTTCACGACCTGAACGTTCGAGCCTTCGAGGAAGCCTTGCGAAAGCTGACCGAGCCCTTCTTCGCCGGGTGACGCAACGATCGGACTTCCGCTCGCGTCGTTGGCGCGAAAGAGACTGCGTCCTTGCGCCTCCAGGCCGCCTGGGTTGGGGAAGGTCGCGAGCTGGATCCGCCCGATCGCTTGCGACTCCGCAGCTCCCGGCATCGTGACGCTAATCGTTCCGTTCGGCGCAATGGTGAGCGACGTGGCGCCTTGTGGAATGGAGACCGCAGGAGACAGCGGCCAGCCGTCGACCGTAACAAGTTGCCCTTCCGCGTTCGTCTGAAGGTTGCCTGCGCGCGAGTACATCGTTTGACCGTCCGGTCGCTCGATCTGAAAGAAGCCGGACCCCTCGATGGCGACGTCGAGCGTGTTGCCCGTCTGCATCAAGTTGCCCTGCGTGTGTGAAAACTGCGTCGCTGCTATCCGCGTGCCTTGTCCGATCTGGGTTCCGGACGGAGGGGCACCCGTGCCGCCCCCCGCAGTACGCTGCTGTTGATAGAGAAGGTCTTGAAACTCGGCGCGCGCTCGCCGAAAGCCTGTCGTGCTGACGTTCGCAATGTTGTTTGCGGTGACGTCGATCTGGGTTTCTTGGGCGAGCATTCCACTCGCCGCGCTGTGCAGACTTCGAAGCATCGTTGTGCCTTTCGTTAGAGATCACGTGCCGTCCGCGAGTCGAGCTCGCGGAAGCCTTGAATGACGCGCTGGAACGCGTCGAACGTTCGTTGGGTTGCGATCAGTTCCGTCATGCTCGAGATCGGACTCGCGTTCGAACTCTCGAGGGAACCGACGAGGAGCGCGGGGTTCTCGACATCGGTAATCGCGCTCCGCGGCGCGACGAGCATGATCCCGCTCTCCTTCGAGATGGCCTGGTTCGGCGCGGTGACAATACGCAGTCGGTCAATCTCAGCGCCGCCGGCGGTCACTCGTCCGTTCGCGGTGATCTGTGGCGCGCTCCCCGTCGCCAGTCGGATTTCTCCGTTCGTCCCCATCACGGGGTAGCCCTCCGAGGTAGTGAGAACCCCGTTTGGATCCAGCCTGAACTGCCCGGCGCGCGTCAGTCGTTCGCCACCAGGAGCCTCGACGACGAAGTACCCGTCTCCGGCGATCGCCAAGTCGAGCGGGTTCCCGGTGGTCGTGGTCGAGCCGACACGAAGGTCGGTCGAGACTTGGGGCCGGACGTAGCGAATAGGGTCTGTCGGGGCCGGCGTCGCGCTTGCTTGGCGCAGCGTTTCCTCGAACCTCACGCGGTCGCCGCGAAAGCCTATCGTGCGGCTGTTCGCGACGTTGTTGGCGACCGACTCGAGGGAGACCTCCTGAGCGAGGGCGCCGGACACTGCACTGTAGATTCCGTGACTCATGAAGTCCTCACTCCTCGAACACGTTTCGAGCGATCGACTTGAGCTTTACGCGGAGCCGTGGGAGCGCTTCCCCTAGGATCTGGCAGACGCGACTTTCCGTGATGCCGAGGATCGCGCCGATCTCCGACTGTGTGGTCTCGTGTTGGTAGTAGAGCGCCAACACTTGCTGCGTACGTTCTGGCAGAGCTGAGATTGCCTCGCGAAGAAGCTCGCGAATCTCGGCGGCCGCGAGCTGCGTGAGCGGGTTGGTTTCTCCGCCCGGGACTTGATCCGGATCTCCCTCGGACAACCATGAGAGCGCCAGGCCTCTCGACAGCTCAGCAGTCAGGGTCAGATACGCGTCGATCGAGATCCCGAGCTCCGCCGCGATCTGTTCCTCGCTCGGCGCGGCACCCAGAGTCGCTTCGAGCTTTCGAATCGCCCGCGTTACGTCCGTCATCTTCCGCCGTCCGTAGCGAGTCAGCGAATCGGCCGCACGTAGCTCGTCGAGGATGGCCCCGCGGATGCGCCCTTCCGCGTAGCCCTCAAACTTTTCCGGGCGGGAAGGATCGTACGAGGCGACAGCGCGCAGCAAACCCTCGTTCCCAGCGCTTAGCAAGTCATCCAGTTCGACCGACGGCGGAAGCCTGCGCGCCAAACGTGAAGCGATTCGACGCACCACGACGAGGCCGCGAGCGATCAGCTCGTCACGGTTGTCGTTTGCCGTCTCTGTTGCGCGGGCGCTTAGCATGCGAGCACACGTCGTGGTCGAACGGGGAGGGCTCGCGCGCACGCCCGAAGTGCTCGTGAGGCGTGCGAATCTGGTTGACGTGTTAGGTGCGGCGCTCCGGCGAAGGTCGAGTCCCGCAGAAGTTGGCACGTCGGTATGACGCCGAGATTCATGACGCTGACGGGCAAGAACCGTGACGTGATCTCGCGGAAACTCTGAGCGAGTGCTTCGCCTTCGTCGACCGACGATACGAGGTTGGCAACGGTGTACACCCGCTCGAGACCCAGACGTCGGTAGAGGATCTTTGCTGTCGCGTATGCGTCGCGTAGTGCAACAGGATCAGGCGTCAGGACGATTAGCGCGTCATCTGCAAAACCGACGAAGTCGATCGTTGTCGCACCGATGCCTGCGCCGGTATCGACGAGCACGACATCGAAGCCCATGGCGACCTCTTCAACGTATCCTCGGATCCGGGCTCGCTCGGCGGCTCCGACGTTCGCGGTGTCGTAGCGTCCGGGCGCCGCGGGAAGGAGCGTCAAGTTGGGTCCGCATGAGATCAGAACGTCCTCGATAGATGCAGATCCCGCGACAACTTCGCCAAGATCTGCGACAGGGCGGACGCCTAGAAGCACATCGAGCGTCGCGAGTCCGAGATCCGCGTCGACGAGCAAGACTTTGAGCCCTTGCTCCGCCAGGACGACGCTGCAGTTGAGCGCGATCTGCGACTTGCCAACTCCGCCTTTTCCACTCGTGACAGCGATGACGGAGGCCCGGCGGGACGCACGGCGGATCGCGCTGACGCGCCGAAGTTGTTCGACACGCGGTTCGAGTAGCTCTGCGGCGTGGCGACCGTCGGCCAGCATGCGTGCTTGATGGGCGGAGCTCATGAAATCGGACCTTCCTGTATCGCGCTCGAGCCGGTGCCTCTGGGATCGACGAGCCGTCGCTCGGAGATGCGTCGGTCTCCTCGAGCGGGCGCTGACGATGTTCGCAACCATTGCGACAACGCTTCGGCTGACGCGTCTTCGATGTCCTCGGGCACCCTTTGGCCGGTGCAGAGCCACGCGAGGGGAAGTCCAAAGCGCACAGCTTGATTCACTACTCCGCCAAGCGAGGCGCACTCATCGAGCTTCGTCGGCAGGAGATGGGCGGGGCGGTAGCGCTTGTACGCGGCTGCGATGAGATCCGCGTCCGCATCACGCAGATGGGCGTTCGTGCAGAACACCACTGCGTGTTCCTGCGCAGACACCTGCAAAACGTCAGAAAGGGTGGAGGGGGTTTCGTGCTCTCTCGGCCCACGCCCAGGCGTATCCACCAGGATCAGGTCCGCGCTTGCATGTAACCGGAGCGCCCTTGAGTAGCTCGTAGCGTCCGAAGCAAACTCGAACGGAATTCCGATTAGGTCCGCATACATTGCAAGCTGATCAGAGCCACCGATGCGATACCCATCCGTGGAGATCAGCGCGACCTTGCGGTTTCGCGTCAGGGCTTCAACCGTCGCAATCTTGGCGATGCTCGTCGTTTTTCCTGTTCCGGTTGGGCCGACGAAGACAACCACGCGATTCGTCGGTCGCGCGAATGCGCATGTGCTCGCGATGGCGGATTCTAGTCGTGCGCTAGGATGTCCGACGGGAGGGCACCGTTCCGAAAGTTGTCGGCAGACCTCGTCAGCGATTCCGTAGCCGACGCAGAGCTTCGTGAACGCGTCGGATTCGGGAGTCGCTCCTTCGGGAAGTGCGCGGACCGTGTAGCGCACGCCGTTCGCGAACGGAACGCGGTCCGATGAAACGATCCACGCGTTGGGGCCGAGAGCTCGCTGGACCATTTGAAGTGCTTCATCGAGGCGATCGGCAGTAAAAGTTGAGAGTTGCAATTTGAACATCTCCTTCTTGTCGGGTGACTACGTGGCGATGACACCGAGCGAACGCACACTTGTCGTGGCGTCCAACTCACGAAAGCTCAGAACGGACAAACCGGGGATGCGCTTGGCGACGAACTGCGAGATCGCGCGTCGGACATCCGGTGCACACAGGATTGCGGGCGGCGTGCTCAGTCCAGCGAAAGACTTGGCGCGCTCGTCCAGCGCACTGAGGAACTTCTGGGCGGTTGCAGAATCTACGCCTTGACGGAACAAGTCTTCCGTTCTTGGGTCGACGACGAGAGCAGCAACCCGTCCGTCCTCCGACTTGAATCGCGCAGTGATCTGACGAGCGAGACGTTCGCGCGCAAACTCGGCGAGCTGCGTCGGATCTTTGACGGTCCTGCCATGATCGGCGACGACTTCCAGGATGGTACGAAGGCCGCGGATCGAGACGGACTCCTTGAGGAGCGCACGAAGAACGCCGATGAACTCACCAAGGCTGAGAATATTCGGAATCACTTCGTCCACGATCCGTGGGTCGCGCCTCGCGAGTATGTCGAGTAGGTCTTGCACCTCTGCTCGACCAAGCAGCTCGTGTGCCACCGACCGGAGCAGCTCCGTGATATGCGTCGCCGCGACGGTTGCGGGGTCCACGACCGTGTAGCCAAGCGACTCTGCGTGATCTCTCTCGTTTGGAGTGATCCAGCGAGCCGGAAGGCCGAACGCGGGTTCACGCACGCGCTCACCGCCGATCTCGGCGAGGGCGCCCGAAGGGTCCATGGCGAGGTATCGACCGACGCGGAGGGTTCCGCTGCCAACCGGGTTACCGGAGAGCAAGAGCCTATATGCGTTCGGAGCGAGGCGGAGGTTGTCGCGAATGTGAATCGACGGGACGAGTATGCCGAGCTCACTTGCGATCCCTCGACGGATGCCCGCGATTCGTTCGACAAGCTCTCCTTTGGAGCTCGCATCGACCAAAGGAACCAGATCGTATCCGACCTCTAGCTCAAGGAGCTCGACGGAAAGAAGGCCCTCGAGTCGCTCGCGCTCCGTCGGGGGACGCGGCGCGTCGGTCGCCGCGGATGGCTCAGCGGCAGGCGCTGCGAGCTTTCGCGCACGCTGCGCAGCCCAGAATAGTCCGCCCGCAAGCGCGAGGAATGGAAACGCGGGCATTCCCGGAAGGAGGCCGACAACTGCCAGAAAAACGCTCGTGATCGCGAGCGAACCCGAGGAACCGCCGAGCTGTTGGACGAGCATGGGAGGAAGTGCCGCTCCCGCCGAGACTCGCGTGACTACAACGCCTGCTGCTGTCGAGAACAGAAGCGCGGGGATCTGGGATGCGAGCCCGTCACCCACCGTGAGGAGTGTGTACGTGGACGCGGCGTCGACGAGCGGCATCCCGTGTTGGACCACGCCGACGATGAGACCAACGACGATGTTGATCGCTGTGATAAGCAGGCCCGCGATCGCGTCGCCTCGAACGAACTTTGACGCGCCATCCATTGCTCCGAAGAAGTCGCTCTCGCTCTCGACTTCCTTCCTGCGAGTACGCGCCTGCTCCTGGGTAAGTGCGCCTGAAGCGACGTCGGCGTCGATCGCCATCTGCTTGCCGGGCAACGCATCGAGTGCGAAGCGGGCTGCGACTTCTGCCACGCGTGATGCGCCCTTCGTGATCACGACGAAGTTGATCACGACAAGCAAGATGAAGATCGTCGCGCCAACGACGTAGTTCCCGCCGACCAGAAACTCTCCAAACGCCCGAATTACCGCGCCTGCTGCTCCGGGGCCGTCGCTTCCGTGAAGCAGAATCAACCGAGTGGATGCGACGTTGAGCGCGAGGCGAAGAAGCGTTCCGAACAAGATAATCGTCGGGAACGCGGAGAGATCGAGCGGTCGCTGAATCTGTATGGCCAGGAAAAGCAGCCCAACGGACAGCGCTACCGAAACCGCCAGCAACAGGTCGAGCGCGAACGCGGGAAGGGGGAACACCATCAGGAGTACGATTCCGACGAGCGCGACCGGAACCGCGGCATTGCGCGCAGTGGTTCGGTTGAACGTCTCCGTGAACGCGGATTGAACCGTGCTCATGACGCGCTAGCTCGCTGGGTTGCACGCGGCGCAGCTCCGCGAATCCGTAGGACGTGTGCGATGATCTCAGCAACCGCACGGTACAAGTCGACGGGGATCGCCCGGCCGACGCGTCCTTTTGCATGCAGCGCGCGCGCGAGGGCGCGATGCTCGATGATCGGTACACCGTGCGAGCGTGCCGCTGTTCGAACCGCAAGGGCGTGATCACCTTCGCTACGAGCGATGATGATCGGAACCGCATCTTTGCCCACGCGATACCGCAGGGCGACCGCGTAGTGCGTCGGGTTTGTGATCACGACGGTCGCGGACTTGATCTGCATCTCCGCGCGCTGCTTCACGAGTTGTCGTGCACGCGCCTTCCGCTTTGCGCGAAGCATTGGGTCGCCTTCCTGCTCCTTGTGCTCGTCCTTGATCTCTTGGCGGCTCATCTTTGTTTCGCGTTGATGGCGGAAGAACGCGAGCGCGTATTCAATCATCCCCATCGCGAGGAACAGTCCGCCGAGCACGTACAAAAGGCGGAGCACGCACCGAGACAGTGTGTCGAGTGCCGGTCCAAGCCCTGAACGCGGGAGATTGAGGATCATCGGAAGGTCGCTCCGCACGGCGAAGAAGACGGTCAGGACCAAGACGATTGCCTTGGCGAATCCCTTGAGGGCATCCACCCAAGCTTTCGTCGAGAGCATCTGCTGCAGGCGCGCGGGGATATCGAAACGGGATGCGTCCGGCGCGAGCAGCTTCGGCGAAAACATTCCGCGCGTCTGTAGGAGCCCACTAGCCCAGGCAACCGTAGCGCCGACGAGCACGGGAACGATGGCGGCTTTGAAGAATGCAGTTCGCAAAGCGCCGAGCTGCGCCAACGACAACGAGTGAAACGATGCCCCATCGGGCTGCAGTCCGCGCATCGCACGCTGGAGCATCGTGGCCATGACCGCGCCGGACTCACGAAAGTGCGGCACGAAGACGATCAGTGTTGCTGCGAAGCATGCTGCCGCGGTCAGATCGTGACTGATAGCCACCCGGCCTTGCTCACGAAGCTGCTCAAGCTTGCGGGGCGTCGCTTCTTCAGTTTGTTCGCCTCGCGAAGGCTCTTCTTTGCCTGCGCTCACTGCACGCCTCCTTGGATGGGCGCGTGAATGGGACGAGGATCAATCTCTGTGAGCGGACTCGTTCGGAGCTGGTCCGCGATGGCGCTGACGAGTGCACCTGCGGAGAGCTCGAGGTTCGCTATGCCGACGATGGCCGCGATCCCAAAGACCACGCCGAACAGCTGTACGCGCTGAACCATTCTCGCGAGCGTCGCAGAACCGATGTGGACGAAGAGCATTGCGCCGACTACGGGCAGTGCAAGCGTGATGCCACGCTGAACGAACGTGTGCGCGTGACGAACAAGCGCTTCGGTGTTCGCCGTTGCGTACTCGAGCGTCTGCCCGGTGGGGATGGCACACGCCGCGATGACCTGATGGTGCCCGTTCAAAGAGAACCAGATGCAGATCGCAACAAGCCACAGGAGCTGGGCGACCGCCGTTGATTCTTCACCGTTGGTCGGGTCGATCTGCGAGGCGAATCCAAAACCCATCGATGTAGAAATGGCTCCGCCCGCGACCTCGGCACTCGCGAGCACGAGCCGCGACGTCAAACCAATGACTGCCCCCGCCATGAACTCGGCGGCGCAGTCGGCTACGAAATCGAGCGGCGTCCACGGCCCGCGGCCCGAGTCCATGTCCAACACAGCGTGGCTCGCGTTCGAAATGAAGCTGATCGCGACGGCGAGAAGGACACGCGCTGGTGTGGGTGCCACTCCACCAAATGGCGGTGGTAGGAACGTCATCGCGACGCTCGTCCTTACCGATCCGAGGATCACTGCTCTGGCCAGCGGCTCTGCGAATCCGATGTCCATGATCAGCGATGAATTGTCGCCGCGCTTGTGATCGCACGCGTCGCGAAGTCGCTCACGCGCCGAAGCATGAACTCTCCCGATACGGTAAGGGTGACCACGACGACCAGTAGCTTCGGAGCGAACGCCGTCGCCGAGTCATTGATCTGAGTCGCGGCTTGCAGGATTGCGATGAGCA
>CAZWQH010000108.1:0-12240 GCA_964635815.1 uncultured Sandaracinaceae bacterium
CCCGTCACATCGCGACCTGCCCAGAGTTGTTCGGCCTGTTCGATGCTCAGCTGAGTGCCCTCGATGTGGGTCGTATGATGGGCTTCGAGGAGCAGCGCGCGCTGGCTCATGCGGACCAGCCACAGTACCGCGACCCGGACAGGAGCCAGTTTGGGGAGGTCGGTCAAGTCTCTGATGGTTTCCTAACAATGAAGAGCGCGAGCGTTGAACACCCTTGGCGGATCGCGCGATCCACGTTGACGCTGCCTCTGCACAAGGTGCACAAACTATCGAATGCGTCTGGGGAGCCGCGATCGATCACTGCTGGCGCCTCTGTGCGGCGCCGCGCTGACGCTCGTGGCGTGTGGTCGCATCAACTACGCGAGGCGCGATGCGGCGCTGGATGTGCCGACCCGGTTCGACATCGCGCTGAACGACGCTGCGCTGAACGACGTTGCCTTTGATGGGGGCGCAGTTGATGCGGCAGCTCCCATGGATGCACGGGTCTCAGACGCAACGGATGCAGGCCGCAGCGAAGCATCTGCTCCCGCTCTAGACGCGCTCACCGACGCGAGCGTTGCAATCGACGCGAGCGAGGACGCTGCGGAGACTGCCCCAGCCCCCGACGCGGCTACTGCGGACGTCTCGGCTTCCAATGACGCTGCCGTCGACGGGTCCACGTCCGCCCCAGGCACTGTGCGCCCTCTCCTTCCGGTGACAGGTCTCGCCAACTTTCAGCCGACGGTGTTCGACGTGGACGACGAAGGAAACGTGTACATCGCTGGGCCCACGACGAGCTCGGTCGATATTGGGGGCGGCCCTATCTCCGTGGTGTCGTGGGCGCTGGTCGTTGCGTCGTTCACGCCAGACGGTGCGTTTCGGTGGCAGCGCGTCTTGAACGGGACGACTGGGATCGTCGCGAACGCGCTCTCGGTGACGGGCGATGGAACCACGGGCGCCCTGCTCATAACGGGGTGGATGGAAGGGACAGCGACCGTGCCGTCTTCGACTCCGATCACCGTCTCCAGCGGACGCGGTTGGCTGCACTACTCGGTTGGGACAGATGGGACGCACCGATTCGCAAGCACCTACACATCACCCGTTACTCCTTCGCCGATGTCCTCGATTGCGGACGATCAAACATTCGATGTCGCGGCGCACATCGGCCCCGCCATGAACCTTGGTTTGGGCACGCGATTTGGAAACGTGCACGTCGCGCGCTTCGACACGGCGAACAATGCGCTGACGCACCGAGCAATCGCGTGGAACGCGTCCCCCGGCGGCTCATTCGGAGTCGCGGGTGTGGTGCGGGTGGGTGCGGAGAGTTGGGCGTTCGGGCAGGTGTCGTCGCGCGCCGACTTTGGAACGGGTCTAGTCGGGTCGGGCACGCTCACGTCGTGGGGATTCGTCGCGTCGTACGACGCGGCAGGCACCTACGTGGACCACCGATTCCTCTCGGTGTCCGGCGCGAGCGCCTACGCGAATGTGTTGCAAGTGCTTCCTTCGGCCGAGGCGACGTGCCTGCTGGCGGTGTACCAAGGCACGCCGGTGTCATTCATTGCGGCCGACGCGTCCACTCAGTCGTCGTACATAGAATGCACAGCGTCGCCGACCTTCCGCCAAACGCTGCCGTTCGATTGGTTGGTGGGTTCACTGAACGGGTCGCGTCTTGTGGTAGCGGGGAGATTCTCTGCTGCGGTGGATATCGGTGGAGTGCCGTACACGCCTGCGTTTCAGGACGACATCCTCCTGGTCGAGTATGACGTGGTGGCTTCATCGCTCACGCGTGTGACTCACCTTGCAACGCCGACCAGTACAGACACGGCGTTGAGGATCGCGATCGATGGCGCGAACAACCGTGTGTGGGTGCTTGCTCGTTTTCTCGGAGATATCTCGCTCGATGGTCGACTCTTCGACAGCGGCGGGGCGAACCGAGTGTGGCTAGGTTGGCTCAACCTCTAGAGCGTCTGCTCGCTATTCTGCTGCGCGAGGATACGCTCCTGGCACGCGATGACTTTGAAGACCAACGCGGATCTGTATCGCTACGTGACCGAGCTTTGCGACGAGGCGCAAGGGGACCTTGGTTCGCTCGAGGAGTACTTGATGGCGTTGTTGGTGCAGGCGCGCATGGACCGATCACGCGAGAGCTTGTCCATCGCACGGTTCGCAGAGCTGCTGGGCGACGCGGTGGTCGAGACTGTTCCGTCGTTCAATCCCGCGTGGCGTACGCGCGCGCGATCCGGTGCAAGCCTAACGGGCTTCGACGCGTGGGAAGCGACGCTTCTGGGGCAGATCGTGGACCTTCGCGAGATGGAAGAGGCCGGGATGTTCGACAAGAATCCCGCCCTGCTCTCATTGGGTTTGAAGGCACCGAGCGGCGCTCGCTGGTGCAACTTCGAGATCGGGATCTACTTGGAGTGTGCGGTGGCGGGAACGTTTGGCGGGTTGCTGCGCGTCACTCCCGACGGAAAGACGGACTCCCACATCAATACGATTGCGCAGGTCGACTGGGAGACGTTTCGAAAGTTTTTGTTGAACGGTCAGGGACACGAGTAGCGCACGCAGCGAGCGCCGGCCCGTCTGTGCCGACACCGGCAATGACCAAGGCTTCCGTTCGCGGGAACTTCGCTCTCAACAGTCAACGCTCCGTGACCGAGCGAGCCCGTCTAAGGATCAAACATCGAGTCGCGCTCGAACGCGCCAAGGTCCGAAAGCGCGCCGACGGTTCGAGCGCCGCCGCGGAAGTCCCGCGCAGTGGCGCCTCCTACCGCGGTGACGCGATCGATCGCGGGGGAAGACGCGGAGAGGCGATAGTCCGCACCCGCGGCGTTGATGAAGATGGGCGAGCCCAAGAGCGCAGTGGCGTCCGCGACGGGCGGGCTTCCCGCGCCGCTCCAGAGGTTGGTCGATGCGGTCAACGCTCCTGTCCCGGCGAAGAACGTTTCCGCTGGCGAGAGCACAACGACGTTCGCGGTGAGGTTGAGCGTGAGAGTTGTGGAGTCGTTGCTGAAGGCCGCGCTGCCGGATGCGTCGACGCCGCATCCCACGAGAGTGTTCTGCCTGGCACTCACAGCGCCGAAGCCGTTCAACGAGCCCGTCGTATCTACCGCCACGCATTCGTGTGACTCGCAGCTAGATCTCGCATCGGGTCCGGTGGGCAAGAGGGCGAAGACGTTGTTGTCGATGCGCACGGCGCCAAAGCGGTCATCCGTTCCTGCGACGAGAATCGCACCACATCGGCCGTCGCGGAACTCGTTGTGCGAGACCAGCACATCGCCAAACTGGGACGCCCCACCTGAGTAAACGAGTCGTAGGTCCGTGAGGCGGTTTGCGCGGAATCGATTCCTGACTACCCGAAGCCCCCGCGCGTTGCCCGCTTCGACGCTCGTTTGCCCGGCGGGCCCCTCCACATCGTGAATCTCATTGGAGAGAAGCTGCGCGTTGAGTGACCCGCCCATCATGACGCATCCTGTCCCGGGACGGACCGCGTCACAGGCAATGTCGTTGCCGACCACGCGCCACCCTGTCGTGTCTCTGACGTCGACCGCAGTGGTGCCGGTGAACGCGAGATTGCTGAGAACAATGAAGTTCACAGACGCGCTGCTCGGCGAGAATACAGCGTTGCCGTTCGTGTTCAGCGTTGGGCGCGAGCCCGGGAAGCCGACAAATGCGACCGGGAGGGACTGCGTGCCGCCGCTGAACACAGAAATCGCAGCCGTTGTGGTCACCGACGAGTGGAGGTAGACGATGTCGCCGGGGAGCACCGCGGTGATCGCGTGATCGACCGTTCGCCAGCACGCACCAAATGATCCGCTGTTTGTATCGAGCCCCGTCGCTCCATCGACGCAGCGAAGGTTGCCCGCGCGAACCGAAAAACGAACGTCGTTGTTGCTCATCCCTGCGGGAGTCTCGACAACAACCGGACCGGTGGCGGCCGTAGGTCCAAGGGCAACCACGATCCGATCGTCCTGCCAACTCAAGTAGCGAGAGACCTCTCCCCCGCCCTCACCGACGCCAACACCGGCTTTGGACGTGCCTTGGGTCGCTCCAAAGAACGCGCCGTAGATTGTGAGATAGGTTCCCTCCGCCCCCGCAAGCCCGCCACCTTGGTTGGGGCCACTCAACAGGTCCGTGTGGAAGACAACCGGTGGATGGACAGGGCGCGCGCGTGGAGCGTCGGAGGGCGCATCATCGCTCAGGCCCGCGTCTGCTGACGGAGAGTCGTCCTGTCCATCGGCCGTCGCCGCGAATGCGTCCGACAGGGCATCGGCCGAAGCGTCCACTCCGATCTCCTCTGCGTCGATCGCGGAATCGACGGTCGCTTCAAGCGAGGCGTCGCGAACGTCGAGTGGCAGGGCCACGTCGAGCGTCACGTCTGATTCGCGTGAACCGTCGACGACCGCATCCGAGATCGATCCACCGGCGTCCCGCGGCTCAACAAAGCCAACGCGTCCGCAACCGGTGAACGCAAAAACAAGGATGACGCGCAGAGTGACGGGCACGCGAACGAGCATCCCTCGGATACTGCCATCACCCAGGTTTGGGCGAGTGCAATTTCGACGAGGCTGTCGGTCGTGTGTCGACTCGGCGGTCGACCGGTCGCACTGTGTAGACAGCATCGTCAGAACGGATCATTCGGTTTCGGAATAATCGGCGGCACCAGAAAGTACACACTCCGCTCATCGAGCTGCGTGTCCGCCGCATCGATCACTTCGATGTGTGCTTCGAAGAGTCTTGGCTCTCGCGGGGGCATGACGGTCGTGTTTCGTTTCGCGACAACGTCGAAGCAAACGGGTCGACCTGGCGTGACTCGGCGGAACGAGTCCGGGACTTCGTCTGAATCGAGCGCCGGTCGATCGTAGGTCTCAAGACCGGCGGTGCACGCAACCGTTGCGCTGGTTTCTCGACGCGCTTCGATTCGCTCAACGAACGCAGCGACGGCGTCAGTATCTTCGCCCGGCCTTTGGACGTCGCGGATGCGAGCCGACACGTCGATCGGTACTCCGGAGACGGCGGCCTGAACCGCCTGCACGATTCTGTCGGGCAGCTGCACGCCGGAATAGTCCGCGCGGAAGACATAGTCAGAGGCCACGCCCGTCGCCCCGAGCTGAAGCGTCGTGTCGGCGACAAGACGCTCGGCGAACGCGATACCGCGCAGCCCTCCATCTACGGTGATTGCCACGACGCGCGCCCGGAGGTTACGGAGAGCTGCGATCGTCGCTTCGTACGTCGGCGCGTGCGGGATTTCACTTCCGTAGTCGCACGAGCGGCATGTGCCCGGACCGCAGCCGCCGCCAACGAGGTCACACGTTGGAGCGTTGTGCTGCGCTTCATCCGACATGAACACAATGACGGGGACGGAGTTTGGTCGGAAGCATGCAGCGCCGAGACCTCCTTCCGGGCAAGGCGCAGCGCTTGTCCGTGTCGCGGATCCATAGCGCGCATAACCGCCGAGTGAGTCGCCGGTCGCCAACGCGTAGAGCGCGGCAACGCCGGCCTCTGGAGAATCCGACCCGCAGTGCTCCGCGTATCGACCAACCGCCGTCTCAATGAGATCCAGGTTGGACGTGAGCTCCTGGTACTGAAAGAAAGGCGAGTCGTGAACAATGCCGAGACTGTCGGTGTCGGAGCGCGTCGGGTTGCACTCCGAGTTCAACGCGCCGAAGCGGAGGCGTGTGGTGATGACGTCAACGGTGGGAATCGGGTAGTCGTCGAAACCTCCGACTCCGAACAGCACATCGAAGATCTCTGCCCGTAGACGCGGCACAAGTTGCGAACGAATGCTCTCTTGGAGTGTGCGTATGTAGCCGCCCATGGACTGCGTGTTGTCCATGAGGAAGTACACGTCGGCTGTGCGAATGCGCGTCCCAAACGAGAGAGTCTCGCGAACGGGGGTTGGTTCGCGCTCGTACGGAACGACGAACACAAAGTCTCCCCGCGCGCGTGGGTTCTGCGCGGCAACGTTCGGGTCAGTCCCCGCGGCAGCTTCAATCAAGTCCGTCGCGCCATCTCCATCCGAGTCCTCTCGAACGGGCGACGATCCGCGCTCCGCTTCGAGTCGGTCCGCGAGGCCATCGCCATCGGAATCGGTGTCTCGAAAATCTGGCTCTCCGTCGCGATCCGTATCGATCGGATAGGTGTTGATGTTGACGTCACCCGCTTCGTCGCGATCAAGAATGGTGTCGTTGTCGGAATCCGCGTCGCGGGAGTCCGGTGTCCCGTCTTCATCGGTATCGATCCCCGTGGGAACG
This sequence comes from uncultured Sandaracinaceae bacterium, assembly GCA_964635815.1. Lineage (GTDB taxonomy): Bacteria > Myxococcota_A > Polyangia > Polyangiales > JADJQN01 > CAZWQH01. The sequence continues at coordinate 6,231 of CAZWQH010000108.1, forward strand.
CCCTCGTGTTGATCGGCAATCGTGTCCGCGTCGCTGTCGCCGGCGAGCGGCGTGACCATCGGCTCGCAGCGTCCCGCCGTGCAGATTCCGGAAGCGCATTGACTCGCCGATGTGCAGGCGGGTCGCGCTGGAGCCGGCGAGCACCGAACGCTCACGGCAAGCGTAAGTGGAGCGAGCACTTGCACGAGATGTTTGAACTTCAAAGAGACCTCTCGCGCGGCATTAGGCCGACCAGCGCAGGTTAGCGGAAAATCAGAAACGCCTGCCTTACTTAGTTCTTAAAAGGTTCTTGAGAGAGAAACCACGACGCGCTCGGGCGTCACAGTCGACCAGTTAGTTCGACCTTAGCCGCTCGCGCAGGGTGAAAACGGTTGGCGAATCGCGGGGCATAGCGTTTGCGTACGCATACACGGAAGAACACGCACGGACGTTGCGGGTTCATGGAGATCAAGATGGAGAAGCCCTTTACTGCGAGCAGCAATTTTCGTTCGCTAGCGCTGTGCGCCTTTGCGCTCTTGGTGGTCGCACCCGCGAGTTCGAACGCGGAGCCGATCCGCTCTCAGTCGAGTCGAATGAACGTCCGACCAACGCGAGGTCCTTTGCGAAGCGCGCGCACGCCACAACGACCGCGGGCAGGGAGCAACGGAGCGTTGCTCGCGAGTTTCGTGGACAACCTGAGCAACGTTGTCGCAAGTACACGCAGTCCTCGAGTGATCGTGGGAGACGCCGACGGAACGCAGACGTACGACGCGCTTGTCGCGGCAAGCGGAGATCAGGCCCGTGCTCTGCGTTCGGCGACCGACGCGTACCAGCAGGCTCTCACCACGGCATCACCCGGCGAGGCTATTGGAATTCGCGAAGCGTACGGCAAGCAGCTTGCGACCGCGCGACGCGTTGCATCGACCACAACGCGTCGAGTCGCGCGTCAGCAGAAAGCGCTGATTGGTGCGGCCTTCCGAGGACCGACCACGTACACGTTCCTACAGAGTGACTTGAGTGCGCTCTCGAATGCGGTCCGCGCGGTTCGGATTCTACGACGCATCGCGGCCGGCGAGCCTAGCGCGAGCGAGCGTGGCGACGCGTCGCTCGCGGCAGAAGCATTCACAGCGGTCAACGCTCCCGGAGCCGAAGCCGTGCGCAATGACCTCGCTGGGAGCGCGTTGAAACCTCGGCACGCCAAGCAGTCGAACGACTCGCGCTTCAACCTCGACCACTCGCGAGTCGCCGAAACGGCATCGACTAGACGCGACGCTTCACTGAGCTGTCCCATGCGGACGACACCAACACAGCACTGCGCCGAACCATCCGAAGAGTTTCTGCAGTTGAAGGGGTCGGCCCGTCTGTGCCCACACCGGCAATGACCAAGGCTTCTCCGTTCGCGGGAACCTGGATATGCTCGCAAGCGTGCTTCGACTTCGCCCCCTTGCGTTCTTCTGCGTTGCTCTCGTGGCTTGCGGGCGAATCAGTATCGAATCACCAGACAGCGGTTCACCGCGTACGGATAGCGGCGCGGACGTTTTAGCCGACACGAGCCGCTTGGATGCAAGCGTTGACGCATTGGATGCGACGCCAACGTTGCCCGACGCTGCGGCGGATCGTGACAGCGCGTTGTTCGACGCGGCGCAGGACGCGGCGCCCGAGGCGGCGCAAGCGTCGGACGTCTGCACCCCGTCGATGGAGCGTTGCAACGGCGTTGATGACAACTGCAATTCAGTCGTGGATGATGTGGGCACGTGCCCGGATACGTGCACGGGTGTCATCGATCCGGTGAGCGGTAAGGAGTACGCGCTCTGCACCTCGTCGTTGACCCGAGACGCGGCCTCGTCCGTCTGCCGAGAGATGGGAATGGACCTCATCGAGGTCAACGGCCTTAGTGAACACAACTTGATGGTGCGCACCATCAGTCGCCTAACAACGGAGCCAGCCACGTTTACGTGGCTGGGCGGGAGCGACCGAGGCACGGACGGAGATTTTCGCTGGCGTTCGACGGGGGAGCTCTTCTGGCGCGGTGGCCCGGGGGGAGCAGCCGTTGGAGGGAGTTTCGCAAACTGGACAACGGGCCAACCGGAACGGAGCACCGCCGAGTGCATGGGTTTCCTTGGCGCTGGGTCTCGTTGGCAAGTCGCTGACTGCGCGAGCTCTGCCTTTGCGTTCTGCGAACGACGCACTCTTCCGAGTTGCGAGCCCTCCACGACGCCTGAGCGGTGCAATGGGCTGGACGACAACTGCGACAGCCGAATCGACGAGGGTTCGGTGTGTGAACCCGATTGCACCGGTCGCACTCTTGAGAACGGAACGTCGTTCGTCCTTTGCCGCACCGGGCTGTCACGGGCGGCGCAGCGCACCAGCTGCGCTCGCATGGGTGGGAGTTTGGCTTCGATCCGTTCGAGCGAGGAGAACGAAGCGATCTACTCATTCGGAGTAGACGTGGGCGTGCCAGGAAACTTCCTCGGCTTTGGCGCTGCAGATGATGTTGAAGAAGGAACCTGGCGCACGGAAGAGGGGGAAGTCTTCTGGCTCGGGGCGGCCAGTGGAACGGCGTTGGCCTACGCGAACTTCGCCACAGGCGAGCCCAATGACGTCCTGGGCAATCCGGGAGAGGATTGCGGATTCATGGCGTTTGGAAGTAACCAACGAGAGTGGGGCGATATCGCGTGCACTTCCACGATGGCCTACATTTGTCGACTTGCGAGTCCGGTGGTCTGCGCGGCTGCGGAGAGCTGCAACGGCCTCGACGATGATTGCGATGGGGTGATTGATGACGGAGCGTGCCCGATCGGATGCCGAGGCTCGATCGATCCGAGCTCGCTCGTTGCGTACGCGTTCTGCTCACCGACCCTGGACTACACTGCGGCTCGCACAAACTGCGAGTCGATCGGAATGAACCTGGCGGCAATCGAGACCGCGAGTGAATCAACGTATCTCGACTTTCGAGTCGCGACACGGCTCGGTGGAAGTGCAAGCGTTTGGATCGGTGCAGAGAGCGGGTCGGACACGGTGTGGAGATGGCGAGGCTCAGATGTCTTCTGGACTGGGACCGCGACAGGAAGCGCGGCGTCTGGGCGATACACGCGTTGGGGCGTCGGTGCGCCCTCACCGGTCGCCTCACGATCATGCGCGTACATCGCCACGGCAACCGGCACCTGGATGGATGACGCAGCGTGCGATCTACTAGCAGCGTCGATCTGCGAGGCTCCGAGACCCTGAGGTCCGGATCGCCGAGCGCACACAAGCGAAGGGTTGCGCTGTCCGTGCGCATTTAACCCGAACGCGTCGCACATTAACTGGTGATCAGATGGATCCACCGCACCCTCAGATGCGAGGTGTTGTCATGGGTTCGCCCAAAACGTGTGTCGTGTCTCGCTCTTCAATCAGCCGCGGAGCCCTCTGGGCAGTAGCGCTTGGTGCCTCTTCCTGCGTTGGCCCAGCGGCCATCGCCCCTTCCGCTCAAAACGACGCCGGCGTATGCGGGCCGTTTAGCGCACTCGAAGGACTGTCCATTTCTCCTGGAGGACGCGTTCAGGTCACACGAGAGGGCGGTTTGAATGGCGAGGCGCTGACGTTTTCGACGAGCGAGGGTCTTTCGGCCACGTTGACGGAGCAGAAGCTCACGCTCCGCGCGACCTACGAGTTCCGCGGCGGTACGCTCACGGCGCACTGCGCAACCGGCTCGCAGCATGCGGCGCGCGTTGCGGTTCGCCCGCTCGAGTGGACCAACGTTGCGGAGTGGCAACCTGCGCAGGTCGGACCGCCCGGGCGCGAGTACGGCGGATGGTGGGTCGACGCTGTGCGTGAGCGACTCTTCGTGTTTGGTGGTTTTCACTACGAGCCACGGCAGTTCACGCCGGCAAATGACCTGTGGTCGTTCGATCTCGTCGGCGCGACCTGGAGTCGCACGACGACTACGGCACCCGTGACTGCACCCGGCGGTCGTGTAGCGCGCGGTCCGGGTCCTAACGAGGTGCTCTACTTCGGCGGGGCGACGCGTATGGACGACGGCGCCCTCGCCACGCTTCCAACGCTTCAGGTGCTGACCGCACAGGGCCCACAAGGAGACGAGGTCCGATTCGAGGCGGCTGCGCATGAGGAGCAAACGCCGGGCACGTATACGGGCGCGTTCGTGTACGACGCTCCTCGCAACCGATGGTTGTCGATCTGCGGTGCCGATCGGCGCTCGGGGATCCATTGCAACGTAGATGCGTACTCCGTCGAGAGCGGCTGGATGCGTCTTCGTCCTACCGGCGCACGCCCCGAAGGACGCTACGGTTTCCACTACGCACTCGACGAAGAGAACGAGCGCGTGATCATTGTTGCGGGCCAAACCGGCGCGGAGAACCTCGAGATGATCGGCGATACGTGGGCGCTCGAGCTTGCGGGAGACGTTCCGCAATGGGTCAAGCTCGTCGAGGATCGAGAGGATATCCGTCGTCGAAACGGCGCGTTCGTGCTGGATCCCGCAGGTCATCGCTTGCTGCTTTCCGGCGGTACCGCCGACGGCGACACCTCAGTGCCAGGGCTCTTCGCCCTCTCGCTCGATCGCGGGAGCGAGACATGGAGCGTGGTGGAGGTGCCTGGCGAGATGCCGGTGCGCACGAGCGGGATCGCGGTGTACGACGCGAAGCGTAGGCGGGCTCTCGTCGGCTTCGGCAACGGCGACCGCGTGTACACAGACCTCTGGGCCCTGTCGCTCTAGGCCGGTTGCGGAAGAATGGCGACCCTGGTCGTGCGCAGAAAGTACCCGTGCGAATCCCGCGCAATCAGGTCGCGCATCCCAAGCTGTCGCAACGTCGAGATGGCAACCTTTAGGCGGTTCGTTGCTGAGGCTGGCGTCAGGGCTTCGTTTGGCCAGCCGGCCTCGATGAGCAGAGCCGCCGGACGCCTGGCTCCGTGCGCGTGTGCACGAAGAAGATCGCGCACGATGCGATAGAGCGCCGCTCGTGTGCTCAGCGAAACGCGCCGAGGCACGCCTGCCGCATCGGTCCAATGGATGTCCTGCGTCGCTTCATCCATGTACACGCAGTCGTCCGCCACTCGCGACTCGTTTGGCGGGAGCGAGCACACAGCAAGTGACAACCTTCCGTGCTCGAAGCTCGTGAGTGCAATCGTCTCGGAGGCAGCTGGAGAGGACTCGGTCGAACGTGCGCCATGAAGCGATGCCAACGCTCGGAGCATGGGTGAATCACCCGCGCGGAACACCTCACGCGCCCGTTCGGTCACGGTCCGGTCCCCGAGCAGGTTTCCCGCGAGCAGCTCGTAGTGGGCGATCAAGCTCGAGAGCGCGGAAGAGGTAGTCCTTGCTGAGGCGAGCGTTCGAGCTTCTGCAAACCAATGGATCGCAAGTGCGACATCCGCGCGAAGCAGGGCACAAACTCCCCGGTCGAACTGGAACACAGCCGCGTACTCGGCGTCTGGATCGGAGCGGTCAAGCTTTGCGAGCGCCCCGATCGCCGACTCGTACTCCGCATCGGCAAGAGAGAAATCGCCACGGGACCTAGCGAGATTCCCGCGATAGCCCCGAATGACTGCGACCAGCGCGCCACGCTCGCAGCGACACGCATCGACGAGCGCCTGCGCGCGATCGAGCAGTTGCGCGGCTCGCGCGTGGTCACCCGCGTCATAACAAAAGAACGAGGCCCGAACGAGGGTTCGCGACGCACGTTCGTCGTCACCGGCCAAGCCGAACAGCTCGACCGCGCGCTCCAGCTCTGCGATCGCACGCGTGTGGTCCGCGAACAGAAAAGCTAGGCGGGCGTAACCATCGCGCGCGACCGCCTCAAGAGCGAGATCGGAACCTGCGTGGGCGACCACGCCGGCGCCTTCGATCAGCGCACGGGCACCGGCGTATTCGTATCTCTGCGAGAACGCTTCCGCGAGACGCGCGAGGTTGACCGCAGGAAGCTCACTGGCGGCGCTCTTGGACATCTGTGCGAAGCGTGACTGAGATCCGTGCGCGAGGCCAACAGTCGGCGTCCGAGCACGAAATGCATGGCTTCTAGTGCGCGGTGATCTG
>CAZWQH010000109.1:0-12213 GCA_964635815.1 uncultured Sandaracinaceae bacterium
CCCAGTTGATGAAGTCCTGGACGATCAAGAAGTAGCCGGCGAAGCCCATGCGCGAGATGACGTCGCACTCCATTTCGAGTCGCTGCCTGTACTGGCCGGCGTTGACTTTCCGACCCATCTCGAGCTCTTCGGCGATTCGGACTTCAAGTCCTTTGCCTGCGAGGTGCTTGAAGTAATCCGGTTCGGTCGTGCCTGCAGGGACGGGAAAACGCGGCAGCTTCGGTGCGGCCAACGGCGACGCTGTGCCGGCGCACATCTCAGAGACACGGAGCGTGTTTCGGATCGCGTCGGGGAACTCCGCAAATACCTCCGACATCTCATCTTGCGATCGCAGATGAACGACGTCCGAGCCGTGATGCGATCGCTCATAGTCCGTGAGCTGCATTCCTGCAGCGATGCACTGCAGAACCTTCTGCGCGCGAGCATCGCTCTTGTGCAGATAGTGACAATCGTTCGATGCGACGAGCGGCAAATCCGTTTCGCGCGCCAGTTGCACAAGCGTGCGAGTGAGCGGTTTGTCTTCGAGAAATCCGTGGTCCTGAATCTCAACGAAGAGCGATCCCTTCTCGAAGATCTCCGTCAGCTCGCCGAGCGCGGTTCGTCCAGCGGCTTTTCCTTTTTGCAGCACGTCCTGCGCTACGAGCCCGCCCATGCAGCCCGTCAACGCGACGATGCCTTTGTGGTGATCGCGCAAGACCTCGAAGTCGACTCGCGGAAGACCGGAATCTGCGCCTTCGACCCAGCCTCGGCTCACGATTCTAACAAGGTTCGCGTAGCCCTCCGCGCCACGAGCAAGCAGCACCAAATGAAAGCTCTGTCGCGGCTTCTTGTCGCGTCGATCACCTCGAACGACGTTGACCTCGCACCCGATGATCGGCTTGATGCCCGCGTCTTTTGCGAGCTTCGTCAGCTGAACAGCGCCGAACATCGAGCCGTGATCCGTGAGGGCGACGGCCGGCATCCCGAGCTCTTTCACGCGCGATACAAGGCTCTTCAGACGGATCGATGCGTCGAGCATCGAGTACTCGGAATGCACGTGCAGATGGACGAACTCAGCCAAGGCGTTTGGAGTATGCGGGGTTGTCCCTTGCGTCAAACCGGGGCATGAGTTCGCCATGAACGAAGCTCCCAAAAACGGCATGGCATGGAGTGCAGTTGTCTTGGTTGCTGCGCTTACTGTTGGCGCATCCGTCGTCGCCTCGATGGTCGTGCTCCGAACCGGAATGATTCGCATCTCGGAAATCCGTGCGAATGCTCGAACCCTCTCGGTGACGGGCTCCGCGCGCAAACGCGTGCGATCCGATCTCGTCGTTTGGTCGGCGGTCGTTCGCGTGCGCAATCCTTCACTTGCGGCTGGCGTCGCTCAGCTGCGCGGGTCGGCGGCGAAGGTCGTGGAGTTCCTTCGAACGCGTCAGATCCCGGAAACCGACATCCAAACGCAGGCGGTGTCGACGCGAGAGATCCACCCGCGGGTTCTGATGGGTGACGAGGTCGTGATCGACGAAACCAAGGCGGAAAGCTACGAGCTCACTCAAGAGATTCGCGTTACGTCGCGTGAAGTAGATCGCGTTGGGAAGATCGCGCGCGATGTTACCGAGCTCATGGAAAACGGGATCGACGTCGAGTCTTCGCAGCCGGCGTATTCCTACACGCAGCTGCAAACTCTGAAGATCGAGCTGATCGCGGATGCGTCCAAAGACACCCGCACACGCGCGGAGCAGATCGTCGTCGCGAACCACGCCCGTCTAGGCCGGATTTCCAGCGCTCGCATTGGCGTTGTTCAGATCAACGCCGCCAACGAGTCGGACGTATCTTGGGACGGTGTTTACAACACTACGTCCGTCGAAAAAGATGCGTTCGTTACCGTGAACACTACGTACGAGGTCGACTGAGCAGCGACTCGGTTCTTCGTGGTTTTGGCGTCCGTGTTGCGCCATGCGGTGCCAAATGGTATTTCCGGCGCCCTTATGAAGAAATCTCCGCTCGCGCTCATGAAGGAGCGTTTCGAGAACAAAGAAGGCCTTGTGAAGGCCGTTCGTTCGCTCGCTACTGGTGACCTGTTCATCGAGCGGGTTAACAAGGACAAAGGCCTCGAGCTCATCTCGAACGCGAAGCTCCTCAAGTTGCACGAGACGCTGACCAGCGTGCAGAAGCAGTTCGGCAGCCGCGACAAGCTCGTCGGCGAGGTCCTCAAGCTCGAAAAGCGAGTAAAGGACGCCGGCTACAAGGCGCGTCTCGAGAAGTTCTCGACGCCACGCCTGTTCGATATCTACAGGTCTCGCGCCAAGTCCGTGAAGGCGGCGACTACTGCGGTTTCTTCTGCGGTCGCGAAGGTCGCCAAGAAGGCGCCTGCGAAAAAGGCGCCGGCCAAGAAGGCTCCGGCAGCGAAATCCAAGAAATCCTGAGTCCTTTCCGACGGGGTCGCCGCGGAGAGAAAGAACGCAAATGTTTCGATACGCCTTCTAGGCGGCTCGGGAACTCTGCCGCATACTCGTTGTCATACCGGAAATCGTGAGTGTTTCGAAGACACCAGGACCGTCCCGTGGAGCGAGCGCGCAGGCGCTCGTTCATGACGGAGTTCTGCCAAGTGAGCGTCAGGGTCCTATCGAGGACGCTGAGCTCATCGCGCTCACGGCCCCTCCCAAAGGGTCTCGGACCGTTACTGTCGCGCTGATGGGCGCGGTGGTGGCAGCGTCGTTGGCTCTCGTATTGTCCTTCCGCGCCGATCTCGCGTACTTCTTCAAACGCACAGACGCGGTTGTCCTTGGAGAGGCTATCAATCTCGATCTCGCGCGCGTCGAATCGAACTCGTACGCGAGCGTGTCCGGAACTCCCATGGCGTCCGCTACGGTCCGCTTCGAGCGTCCGCTGGAAGGGGAGCCGTATCTCGTCTTTCCGCTCGCCGGACAGCGGAGCGTATTCGTGCAGGTCCGGGGTGGCACTCTGGAAGAGCGTTCGCTCGCGCGGCGCGATTTCACGGGGCGCCTAGTTAGCTTCCGTGATCTCGGCGCCCGGATGGCTGTGGTTCGCGAGAAGTTCGTCGCGCTCGGCATCGCGGCTTCACCCGATGCGGTCGTCCTGATTGCTGATGAAACGCCCGGTACCAACGGGTGGGTGCTCGCACTCGTCGGTTTCGCCCTTCTGATCATTGCGATCGATTTGGCGCTTATTGTTCGCTGGTTTCGGCCCCTGCCTGTTGCTGACTGAGCGCACTGCAATCCTGGGCCCCGCTCGCGCACGAACTGCGATGCGAACTGCGCGCGCCGTGTTAGGGTCACCGCGTGCCGCCCTCGGTGCTGCGCGCCGTAGTTGAATCGTTAATGTCTGCCGGTCACCAGGACCTGGCACGCGAGTTTGCGTCTGCCGTTCGCGATCGCGATCCGTCGGACACCGAGTGTGCCGCCGCGCTCGAGCGTTTTTCCACGACGCATCCGGTTGCGCTGGACCTCACGCTGGCGGACTCCTTCATCCGTCAGGGATGGTTTCGTGAGGCTCGCGCCATTCTCTACGCCGGCGGTGCTCGACGGGATCCCGCTTCTCGTCAGCGCATTGCCTGGATCGATGAGGTGTTCGAGTTGCCCCCGCGAGAGACCGATGCAGGAGTCGCAGAGGCTCACTCCGCGCTTTCCCGTGGCGGCGCGTTCACTCTTTTGGCGGCACTCGACGATTTGACCGAGTCCGATACTCCCGGAACGCGCTCGCTTACAGCCTGGGAGACTCGCATTCGGTCCGTGCTCGAACGTTTGCTGCTCGACACTCTGCTTCCACCGCATGATGGAGGGAGCGTTGCCGCGCATGATCCTCTTTCGTTTGTGGCTCGAACCGATGTGAATCTGCGTGAAGCCGCGATGAAGATCGCGGTGCGTCAACTTCTCGATGCTCGCGCTGCGCTGGGTCGTGCTCATGGCGTCGGAGTGCTTGAGACCGAATGCGCGGCGTTCGAACGTGTCCTCGAGCGCATGGCATCCTCTCGGAGCCCGGATGCAGCGGATGTTTCCACCGCACGCATGTCGGAGCGCGACACTGCCGAGCTCTTTCTCACGATGGGCAATGTCGGCCAGGCGGAACGACACGCGCGTCGCGCGGTGTTCAAGGCCCCCGACGACCCCTCGTTGCGCACGCTGCTCGCGGATATTCGTACAGTTCGCGAGTATCTCGAGCCTCCGCACGAAGCTACTTCGCAGACTGCGCTCAAGCGTCTAACGGGAGTGCTCGCACCTGGCGCGGCGGCCGGTCGCGCCAGAGACGACAACACCAAACCCGTCCAATTGCCCGAGTCCGATGACATGGAGTTCGACGACGTGACGGCGGTCGCAAAACGTGGCGCCGTTCCGCGAGAACCTGGACCTCCACCGGCTCAGGTGGCAGCTCGCTCTGAAGCCATAGATACCAAGTCGCTTGCGGCGCCCGCCTCACGTGCGTCGCAGGACACGATCGGAAACACCGCCCCGGCTCGCGGCGGGCAGTCGGTTCGACCACCAGCCGCGTCCACGCTTCCCGATCACACGCCGTCCCGGTCGGAGAAGAGCGCCTCCTCGGTAGCCATCAAACGCGAACGAACCGCGACCGTGGATCCGGCCTATCGCCGCAAGGCACATCCGCATCCCTCGCTCTCGGAGGAAGCGGACGAGTTGACCAGTGTCGTGTCGCATGAAGAGCGCGCCGAGTTGTTGCTGCGGCAAGGCTACGTGGACAAGGCGCTCTCGTTGTTCCGCGACCTGGCGCGTGGACCCGGCGGAGCTCGATACGATAAACGCATCAAGGAGATCGAATCGCGTGCCGTGGACCGCGACTCGGATACGACGAATGCAATGCGCTTGCCTGAATCCAAAGGCGTGATCACGGTTGCCAAAGCAACGAGCGCGGCGGACGTCGCGTCGCTCCCAACCGGCGAGGGCGTGCTCGTCTCCCGCATCATTCGCGTCACGTGATGGACCTGCTTACTTCCGACTTTCCCGCGACATTCGTACGCGTCTTCGCATTCGTGTTTGGCGCCGCCTGGGGCAGCTTCTTCAACGTTGCGATTTATCGCTGGCCGCGCGACATGTCGGTGGTCAAACCGCCCAGTCATTGTCCGAGCTGCGGAAGTGCAATTCGCTGGTATCACAACGTTCCCATCTTCGGATTCTTGTTCTTGCGGGGGCGTACGGCGTGCTGCGGGACTCGGATGGATCCGCGCTACGTCGTCGTCGAGATTCTTGGTGGCGCGCTTGCCTTTGCGGTCGCGGAGCTCGTCTTCGTCCGTGCGCATCCGGCCACCTCGTTCATTTTCGGAGCGATGGAGTTTAGCGCGTACTTCGTTTTCGTCGGCGGCCTGTTGATCGCGAGCTTTGTAGATCTTGAGCACACGATCATCCCGGACGAGGTCTCGCTTCCGGGCGCCGCCGTCGGCCTTCTCACCGCTGCGTGGCGACTCGACCCGGGTGCACAAGAAGCTCTCGTGGGCGCAGGCGTTGGCTTTCTCTTCGTGCAGGTGTTTCTGGTTTGGACGTACGAAGCATTGCTCGGTCGCCGCGGGATGGGCGAGGGCGATGCCAAGCTCATGCTCATGATCGGTGCGTTTCTCGGTTGGAAGGGCGTCTTCTTTTCTCTAACGGCGGGATCGGTCCAAGGAATCGTCGCTGCGGTGTTTTCGCTCAGGCGTTCTGGACGCTCAGAGTCGTCGCTCGTCCGCCCGCCTGCCGGGCCTTTGCTTGCTGCCAATGTAGATGCCCATCCATCACCGGAGGGACCGTCCGAACCGATCGAACTGGATGAGACTTCGGATGAGTCCACCTCTATTCTCCGAGCGAAGATGCCATTTGGTCCTTTTCTCGCGCTAGGCGCGCTCGAGTTCTTCTTCTTCGGCGAGCAGGTCGAGACGTTCATCGTGAATTGGATGACCGGAGGCCCGATCGAGTGATATGAGCAGTGCGCGGAGGCAAGCTTGCAGAAACGCAGCGACAAGAACGGCAAGGGTAGAGACGATGGTAAGGGTGTCCTCAAATCGGGCACGACGCGTCGACCTGTCCTGAAGGTTGGAGCTTCCACGGCTCCCCGCGCGCTCGCGAAGAGCTCGAAGGAGCTCGTCGGCAAAGGCACTGCTTCGAAGCCCGCATTCTCGAAGACCGCGCTCCCCAAAACCGCTGCGAAGGCGGCGCCCGCACGGGTTGCAACAGCCGGCGCGCGAGACAGCTCGCCAGGCGTCTCGATTCGAAAAGCTCCCGCGAAGGGCGGCAAATCGAAGGCCGCGAAGGTCGTTACTCCGCGAAACGAAAAAGCGCGAAAGCTGGCGATGTTTCTCGCGGAAGCAGGTCTCGAGAAGAAGGCGATCAACGTCGAGGTCATCGATGTCCTCGGTCGCGTGGACTATTGCGACTACGTGGTGGTGATGGCGGGTACGAGCGATCGACACGTCAGCGCACTGGCACGCCATCTCGAAGAAGATGCTGCTCGAAAGAAGAAGGCGAAGTGTGCCGGCGTCGAAGGAAAGGCAGAGGGCACTTGGGTGCTTCTCGATTACGTCGACGTGATTGTGCACATCTTCCATCAAGAGACGCGCGGCTACTACGATCTCGATGCGCTCTGGCTCGACGCTGCGCGCATTCCCGTCAAAGACGGTCCGCCAGGCGCTCGCGAGTCCCAGTACGACTGAGCCGTTGGCTCGGACGATGCGATCGATACGATGCGTGTTCAGGTCGTTGCTGTAGGCAAACTCAAGGAGCTTCGAGACGCGGCGGACGACTACGCTTCGCGAATCAAGCGGTATTGCACGTTCGAAGAGCACGAGCTCAAGGATGCCGAGGCCAAGGAGATCGAGGAGCGCTTCAAGCGTGCGACGCAACCGCGTGCGCATCTAATTGCCATGGAAGTGACGGGCAAGTCGTTCTCCAGCGAGGCCTTCTCGAAGCTCTTGGATGGTCGCCATCCTTCGATCACGTTCTTGATAGGCGGCTCGTACGGGCTTCCGCCGAACATTTCGCAAGCGGCGAACGCAACGATTTCGCTCTCGGCAATGACGCTTCCCCACCGGCTCGCGCGCGTGGTGCTGTTCGAACAGATTTATCGAGGCTTTACCATCCTGCGAAACGAACCGTATTCGCACTGAGACGCAGGTCCGAGCATCGACGACGAAAGAACGGGCGCCACGTGCCGAGAATCTTCGGTGCGAATACCTCCATGGCGGCTCGACCGTTGGCTCTGCGAATGGGTCGCTCCGCTGGTGTGCATCGCATGCGCTCTTCGGATGAAGACTCCCGCGGACGAGCGCGACGACTATGGCTTCTGCGACGCGTGCTCTCTGCTTGTGGACCCGACCGATGAGCGCGTAGACAACCACCTTCCGTTTGCTGGATTCCAATATGGCGGCCCGCTCCGCGACGCAATCACTCGCCTCAAGTATGGCGGAGCGTCCGAGGTTGCCAGGCCGCTTGGAAGAATGCTCGCCATGCGTCTCGGGCCGGGCCTTGCCTCTGATCCTCGGCCGCTCGTGATAGTCCCGGTGCCGCTCCATCAGAAGCGTCTCTCGGGTCGTGGCTACAACCAGTCAGCATTGATCGCACGCGCGCTGGGCCAATCGCTCGGTGTTCGCGTCTTCTTCGACAGCTTGTTTCGCCTCCGCGCGACGACCGCGCAAGTGGGACTTTCACGAGCCGAACGCGCCGCGAACATGCGGGGGAGCTTCGCGCTTGGGAAAGAACGCCAGTTCGATGTGCAGCGCACTCGTGTGCTGCTCCTGGACGACGTGGTAACTACAGGTGCGACGCTCGATGAAGCAAGGAAGCCATTCTTGGATGCCGGCGCCGAAGTGCTTTGCATCGCGCTCGCTCGGAGCGACGACTAGGCGAGGCTTGCTTCGAGTCATCGCGTGTGTGGGCATCTCGGCATGCAGCGGGGGCGGACAGCGGTCCCTTCCGCTGCCGGGACCGGAAACCTACGTCCAGTTCGGATCGGATCCTCAGCGAGATGCGGAAGCCACCAAGCGGTCGTTCGAGCGAAACGGATATGTCGAGACGGGCCGCGCCCAGTCGCCGGCGTTCGTGGTGCTTTCGTTTCGCCATCCACGAACTCGCCGAACTGCCGTCCGGGCAATGACGGCTCAAGGCACGGCGCTCGCTCTCGACGCTCCCGACGAGGATACCTTCCGTATGCGACTCGATTCGTCGCCACCGCAGACCTTCGTTTCGGTGGGTGAGGAAGTCTTCGACCGAGACGGTGACGGCAATCAAGACTTCGAGGTCTCAATGTTGCACGACGCGAGCACTCGCACCCAGGAACACGAGACATACACGTGCACGACGCTGTTCAACGTCACGCCGGAGGGGCGCACCACGGAGGTCTCGATCGGCGCGCTGCGTTTTGCGCGTATTCCCTGCGTAGCGCGTTGGGTCGTGCGAGATGGCGCGCTTCGAGCGGACGCATCCATGATCTTCGAGGAGCTACGCTACGAAGGACGCGTGCCACGCGTTCGATGCGACTTCGAGATCCGTCGAGGCGAGATTCGAGCGATCGATCAAGCCGTGTCGACGCCCGAGTCGCTGAGCGCGATATCCGTCGCTGAAGCGGCGTTGTCGATGGCGGTTCGCGGAAATGCCGAAGGAGCGGACGCCGAGCTCCTCGAGCAGATGCAAACCTTCGAAAGAGCCCGCGATGCTCGAGCGGTTCGATACCTGCAGTCCGTACGATCGTTCGTCTTCACGCTTCGCTCTGTGCAATTGGAGGATGGGCCGGACGCGGGCAACCCAACGCTCACGGACATTGGCGCGGTGCCATGACGAGGTCGACGTTTCGGCCCGGGGCGGTCTCCTGATCGAAGTAGAGAGTCCGTTTGTCCGCACTGATCTCCGGGTCGGATGGACTCAACGCGGATCCCAGCGAGCTGACTTGGGTCGGAGTGCTGAAGGGATCCGTAGGATTCTCGCGAGTCGCGAAGAAGATTCTCGTGTTCGCACGATCAACCTGGAACCACACCTCGAGGCCGTCGCGTGACAGCGACGGATACTGCTCCGCCCACGGAGTGGCCACGCTCGCAAGTTGAACCGCCATCGCGAACTCGGCATCTGCGGTCAAACGCGACGCGACAAACAGGGACGCGCCCGATGCCGCAACGGTGTTATCGGCGAAAACGATCGAGAGCCCATCTGGCGAAAGTCCGACGCCGTGCACGTCAGCTGCGGCCAGCACCCCGTTCAGACGACGAGGCGTGGACCACGGTTGCCCCCGCGCCGAGCGCGTAGAAACAAAATAGTATCCAGCCGAGAACGTCATGGTCAGGCCGTCCGCGGAGAGGCTCGGGTCCGAGCACGCGCAGATCGTATCGTCGATCTCGGTGATTCGGCGCGGGGCCGGAAAATCCTGGTCGGTGGAGGTGCGTTCGGAGATGTAGAGGTACCAGCCGGTGGTGCGATTCGAGGCAAACACGATGACGCGCGAATCGGCCGACAATGTTGGGTCTACATCACTCTCGGGCGAGTTCAATGTCGTGAGCGGCACGGGTGTCCCGAGGGTTCCGCACGTGCGTGTGCCGGAGCTCGCGTCGGACGAAGCGTCGTGCCGAGGTGCAACGCCGGTCGACCCACTGTCGTTGAGTGATCGAGGGTTCGAGGTGGGAAAGCCCACGCGACCGCAGGCTGCAAGCAAGCTCAACGATAGAACGGTCCAAAGGGACTGGCGATGTAGTCCGGTGTTCACCCGCCACGAAGCATCGCCCGGAATCGGTTTCGGGAGGAAGGTCCCAAATCTTCCAGCGTGGCCACGTTGCTATTCCTGACAGTCGATGCCAAAAGCCTTGCGCGCGTCATGGCGGAGAAGAAGAAAGCGATCGCGGAGGGCGAGACTCTCATCTGCCGAAACACGAAAGCCGCGCAGCGGTACTCGATCGAGGAAACTCTCGAAGCGGGGATGGTGTTGATGGGCTCCGAGGTGAAAAGCCTTCGCGGAAAAGCTGCGAACCTGGACTCCGCGTACGCGTCGATCGACCGAAACGAGCTGATGATTCATCAGATGCAGATTGCTCCGTGGGCTCACGCCGCGTCGTTCGGACACGAAGCCAAGCGCTCCCGTAAGCTGCTCGTGAAGCGACACGAGATCGAGAAGCTCCGCGGCCAGCTCGCGCTTCGCGGCTACACGCTGATCCCGACGCGTGCGTACTTCAAGAATGGCGTTGCGAAGGTCGAGCTCGGGCTGTGCAAACGCAAAGACATTGGCGATGCGCGTCAGGAAGTTCGAGAACGCGAAGACAAACGTGAAGCCCGGGCCGCGATTCAACGCGGCATTGCACCCAAAGGAGCTGCTGCAAAGGGCAAAGGAGGTCGTCGATGAATCCGGTTCCGATTCGTCTCGTTACCGGTTCGCCGGTAAGGGGCACTGATCCCATTCTCGGGGTGCTTCAAGAGTGGACCTCGAAGACCGACACGTTGGTGCTCGAGTTCCCAGTCGCGTTCGCGCCGGGGCAGCCGTTTCAGATTATGATCACCGAGCCGGCGTTCGAGCTCTCACTTCGCGCCATAGGCTCCAAGCGAATTGAACCGGCTGCATCGAGCCGGTTCGAGGTCCGAGCCCGACCGGTGAACCTCACGCGCGAGCTGCGAGCAAGGCTCTCAGCCGTGACGAGCCCGCGAGGGCTGCTCGCAGGCCCGAGCGAGTAAACACTTCTAAGGACGAGGCGGGGGGGCGGGGCGGCGGGGACGCGCTGGCCGCGTTCCCGGGCCGGTCGGTCGGACCGCGGGTGCTGTGCCTGCCCCAGGTTGTCCTGCAGCAGGGCGCGCACCGGGAGCTGTCTCGCCGGGGCGACGCGGGGTTTCTAGCGTTCCGGTTGGCTCGTACTCGAGCTGCATTTCAAAGATCGCACCTGCGGCCAGCGTGAACTTTGAGCTCCCCGCGAGCGGGCTTTCGCGGCGTGGGTCCATGTAACTCCACGCTGCCGTGTGCTGTCCTGGCTGACCGGCCGGTGCGAGTGATTCGAGGCGCAACGCGACCCACGGTACGCCAGCGATCGTTTCGTTCATCCATGTGCGCACGGCGTCGCGACCTTCGAGACGCGCGGGTCCACCGGACTCACTGATGTGCGCGGGATCGAGCATCGAGCCGCCTTCATCGAACAGATTCACGACGGCTTCGACATCGCGACGATTGAAGTGCGCGAAGAACCGTCTGATGACCTGGTCATCGGCAAGCGGGGCGAGCGGAAGCGCCTCGTATGAGTTGCGAACTTCGAGGTTGTTGCACGAGTTGCTGCGCTGAACGAGGACCTCGAGACGCTGCCCGCGCATGTGGACAGAACCGGGCCGCGACAGCTCTCGAACACCTTCGCAATCCGCCGAAGACGGAGCCGAGATCCGCGTCTCCTCTGTGATTCGCCAATCTTCGTCGCCCGCAGCCGGTGGCATCGCTCGTTGGACGATCGTCCTCATGCAGCGAGCCTCGCCAGCCTTGAACGACTGGTCGGTAATGATCAGAAGGCCGCCGCGCGTTTGCGGCGGAGCTGTCACCACAGGGAGCCCGCCGTCCGTGGTTCCCCCGTCGGGCGCGTCCGCAGCAACGGGAGCCGGGGCGATGACCTCTTGCGTCGGGTATACCCGCATCTCTGCGCCGAATTCGATCGAGCGGAGATCGAGATCCCCTTCCGTGCACGCTGCGCCGACCCAAAGCCAACGAGAGGCGAAAATCTCACGGCCTACAGGTCGCGTTGGTTCGCCTGTCTCACGTGTTTCTTGAATACCGGCCAAATCTGCGCGCTCGTCAGGCGTCCCCTCGGACGTCGACGAAGCTCCGCCACAGGAGAGGCAGGCTGCAAGAACAAGAAGGAGCGGTCCGTCACGAAACGGCGTCATGCGGCGGCTACGAAAGCGCCCAAAGGGGGGGTAGTCAAGTCGGCGGGTGGGCGAGCGCTTGGAACGCGCCTTGCTTCGTCTTTCCGCATGGCGACTCAAAGGGACCTCGAAGCCCCACGTGTGCTCGGAATCGTGCCTGTAATGTTGATCGCGTTTGCATGCGGTGGGTACGCCAGTCCCGTTCGTGCCGGGCGTCCAGAGCGCGACGCTCGCCGGGAGCTCGAGCCAAAGCTCGTAGGCGCGCGCGATGTCATCGGCACCGCGTGCGGGTGCCAACCGACGATACGCGTCGATTGGGATTCGTATCCAGATGCCGTTTCGATGCGGTGGATCGGGATCTCCCTGGAAGCATTCGTATCGGTTGCGCACGCCACATGCGGCGACACGACCAAACGCCCCGCGT
>CAZWQH010000110.1:0-12183 GCA_964635815.1 uncultured Sandaracinaceae bacterium
CGTGCGTCGCTTCGCGCGCTGAGAAAGCGGTGCGCCTCATGACGCGGTCGTTCCCTCGAACCGAGCCGACCGTTTGGAAGTTGACTCCGTCGGTGCTCGTCTGGATGTCGTAGTCGAGGAGCCCGTACGTTGTGAACGGAGTGGACTCCGTCGGAAGGCTCGGGTTTCCGTAGTCGTCGCGGAGTGTCGTCAGAGTGATCGCCTCGACTGAGCGTCGCCCCGCGAGCTGAACGGTCACACTCTCGGTGCGCCCGCCGAACAGCTGCCCGAGGCTGTTCCAGCCCTGACCATTTCCCCAGCGGTCGGATGCAAAGATTCCGTCGTTGATGGAGCTGACAGGATACGCCGCGCTATAGGTCGACGACGCGGTGGCGCTCGCGCCCGAGGTCGCCGCACCCACGTTGCTGAGCGGAAGCGCGGTCGGAGGAGCAGACGTGACCACCGAACACGTGAGTCCGGAGTAACCGGGAGCGCATGCGCACGTGAACGAGTTCACGCCATCCGTGCAACGTCCGCCGTTCGCACACGGGTTGGGATTGCACTCGTCGGTGTTGATCATCGGAGGAGCAACGGACGAGTCGACTAACGTCTCGAACCGAAGGTCACGACCACGAACCTCACCGTCCCCGCCCGCCGGCGTCAGGAGCATCGACGCTCCAGACGCATACGGGTTCGCGTCGTTGAACAGGACGCCGTAGCAGCCATTCGCGTTCGCTTGTGAATCGGCACGCACACGCAGGGTGTACTGCGAACCCTGCCGCACATAGACCTCGGGGCGCACGACCACCTCGTGCGGCGCGAAGCTGACGCTGCCAGGAGCGATTTGGTGGGTGCTCAGAACGGTTGCACCTTCGAGCACTTCGACGACGAGATTTCCAGATGGCTCCCCATCTGCATTGATCGCGCTCTTGAACACGTTCACGGCGACGGCCCGGAGCATCCCTGACCGACTCGGCATGAATGTTTGGACGCGAGTGCGACCCTGCGGACCGATATCGCACGTCGACGAGAATCCTACGGAGCCCGACGATTGATCCAGCAGCGCTGCAGTGCCGTTTGACCCTGCGCCGAGGCTGAGCGAGTTGGAGACACTCGCGCGACACGAAATCGGGGAAAGCATCCCGTCCGAAGCAAACTCGAGCGTTCCCCAGTAGAAGTTGGCGCGTGCTTGGTTGTAGTACATGCGCGGGGTGCCAAACTCGAAGTCGTCGTTCTGGTGCCAGAGGTCACTCATGAAGAGATACTGCGAGCCGACGCGCTCCACGTGAGCAGCTTGTCCGCCGCAAGTGCCGTCGCTGATGCGACCGCGATACGTCCAGGGGCCCATCACGGACGGCGCCGTCAGGTAGTGTGCGCCGCCGCTCGGACAGTACGCACATCCGTTGTCGTACAGCAGGTAGTAAAGCGATCCTCGTTTGAACAAGCTCGGCGCTTCCCCACCCGGAACGCTGGGAGTGCCGGCAGCGAGAACGTTCACACCCGTTCCGTCGACGAAGCGGTCGTCGAGGCGTTCGACCAGGATCTTGAACGCATGGTCTGCTCCGTAGTTCGTGTCGACCACGTATCCTGTTCCGTCGTCATCGACAAAGAGGTTCATGTCGCCGCCCCAGGCATTGCGCGCGAGGTTTCGCGGCGTTCCGACGAAGTTGAACGGACCGGTGGGTGAGGAGCTCTCAAACACGCGATAACCTGAGTCCCCTCCGGCCAGATTGAACCAAAGCACATACTTCCCAGTTCGCGCGTTGAAGATGACGTGCGGCCGGAAGCAACCGAGTGAGCTGCACTCGAACTGCCAGGTCAACGCGTTCGGATCAAACAACAAGCCTTCGTTGGTCCAGTGCACGAGATCGGGCGACGAATAGACGCGGAAGCCGCAGAAGGGATACCTGCCGTGTGCGAGGTAGCGGAATCCACAGCCGTAGCTCGACCCATACAAATAGTAGCGTCCGTTGAACACGCGGATTTCTCCGTCGTGTGCGTCGATTGCGTTGCCGTCCGTGTCGAGGCGCACGACCTCCGCGCCTTGCGCGTTGATCGTCCCGAAACCCAGGCCGCCTTGCCGATTCGCGGGGTTGTAGTTGTCGATCGACGGGCCCGCTGACGTAGCAGGTGCTTCGGGCGCGCCATTTCCCGCTCGAACGCCGATCGAAGGCGTCGGCACCGGAGGCGTTGAAGTGGAGCCGGCCGACGTCACGGTAAAGGTCGTGACGTCACCGCGCTGGGCGCAGCTGTTGTCGGCGTCGCTGTTGTTCGAGAGCACACATTGCACGCGTCCGCTCGTGGTGACGCTTGAAGGTGCGCACGAGAAGATCGCGCTCGTGTCTTCCCAACCGTCGAAACCGCACGAGCCCGTGCCGGCCCCATCGAGGGTGACGTAGCCTGAGACCACGCCGAAGTCGCACTTTACGAACATCGCAGAGTTGACGACGAGCGAAGCAACTCGCGAGCCGCCTCGTGCAGCGTTGAACACGCCGCTATTCGCGATGGAGAACGTGCGCTGAACACAGTTGCCTGCGACCGCGTTCGACCGAGCGCGAATCTGCGAGTCGGATTCCACGACGCCTACGCACCCGCCGACTGCAGCGAGCAGAAGGACCGCGGAGACGGGCAAAATGGGTACGGACTTGAACGAGGTGAGAGAGGTGGCGACTCGTGGCGTCATGCCTGGTCCTAGAGCAACCCCCGTGCCGAGGAACGACCGACCCCGCCCTCGCGATGACTAGAAAAGCACGCCTCGACGCGCCTTCGTACTCGGAGAGTAACGAGTTTGAGGCTGGAAAACCGGGACGCGCGACACCAGCTGCGGGAAGCGCTGGCTACGCAAGACCGGTCTGTCAGCGTGTTCCGACCGACCGAGAAGACTTATGAATGAAGCCCAAATAGGTGGTCAGCACGAACATCGCTGCGTGGATGCTCGCTCGGACCAAACCCATGTTTGGGGTCTGCACCAAGTTCGTCCCAGCTAACGGGATCGAGACCCCCGTCCAAGCCAGATAGAACTGAACGCCTGCGCTCACGAAGAAAGCGCCAGCGAGGAACTTACGAAAGTCCTGACTCCGGTACGCGAGGTAGCCCGTACCGCTTATCGCGGCGACAAGGAGAACTACGTATAGGCCGATCACCCTACCTCCTGCAGCGGGCAGCTTGCCTCGAGTCCCTCCGATGTGTCCACGCGCTTAGTGCGCAGGATGTCCGCGCTGTGG
Organism: uncultured Sandaracinaceae bacterium; assembly: GCA_964635815.1. Classification (GTDB taxonomy): domain Bacteria; phylum Myxococcota_A; class Polyangia; order Polyangiales; family JADJQN01; genus CAZWQH01. Next base: position 3,204 of record CAZWQH010000110.1, read on the forward strand.
ATGACCAGATGCACGCGTGGGGCGACCTCGCAAACCCGCACGGCGAGCCCCCGAACGCTCGACATGGATGAGAGGTCCGCTTCCATGAAGCGCGCCCCGCGACCGAGCGCATCCACGAGTGCTTGGTCGGCGAACTGATCCCGCTTCGTTGGAGGCCAAGGCGCCTTGCACGCGGCCTCTCCCTCGTCGCCGTGACCGCCCCTTGTCGGAGCGCACCGCGAGCTTCCGGCAAACGTACTGTTCAAGACGCGTCGCGTGTGAACTCCAGGACTCGCGCGCCGGTCGGCGCGAGGGCATCGACTATCAGAATGCGATGCGATGGAGCATCGGTGGGTAGGTACGTCCACTCGCCAAGCACCTCGCCAGGACACGGCGTGTTGAGCGATGCAGGCGGAGCTCCGTACGTGAGGCGCACAGCACGCCCCAACTGTGCGGGCAGAATGAGCTGCTGCGGCGCCGTCCCAATTGCGGGCTCCTCGACAATCGCCTCGACACACATCGAAACGCGGCAGCGCGGTTCCGTACACGCCCACTGCACGCGCTCCTCGAACACGCGGTTTCCGCTTGCTTCGTTCGCGGCGCTCTGAAGAACCAACATCCCAAGCTGGACCGGATGCGTCGGATCGTCGGCGTGATCTTCACCCACGGCGGCGCGGACTTCCCCGGTATCGTCTAGCCAAAGCACGACCGTCGCGCGGCCTACGCCCTCGACAGCAGTGGTCTCAACCGCGCCCAGCAGTGCCCCGTTGGCCAAGTACGCCTCAAACCGAAGGCGTTTACGTTCCTCGGATGTAAGCGTTGGCACCGTAACGAACTGCGAAGCCGTCCCGTAAGCAAGGCCGGTCGCGATCGGGTACGTCGACCCAACGGCGATGCTCCGCGCCGTGACCGTAACCGGTGGGGGTGAGTACACCGCCCCCGGGATCTCTCCGGGTCGCAGGAGTGACACGACGCGAACTGAAAGTGACTCGGTACCGAGGGGAATCGAGGACGGATCACGCGCGGCTACGGGGCCTAGCTCAAGGCTGATCGCACCCCGATCGGAGCGCGGATCCGTGGGATATGCCGCGGTGTAGGCCACACGCACTCCGCGCGTGCCGTCGAGGTCCGTCACGGTGCGCGTCCTCGCGCAGCCGGCACGAAATCCACACGGGGTCGTTCCGCGGGAAATCGCGCAACGCTCCGCACCAAGCTCGCTAGAAAGCGCGAGAACCTTGCCCTCTCCGCTCGACGAGAAGATCCAGCGCGCGCCACCGGTCGACGTGAGTGCGAGCTCGGTGCTGCCCATCAAGGGATTCATCTGGCTCCACGGCGGCAAACGCTCCTCGCGATGAGTACCTCCCGTGACGCGTAGTACGTGTCCCTCATCGCCGAGGAACACCCGGTAGTCCTCGGGCGTACCGTTCGGAAGCGACAGCGCTCTCACCCCGCCGAGCCCTGATGTCGCAATCCGCCGCGGCATGCCAAGAATGGTGCCGTCGCGTGTGCTGCGACGCTCAAGGAGAACGTGCTCGGACGTCGCATCGATCACGGCGAGGACAACACTTGACGCGTCGGCGGTCGCGATCACGGCGCCCGGCTCCACCGTTGCGAGTGTCCGAATCCTTCCGTCTTCGAAGCGCCGAAGCTGCGCGGTCGAATCGACGTAAACGACCCGCCCCGCGCTTGGCTCGGCAAAGTAGGACGTAATCGCCGTCGTCGCCTGGTCGCGCGCATCGTCTGGATCGTCGGCTTGCAACGCGGCCCAGAACACATCGGTGGTCGTCTTCCCGTCGTAGAGCACTACAGCCTCGAGTCTTGTAGGAGTCGACTCGTGGTACTCAACCATCGCCGCGCCGCGACCGAGTGTTGCTGCGAAGCGACTCGGTTGCGCACTTGAACGAGGAATCGGCGTGAGACCACCAAGATCGTCGGCGATCCGAAAGAACATCGGTGGCCGTGGGTCGAGGAGGTCGCGACCCGAAACGGTCCCATCGCAGGAAGGATCGAAGTAGATCGGCTCTTTGACGACCAGGAGATAGATGCCATCCGGAAGTCGACGCGCCGCGATAGCTGCACGCACTGCGATTCCAAGATCGAGTCCGTCTGCGACATTGCTGTTCGAACACCCCGAAGCGCTGGTGACCGCAATCGCAGCCAGCACCGCGTGAAGCAAGCCCCGCGGCCGGGGCAGTCGCACACGCATCTCGATACGACTCGACAGGGTTAGTTTGCTGGGTCGCTCGTCCATGGGCGACGCATTGTCGGACGTGACCAGCGTTGGGTAAAGACCTGTTCGCGTTGGAGTGGCTCGGCCTACGCGCAGCACCCATCCGGCATCTTCCCATCAGCGCGCACATCGCAGGACACCACACGCCCACGCGCATCAAGCGCGATGTTGCAGCAGTCATCGAGTGCACTGCGGAGTTGCTGACGGCCTCGCTGAACTCGGGACTTCATCCCCGACAACGAGATGCCGAGCATCGCGGCCGCCTCCTTCTGCGTGAGCCCCTCGAGCTCCGTCAGCGTGAGCGCCTCGCGATACGGGGACGGCAGCATGGCGACGAACGGCACCACGTAGTTTGCGAGCTCGCGCGCGACGGCGCCTTCTTCCTCGTCCTCGGAAGGTGCCGCTTCGCGGTCGCCCGCCGCATCATTGGTAAGCGGGTGCCGCGCAGCTGCTCGCTGATGATCCGCGATGGCGCTCCGGGCCACTTGGTAGACCCAAGGCCCGAAGCGCTGATCGTCACGAAGATTCGGCAGCCCGCGTTGCATCCGGAGGAAGACGTCCTGGACGATGTCATCGACATCCGCTTCAATTCGCACACGGCGAGCGATGAACGGTCGAAGCTTGGCGTCCAGGTCACGCCACCCGCCGCGCGCAGCAGCGTCGATCACGCTTCGGTTTCCGGGGGGCAACACGCGGGGCCACAGCACGACTTCGAAGCACCCGGCTTTACGGCCTCAATCGTGGCGGACGCCACGTAGTTCTCGACGCCGGATCCAGGCATCCAGTCTCGGATGAAGGCCCGACTCTCCTCTTTGACTACGACGCGAATCTCCTCGAAGCCCGCAACCTTCAAGAGCGCGTGAATCGTCTCCACACTCGCGGCGCCGGACACGCAGCCCGTGAGCGCCGCGACGTCGTTCTCGAGTCCAAACGGGAGCGTCTGCGTCTTTACTACGTCGGAGATCGCGAGACGCCCGCCAACTCTGAGCACGCGGAAGGCCTCCTTGAACACCGCGCCCTTATCAGGGCTTAGGTTGATCACGCAGTTCGAGAGGATGACGTCCACCGACGCATCGGGGACCGGAAGGTTCTCGATCTCACCAAGTCGAAAATCGACGTTCTTTGCCTCGAGCCTCGCCGCGTTTGCGCGCGCCTTGGAAACCATGTCTGGCGTCAGGTCCACGCCAATGACGCGCCCGCTCGGACCCACTTGCTTCGAAGCCAGAAAGCAGTCGAAGCCGCCCCCTGCGCCCAAGTCCAGAACCGTCTCCCCTGCTTTGAGCGCTGCGATCGCTTGTGGGTTTCCGCAGCCCAACCCCATGTTCGCGCCCTCCGGCACCGCCGCGAGGTCGTCCTTCGAGTATCCGAGCGCAAGGCTCGCGCTCGCGCCAGGTCCGCAGCAGCCCGGTGCACACCCAACCTCGCCCGATGTGCGCGCGACGTCGCCGTATTGCTCACGCACCGCAGCGCGCACGCTGTCCTTCGTTTGTTGATTCATGTTCGTCTCTCCTGGTTATGAAGACGTAGACCTGGGGAAAAGGACGCAGCCTAAGAAGCTGTTGGATCTAAACCGCTGTGGGCTCCAGGTCCTGAGGCTTCTCCGCGAGTTCGTCCTCGGTAAGTCGAGCGTAGATCTCAATCGCATTTCCGTCCGGGTCCTCAAGCCAAAGCTCATGGAGCGGAGTGCCGTGCCACGTCGTGCGCGGCGGCTTGCTCACAGCAATCCCGGCTACCCTCGCAAGCTCGTAGGATCGCGCTACCGCCGCCTTGTCTGCGACCGCGATGCCAAGGTGATACAGCGTGTCTCGGTGGAGCTCCTTCCCATCGGACACCAGGAGCACGAAGTTCGTGTGCAGCTCCGGTCGAACGAAAGTCGCGTAGCGATGCGTCCACTCCTTGGGCTCCGCGCCGAGGAGCCAGGCATAGAACCGCGTGCTCTTGCCCAGGTCATTCACTCGCAAGCTCGCGTGAAACTCTTGAGCCTGCGGCCCTTCCGGCAAGTCGAGCAGCGCATCCAGCACCTGGAGTCGCGCTTGGATCTGATCACGCGCGGTCCGAAACCGCGTCAGCATCTCTTCGCGGGGTATCGATAGGTCTTTGCTCGCCGGATCTTGGATCGGCCAGTGCAACCGTCGAGCCCTACCCAAGAACACCGGGCAGACTTCTTCGGCGCAAAGCGTGATGACGGTGCCTACCGTAGCGGGGTCGATCGTCTGCACAGACTTCGAGTGGTGCGCGTTCAGGTCCACGCCGACCTCCTGCATCACCTCGATCGCGAACGGGTTCACCTTCGACGGCTCGCTCCCCGCGCTTTGTACTGCGATTCGCGCGCCGAACAGCTTTCGCGCGAGCCCCTCAGCCATCTGACTGCGCGCCGAGTTGGCGACGCATAGGAACAGAACTGTCTTCTCGGATTTCATCGTCTCAATCCTCTTGCCGTTTGGGGCGCAGCAAGGCGTGCAACCGCCGTAGGCGTCGTTGGCTGCGTCACAGCGCCGCCTCGACAGCCGGTCGCGCCGCTCGCGCGAAAAAGTTCAGCCTCGCTTGTGAAGCCCTCAGGGCGGTCCAGGGAACAACCGCAACGCGCGACGCAAGCTCACCCACCTCGGAGTGGAAGCGCGCTTCGCTCGCGCGCCGCTGAACGAGCACCGGATCCGTAACGGTCAGCGGGAGGAGACTCTGATTGATGACCCACGCGAAGGGGCGGATGTCGGCTCGCAACAGATCGCGCTGCAACGCCGCCGCCTCGTGAACCGGAGTAGCCTCCGGCAGAGTGACGACGAGAACCTTCGTGAACGCGGGGTCGCGCAGACGCGGGAGCAAGCGGCGGACTTCCTCCGGCGTCGACCCTGCTGTGCGCAAGACCTCGCGATGGTAAGACTCCGCCGCATCCAGCAAGAGCAGCGTGTGCCCGGTCGGTGCGGTGTCGATCACCACGAATCCGTGCTCACCCTCGTCGACGATGCGCGCGAACGCGCGAAAGACCGCGATCTCTGCGGTGCACGGGCTCCGCAGATCCTCTTCAAGCAACGCGCGTCCCGCGACATCGAGTGTCGCGCCCGCAGTGCGCAGCACCTCTTCAGAGTACGCGCGCGTCTCGGCCTCGGGATCGATGCGGCTGACGCGAATGCCCTCGACACCGCCTCCGAGGGTCTCGGCGACATGGGCCGCCGGGTCGGTTGTTGTGAGATGTACCTTGTGTCCACGTCGCGCAAGCTCGACCGCCACGTTCACCGCAACGCTGGTTTTGCCGACGCCGCCCTTGCCCATCGTCATGATGACGCCGTGGCCGGTTTCCTCGAGCCCTGGGAGCAACTGATCGAGTGTCTGCGCATTCATCGTCGCTGCGACAGGGAGAAAAGTGACGGGGAGAGAAGGCGCGGAGGAAACCGGGCTCGTATCACGCCCCGCGAAGAGTGTTCTCAGCGCGTTCATCCCGACGACCCCAAACGGCAAGAGCGCTACGTCGGTACGCGAAAGCCCTCGAAGGCCCGCAGGCATCGCCTTGAGTGCATCCACCCCGCGACGCTCCATCTCGACTGCGATCCCGTCGGAAGGGTCCGACGCGCGAAAGATTCCGTTGATGACCAAATCGATCCGCTCGACCCCGAGCGCAGCGAGCTCGTGGCGCGTCCGCTCGGCTTCGTTAAGCGCGGAGCGTTCCGCGCGCGACACCAGCACGAGCGCAGTACGCGTCGTATCGACGAGAGCTTGGCGCGAGCCGTCGTAGAGAGATTGCTGCGCCTTGAGGCCCGCTAGCGGACCCAGGCAAGAGGTTCCACCGACGTTCGCCTCGAGGAATCCGCTCCACGCAGCGGGTAACTCAAGGAGCCTCAACGTGTGGCCGGTGGGTGCAGTGTCGAAAACCACGTGGTCGAAGTCCGCCGTCGCGCGTGCATCGCCGAGCAGTTTCGAGAACTCGTCGAACGCGGCAATCTCCACGGTGCATGCGCCCGAGAGCTGCTCTTCGATGCTGCGCACCGCGGCGTCAGGCAGCACGCCGCGGTAGGGACCGACCATCCGCTCGCGGTACGCATGCGCGGCAGCCTCAGGATCGATGTTCAGCGCAAACAACCCCGGCACACCTGCGACAGCACGAGGCTCACTACCGAGCGTTGTTTCGAGGACCTCGTCGAGATTCGAGGCAGGGTCGGTGCTGACCAGCAGCACGTGTCGACCGCGCTCCGCGAGCGCGACCGCCGTGGCACAGGCGATGCTCGTCTTTCCGACGCCGCCCTTCCCTGTAAAGAAGAGGTTGCGCGGAGCGCTTTGCAGGAAGTTCATGCTGTCCTCAGCAGCAGCTGGTCTTCGGTTTACTGGTGGTGGCCGTACTCGGCCCGCAGCATCCTGCCGCGGCCGGCGCCGCCTCAAGCTTCTTCACCACCACGCCCGCCAATGCAGCGAGGGTATCGCGCGATGGGTACGACCCTTCTACCGCGATGCGCTCTCCGACCAGCACCAACGGCAACACCTCAGTGCCGCGCGCAAGCGCCTCCTTGACGGCCGGCGTGTCTGCGAACATTCCCGGTTGCTGAGAGAGGTTGAAGCGCTCCACCGTTACGCCTTGCTTCTGAATCCAATCGACGTCAGCGGCGAACCGGGCGAGGTCTGGATCCACGCTCGGACCACACACACCTGTCGAACAACACATAGCGGGGTCGAACACACGAATTGTTACGGACATGAGAGCTCCTTCTTGTAATCGATAACTAACGATGATGATCGGGACACCGCTGCATCACAGACCCCCGACGAGCGCCTTAAGACGTCGAAGCGCTCGGGACTCGATGCAGTAACAAACGCGCGGACCATCTACATCGCCACGGATGAGCCCGGCCTCTTTGAGCACCTTGAGGTGCTGTGAAACTGTCGACTGCGCGAGCGGCAGCTCTTCCACAATATCGCCGCAAATACAGGCGTTCTTCCTAACAAGGATGCGCAAGATCTTTACGCGCGCGGGGTGTCCGAGCGCCTTGGCCAGACTGGCCAACTCCTCGTCCGCCTCCTCGCCCTCGATGGGTCGCAAGTCCGCCTGATCGCTTGGGGACGGGCAGCAGGAGTCCTCGGTTCGCGTCGCCTGAGGATTCTGTCTCATCGCCAAGTGACGATAAGCCCGCGAACAGCCTTCGTCAATGTGCGTTCTGAAAACTTTCGCTCAACCTCTCGCTACGATGAGCGCGGTGAACGCCGCGTAGAGCGCAACTGCAACACCACCTTCCAGCCTCGAGATGGTTCGCTCGGTGCGAATGAACGCGGCACCCATGCCCGTCATCACGAAAAGGGCGACCAGATCGATCCAGATGGTGCATAGCGGCGCGGCCACAGTGCCTGCGATGCTCGCGGCGCCAAGACAGAGGAACGTGTTGAAGATGTTGGAGCCGACAACGTTTCCGACGGCGAGGTCCGAATGGCCGCGTCGAGCGGCGATCACGCTCGTCACAAGCTCGGGAAGCGACGTGCCCACGGCGACGATCGTAAGGCCGACGAGTCGATCGCTCATCCCGAGTGAACGCGCTGCCGAAACCGCGCCCTCCACAAAGAGGTTGCCGCCGCCCAGCAGCACGACCAGTCCGACCACGGCCGTTGCAGCGGCTCGTAGCGCGCCGCCGGCCTTCGGAGCGCCGGCTGCGTCGGCCGCCTCTCCCGCGGCCTTCGCGTCGCCTTCGACTGCCGCGCGCGACGCCCCTCGCGCTGCGCGGATCATCCACGCGGTGTACCCCACCGCAACGAGAAGCAGGCCGCCGGCTTCCCATAGGCTCACGACGCCATCGAGGAACAGCAGGGGAACGACCATGGTGCTGGCGACGAGCACGGGCAACTCTCGTCGACGCAGCGCCTCATCCACGCGAGCGGGCCTAATGAGCGCTGCGATGCCAAGGATCAGCCCGATGTTCGCGATGTTGGAACCGACGACATTTCCGAGCGCCACTTCACCGTGTCCCGCGCGCGCCGCTTGCACGCCCACGATGATTTCTGGTGCCGACGTTCCATACGCGACGACGGTGAGCCCTACGAGCAGCTGCGGCACCCGCAACGCGAGCGCTAGAGCAGACGCGCCGCCCACAAACCACTCTGCGCCGAAGTACAAGAGCACCCCGCCGCCGACCAGTTGAATCCACTCATCCACGCGACGCTATTCGCATAGGTCGAGGCTCGGGTCGAGTTTGCCCTGACGATCGCGGACCCCAGATTCACTCGACGCAAGCTGTCCGTGTAGCTCCGAACTTCGGCGCGCCCAGTTTCCGCAGTCCGCAGCGACGCGCCGCCTAGCGACGCACGATCGCTTGAAAGATCGTCCATCCGACGAGCAAGCCAAGTCCGAGCACGAAAAGCACCGCTGCCAGGAGACCGATGCCGAAGTTGCGACTGGCCTTCTCGAATCGTTCAACCTTGGCGTCAAACTCTTCAAGGGCGCGCTCAATCACCGGTGTTGAATCTCCGTGCACGCGCAGTCTCGCTGCAATGGCCTCCAGTCGTTGAACCACGGGTCGATCGAGCGGCTCCCCGTTCTCGATCAAGGGCAGACACTGAAGGCCCGCCTCCACGAGCAGCTCTCGGTGGCTCGGGATCCACGCTGAAGTGAACAACCGGCTCTTGGCTTCCGGATCCGTGATTTTCTGGGCTGCGTCGTGAAGCTCAAGAAGCGCCTCTTGTTCGTCATCGAGCGTTAACAAGCGCCGCGTAGTGCGCCCGCAAAACACGCAGACAAGCCCATCGGTGTCCGCTCCACAGCCGCCACATTTGACCACGGGGGGGACTCTATCGGTTGCA
>CAZWQH010000111.1:0-12149 GCA_964635815.1 uncultured Sandaracinaceae bacterium
GGATTGACTCCGACGAGGTCGCTTGTCTGAACGAGGAAATCTCCGCCCGTCATTCCGAACCTGTCCGATCGCGCTGCCAGGTGATCGAAGCGGAGCGGTGCTCCTTCAATCTCTGCGCGATCCCAGAACATGTGATCGGTGTGGAAGGTCAGCTGGGCGTCCACGGCGTTCGCTGCGCTCGGCTTTACGCCGCGATTGCCCGGCGCGTCGGCCTCGCCTAGCGACGGGTTGTGGCAGTTGACGTAGCGCGCGGGGATGCCGAATCCAAAGGAGAACCGCACCGTGGTCGGGTACGGCAAGAAGGTTGAATCGGCGGAGGCGCTGGGGGCGCGTCCCTGATAGCGCGCGGTGCCTGTTGCGTGGAGTGACAACCCTCGCGCGACCATCTGCTCCCAGATCGCTCGCCGCGACTCGGGTACGTTCAAATTGATGGCATTCGCACTCGCTGCAGCCGTTTCATACGACAGCGCGTACTGGCGGTCCGCGGTGAGCTCTGCGCCTGCGCTCGTTCGGTCAAACACCGCTATCGCTTGAGCGCGGGCACCGTCAAGGCCAGGGAGATTTCCGGCAGCGAGGTCGACTGCCCACGGGCCAGCCTTCGTCGCGACGAGCGGACCAACCGCGAGCTGCATGTCCGGATCACTGGGTGGCTCGTTCAAGGATACAGATCCGATCACGACGATGTAGGAATCGAACTCGATCGACCATCCGTCCGCAAAGACGGCTTCGCCATTGCCGGGCGTCGCAGTGTACGGGTACCCCGACGCGACCGCTGCCTCAGCCGAGGCTGTCACGCGCACGGTTCGCGCTGCATTCGCAGTGGAGTCGAAGACTGGCCCGCGCGCTGGGAAAAAGCTTGCAGCAGGGGCATCGGTAGAAATCGGGGTGTCAGTCGACACCGCTGCATCGGAGGTTCGGGAGACGTCTGTCGAAATTGCCGCGTCCGTGTTCGCGGTTGAGCTCTCGCTGCACGCGAGTGCACACACGAAGAGGGGGGCGAGCACTCGTAAGGGTAGCTGCTTTGACTTCTTTCTTTCTGTCATGGGCTCTCCTATGGGTTGATCCAGTTGAACTGGTAGACATTCATGCGACTCGTGAGTCCGTTGCGGACCTGGGCGCGCGCGGTGTCCGATGAGAAGTCGCGCACGTCTCCACCGGGCAGCGCGTCAAACGCGACCGCACTCAGCCAGGACGTGGGGTCCACGGTGAGCTCAAGCGAACCGGACTCCTCCGGGACGAAATCTGTTGGAATGCGATCCGCGCGACGGAGCAAGAACCAGGCGTACTGTTGTGACTCGGCTGGACGCGGAAGCTCGAGCGCGCCTGCAAACGCGATAGTGAGCTCCGCTCGCGTGGCTATTCCCTCGACCCATGCCAGTGCGCGTGCGTTTCCCCGCGCCGCTGCAATTGGGCCACTGCTTGCTTCACTTAGGCGGATCTCCGCGCTGAGCGCCGGCTCCGTTACCGCATCGCCTGCGGTGCGAACGTGCAGCGACGGATCCAGGGCGTCGATGGTGAACGTCTCGAGCACTTGCGCCACGACGCGGCCTTCGAGCTCGCCTCCGCCGCCCACGGGGCTTGAGTTTCGGAAATACACCGGGCCTGCATGCACGAGCGCGCGTGTTAGTTCGACCGTCCAGCCTTGGGGCGTAATGAAACGAAGCGACGGGCGCTCGCCCGTTGTGCTGTTCGTGGGGACACCGCGAGCCCTGAGCTCGAAGCGCACACGCCGGACGTTCGTCTCGGCGGAGCAACTCGCAAACGTGCCAAGTGCGAGAATCGCCGCGAGTACGCTCGGGCGTGGGGTGGGACGAGGGCGCTTCATTCCTCTGCTCCTGTCGTTCCTGTGGGCTCGTCCGTTGCGACTGTGAGAGTCAAGAAGGCCCCGAACGGAGGTCCCGCAGTGAAGTGGCGAACGGCAAGCAAGTTCGGAGCAGGGGCGTTGCGATCGAACTCCGATGCGAAGTTGTACTCGCCAAGTCGGTAGCGCTGGTCGAACACGTTCTGAACGCTTAGCGACAACTCGGCCCATCGATAGCGAGCGGAGACGGACGCATCCGTGACCGCTATGTTTTCGCCGGTCTGTCCGTAGAGAAGGGGGCGAGCCGAAATGAACGAGAAGCCGAGAGCGGCCCGAAGCTCCACCGGATGGTCCCAGATACGGATCGGCGTGCCATGGATAGCCGCATCGATGCGCCCGACCCAAGGCGGCACGAACGGCACCGTGTCGCCCGCATCGCGTGTGAACAGCGTCTCCGGGGCGTCCGTTGCGGACCGTTGGAAACGCGCGTTTGCAAACGTGAGGCTTGCGCTGACATCCAGCCAAGGGTTCGTGGCACGCAGTGCGACGAGCGCTCCTTGCCGCTCGGTTCCAGGAGCCAGCGTATTACGTCCTTCTTGCTGGTTGAACACGAGGTCACGTCCGACTCGGGTGTAGTAGTAGAGAGCGCGCGCGTTGATGCGCACGTCTCCGATCTCTCGATCGAAGATCGCGCCCGACTCGAAAGCCGTGACCTGGGCAAACGGCCCGCGCTCCCCGTCGCTCAAGGCGGACGGGTCTGTTGCGCGAGCACCCATGCCGAAGCTCGTGGCGATGGAGACACTCTCGAAGGGGCCGATGATTGCCGAGACCCGTGGCTGGGGGAGAATGCCGGACGCGGTTCGCCGAGTGGTCGGGTCCCGCATGCCGATTCGGTCGCGCGTGTAGCAGATCTCGTCGATGACGAGCATGCCACCGGAGATGGCGGTGTCGTGAAGCGCACACTGATCGTTCACATCGAAGTGCATCAGGTCGACGCGCGCGCCACCTTGAATCGTTAGCCATGACCACGGGCGCAGCGAGAGATCTCCATACAAAGCCAGGTTCGTCACGCTTTGCAGGTGGTCGAAATCCACGCGATAGGGGATGACCGTTCCCGCGCGCAGTCGACGAGCCGCAGACTGGAGTGAATCGTGACGGCCGAAGTAGCCGACTTCGACCGCACTGTCCTCGGTTCCTTCGGCGGCGCTCGAGAAGATTGAGAACTTCCGACGGTAGCTGCCGCGTGCGCCCACGGTCGTCGCACCGTAGGTCTGGTCGACCATGTCGCCACGCTGGGTGAGCCCGGTTCGGAATGCTGCCGGCGGATCCTCAAGGAAGCCTGTGAAGTTGGCGCGGTTACGCATCCCGCGAACACTCACGAAGAGCAGCTGGTTGAAGCGCGCGAGCGCCCCGTCGCGTCCGTCGATCGCGGCGCTGATTTGCATGCGCGTCGCATCGCCACCTTGGCCGTTGTCCATCGCGTCGTAGAAGCCAACGCGGCCGCTTGTGTACGCGTCTTCCCTGACTACTCCGGCACTACCGAATCGAGTCGCATATGCGGTGCCAAGGAGAGTGAGGACGGTGTCGTTTCCCAAGTCAACGGAGAATCGGCCGATGGCACGTGCATGCTCCGCGGCCCGATTGGTTCCGAATCCATCGCTCGTGCGAATATCTGCAGCGCCGAAGCTCTGTAGTCGTGGATCCTGATCACGGGTACCCGTTCCGTAGATCAGGGTGAAGCGGTGAGTGTTGAACGATCCGATCTGGTAGCTCGCGGTGATGCCCGGGCGCGGTGCTCCAAGGCGATACTCCGCTGAACCGGCAACTGCGTAGTTTCCTTGCTGCGGATCGAACGGACCTTCCATCACGTGCAGTTCTCGAACGAGTTCCGGGATGATCCAATGCGTGTCCGCGTAGCCTTCTCCGTGCGGGTTGCCGACATCGTTGAAGGGGACTCCGTCTGCGAGGAACTCGATGTCCTGTCCTTCGCGCGCGTCGAAGCCGCGGAGGTACACGCGTTCTGCGTGTCCGTCTCCGCCTTCGTTCGTGAGCATGATTCCTGGAGCGAGAAGCAACAGGCTCGACGCGTTTTGACGCGGCACGTCGCTAAGGGCACCGATCGCAATCGGAAACTGACCGGCTGCACGGGGCGCAGCGGCTACGCGTGCACGGGCGCCATGCCGCTCGTTTGACGCGGGAGCCGCGGAGCGGGTCGGCTGAACGGTCAGCGGGGAAGTTGTCGGCGCTGGGTCTGGCTCCGGGTCGGGATCATCGCCGCCGGTTGACGGCGTGACGACAGTCGTCGCATTCGAGCGCGGACTACGAGCATGCATCCCCTCGTGCGGTGCATGGAACACGACGTTGTAGTGAATGGTCGACCGAATGGGAGCCCCGTCACGTGTCGCAGCGTGGAAGCGTGATGCGCGCGCGGCTGCAACGGCCGCACCATCAAACTGTGGGCGGACCGCTTCAGGCTCGCGCGAAACGACGTGCGCATCGAGCAGATCACCGCTCGCATCGATCAGAAGGTCCAAGCAAACGGTGACGTCGCCTCGTTCGGCTTCGCTCAGCGTGTCGGCTGGATCGTCCTGACGCGGATCGTCCGGCGGAGCGGCGTAGACCAGTTGCGGAGGCAGGAGGGACGGGCGCGGTGCCGCATCTGCGACCGTCGCAACGGCGGCGGAGTCGGTGGTCACCCCGGCGTCGCGCGCTTGCGCCGCAGAGCGCGTCGGGAAAACGAAACAACCGCAGACCAGGACGCTACACGACGCGCGAACGCAGATATCCCGAATGCATTTGCGTTTCAGCGAGGACCGTTCGTCGGATCGGGCTGTGCGCACGCGGGGTCTCTAGCGCACGGCGGTTGTAGTTGCAATCACATTGCAAAAACGCGGGTGGCTGCTGAGTGCGGCTTGCGGCGATTGCCGAGAAGAAACTAACCTGCGCGAGTGAAAAGCTTCCGGCCACCGAAGGGCGTTTCAGAGTCCGGTGGTGCTCGCCACGCCTCGAAGAACCCAAGCCCGTGGTCGATTGAGGCGTCGAGCGACGCGTTGCCGCGAGGCGTCGCAGTTCAGGCGCTTCTCACACATCCGGCGACGGTCGGTCTGCTGCATTCTGTTACTGGAGCAGCTGGGCTAACGCGCCTCGTCGATCACCCGCGTATCCAGAAGTCGGGGTTGGTCTTCGCTGGCCATGAGCACGGGGTGGTTTCGACTCGCGTGCAGATTATTGGAGAGACCGAGTACAGCTACCTCGAGAAACTTCCAGAAGCGGAGCGACGCTCGCGTGTCTCCGGTTACGCGGCGATGCTTCCAAGTTGCACGGTCATTACGCGCGGCGCTGAGCCGTTTCCAGAATTGCTTGAGAGCGCTACCGAACAGGAGATCGCCGTGCTCGTTTCGACCGCGCGCTCGAGTCATTCGATCACCTGTCTACACGCAGCGCTCGACGAACTCTTGGCGCCATCGACTGCCGTTCACGGCGTGCTCGTGGACATCTACGGGATTGGAGTACTGCTGACTGGAAAGAGCGGAATCGGAAAGAGCGAGTGCGCGCTTTTCCTCGTGGAGCGTGGGCACCGACTCGTTGCGGACGACCGCGTGCGTGTGAGGCGTGCCCCTGACGGCGTGATCCACGGAACGCCTGAACCTCTGCTGCGGCACCATTTGGAAATCCGCGGGCTCGGGATCCTGAACATTCGTGATTTGTTCGGTGCGCCTGCAGTACGCGAAGCAGTCCCGGTGGACCTCGTCGTCGAGCTTGCTCACTTTGGGGACGATGAAGCAGTCGATCGCCTAGGAATAGACGAGGCCAAAATCCCGCTCCTAGGAGTTCCGCTTCCGTTCCTTCGTATTCCGGTGCGACCCGGGCGCGATTTGTCGGTGTTGCTTGAAGTGGCAACGCGGAATCAACTGTTGAAGGCCGGGGGGCACCACGGTGCACGCGCCTTCGCAGACCGATTGGCACAAACCGTAGGGCTGACCAAGTTATGACCGTGCCGGCACCGGACTCGACGAGCGAGAGCCGCGACACATTGACGAGCGCACCGCTTCACGTGGTCGTCATTACCGGACTCTCCGGAGCCGGTCGGAGTACCGCGTTGAACGTACTCGAGGACCTTGGGTTCTTTTGTGTCGACAACCTTCCTCCGACACTTGCGCCTGGTCTAGTCGATCTGGTTTCGGCAAACGAGTCGGCGGGAGCCACGGGAACACGGAGCGAGGTGCGCCGCGTTGCACTCGGCATCGATGTGCGCACCGGACCTTTGCTGGAAGGTGCATCTCACGTCTTCGATGAGTTGGTGAAACGCGGCAACGATGTCGAACTCTGGTTCTTCGACGCGAGCGATGAGGCGCTGGCGCGACGCTACAGCGAGACACGTCGGCCTCATCCCCTCGCGCCAGACGGAGCCGTGCTCGACGGCATCACCAAAGAGCGCGAACGCCTCGGTTCACTCAGGGCACGCGCCGGAAAGGTCATCGACACGACGCGCCTCACCGTGCACGAGCTGCGCAGAATGCTCATCGAGCATGTCGCCGAAACCGGTGCGCGAACACAGATGAAGGTTCGGCTCGTTTCGTTTGGATTCAAGTTCGGCGTACCGGTCGATGCTGATCTCGTGTTCGACGTGCGCTTCCTCAGCAATCCGCATTTCGTTCCGGAGCTTCGGCCATTCACCGGTCTCGATCCGCGAGTAGCGAGCTTCGTCATCTCCTCCGATGAGACGCAGGGGTTTCTCTCACACATCGAGGCGTTGCTCCGGTACACGCTTCCTAGATACGAGCGCGAAGGAAAAGCCTATCTGACGATCGCGATTGGCTGCACCGCGGGTCGCCATCGGTCGGTCGCGATCGCCGAGGAGCTCGCAAAGCGATTCCGTGAGGTTGCGCTCACCGACGCGGTGCAGTCATCGACGTTCTCTGTCGCACATCGAGACGCCGCAAGATGACTGCCCCTGCGCCTCAGATGGATACGTTCGAGGTGGTGAACGAGCTCGGTCTTCACGCGCGTGCCGCGGCGAAGCTGGTTCGGCTCTCCGAGAGCTTCCGCTGCTCGGTCGAGCTGCGCAGAGAAGACGACGCCCGCGAAGAGTGGGTGAATGCGAAGAGCGTCATGGGAGTCCTGCTTCTATGCGGAGTTCGCGGAACTCGCGTGATCGTCCGAACTCAGGGTAGTGACGCGACCACCGCTTTGGATGCTATCCGTACGCTCTTTGCGGAACGTTTCGGCGAGGGACGCTAGTGCGAGTTGCGCTGCAAGGGGTGCCGGTCGTTCCTGGTGTTGCTGTTGGCCAGGCGCTGATCGTGGATAGACGAGGGGTTCCTTCGCCTCGCAGGCTTCTGTCGGACGCCGACGAGATCGAACGCGAAGTCAATCGATTGAACGAGGCTGTTCGGGTTTCACGCGAGAAGCTCGAGAGCATGCGCACGAAGCTGTCGGGAACTGCGAGTGGGGAACATCTGATGCTCCTCGACGTTGAGTTGCTGATGCATCAGGACTCGCTAGTTCTCGATGGCGCGCAGCGCGCGATTGGCGAGCATCGCGTAAATGCCGAGTGGGCTGTGCAGCGAGTGATCGACGGTCTTGCGGAGCGACTCCAGCGAGCATCCGAGCCGCACTTTCGCGAGCGCGCGAACGATGTCGCCCATATTGGCGAACGAATCCTGCGCGAGCTGATCGGATACCGCTCACCGCTCGCATCCGTCAGCGAAACGAGCGTCGTGATTGCCACGGATCTCAGTCCCAGCGAGGCGACCTCGATGCTTGGCAAGAAGATCGCGGGCCTCGTCACGGAGAAGGGTGGCCTCACGAGCCATACGGCCGTCCTTGCGCGGTCACTCGGCTGCCCAGCCATCGTCGGCGTACCCAACGTTGCGCGGCGCGTCTCCGACGGAGAGAGTGTCATCTTGGACGCGATTCGCGGGGAGCTGGTCGTGGGTCACGGCGAATCCGAAACGCGCGAGGCGGATACTCGAAGGACCAAGTTTCTTCGCTTCTCGGCGCGATTGCGTGATGCCCGCGCGCCATCGGTTCAGACTGCGGACGGAGCTGAGATCACTCTTCGCGCCAACGCAGAGCTGGAAGGCGAGCTCGAGGGAGTCGTCAGTGCGGGGGCTGATGGCATAGGTCTCTTTCGGACGGAGTACCTCTTCCCCACAGGCGGAACGCTCGAGGAACAGGTGGCCACGTACCGACGCATCGCGAAGGCACTCGCGCCGCGAACCGTGACGCTCCGCTTGTTCGATCGTGTACAAGACAAGGTGTGGCATCGCCCGGGAGAGCGCGGGACCGGACGTCAGCTCGGCGCGGAGCGTCTCGAGCAGATCGATGCACTCGTATTTGCGTATGTGGATCAACCTAATATTCGAATTCTCGTCCCGCGTGTTGCCGGGGTGGACGATTTCATGTTCGTGCGCGAGGAAATTGCGCTCGCGGCGCGAGAACGAGGTTTGGACAGCGGCCCCCGGGTCGGTGCGATGATCGAGCTTCCATCGGCTGCGATGGTCGCCGATGCGCTTGCGCGAATCGCCGATTTCTTCTCGATGGGCACGAACGATCTGACTCAGTACACACTCGGTATCGATCGGAAGGAGCCGGGGGGCGTCTCCGCGGAGAACACTCTGCATCCAGGTCTGCTGCGTTTGCTCGAGCGCTCGCTTAGCGCGGCAAACGCCGCGCTCATTCCGACCGCCGTTTGCGGACACATGGCGCAGGACCCGTTCGCGATTCCGATCCTCCTCGGTCTCGGTTTCCGGGAGCTTTCGGTTCCTCCGATCGCCATGGACCTCGTCAGCGCCATCGTCCGCCGCACGGACCTGACGCTTGCTTCGTCGGTCGCGCGCGCTCTCGCAGCCAACGAGCTCGCCCGTCGCGAAGCCCTTCAGCGCTTCGAGCGCTCACTCGGGAAGCTATGGCGGGACGCAGGCGTTCGAATTTGAGCGGGGTGCTCTCGTGGGCGAATCTCTTGGCGTCGTTCGTGCCGGGGGCCGGTTTTGCGTTTGGCGCTTGTTGCTTAGCGCGGACGGAGCGCTTCGCATGGTTGCAACGCCCCGCCATGTATCCGTGGGAGCTCTGGGTGGTTGCGGTTGCGGGGCTCACAGCGACGACGGCGGGCGTCCTTGACTGGCGGTATCATCGGCGCACCGGTGTTGTTGTCGGCGTGAACGAACGCCGCGCAGAGTTCCTTGCGCTCGGGCTCGGCGGAGTTCCGTTGTTCTTGCTCCTGGCACTGGCAACCGTCTCGACGAAGCCTCGTGCTTGGCTCGTCCCGATCTTCGTTGCGATGCTGGCGACTACGTGGCTGGTTGCGTTCGACGAGTTCGCGTTCCATCGCAAACGCTGCAAAGGCATAGAGCCCGCGCTTCATACGACGCTGCTGCTCGGGCATGCGGTGGCGGCGCTAGCATGGGTGCACTTGGTCTTCGTGCGTTTGCCGTATGCAACGTGACCGATTGGCGATGAGGGCAGGGCTCCTCCTGTGGCGTGAAGCCGCGATGGCGTACGACCAGTCTCCGCATCTGCAGCGTGCGGCGCGAGAGGCTCGTTTCCGTGGATTCGGCGCGGCCGCCGAATGGATGGCGCTTGCGATGCAACGCCCGAGCGTAGATCGTGGATATGCCCAACGCCTTGGCGTGATCAAGTACCTCTCATGTCTGTCTGTTGCACTTGCGACAGGCGGCTTGACCGCGGTGTTCGCTGGTTGGCCGTCGGTGACGGCGGTTGCACTTGTCGTTTTCTACCTCGCGGAGTCCCAGCTGGTGTTCTTGTTTCCGGCCATGATCGACCTCCCGAACGCGTCGCTCTGGCAGGCGATGAGCAATGCAGTTCGCTTGCGCGTCGCTGCCGGAAACACTTTGTACGTGGTCGGGATCGTCGTTGCGCTCGCGGCACTCATGCTCTTCGGCGGACTCTTTGGAAAAGGGTTCCTCCGATCTTGGTGCGCAGGGTGCCTCGCCGTCGCGCGGTGGTACGAACGCGTGCGTGGTAGCGCGTGAAGCTACTTCGGCGACTGGAGGACCTGCTTCTCGGCTTGTGTGCGGTGATCTTGAATCATGTCCGCGTCAACAAGGTGTCCCGCGGAAGTGAGCGCTGGCAGAAGCGCCGCGCCTGGTGGGCGCCCGCGTTCATCGCGCCTGGCAACGTGTTCTTCAAGGTCTCGAACGCGCACATCTTGATGCACGTGGATCCGGGTTCCTGGCGAAGCTGGGAATCGCGCGCGCACCGTGAGCTCTACGGCGCGGAGTGCGAGAGCGTGGGCCAACGCGTCCTTCTCATCCCCGACGTGGTTGGCGTGGCTGTTTCGTCCCTGCACTCCCCGGCGGTGCTCGCGCTTGCGATGCGGGCGTTCGGGCGTGAGCTAGCGCGCGTGCATCGCAGCCCACGCGCCGAGGGTGGCTATTGGAGCCACGGAGACAGCCACTTGCACAACGCAATCTACGAAGCTGAGAGCCCCGAGGTCGAGCACGGGCGAGTCCGTCTGCTCGACTTCGAGACTCGCCACCGATCTGAGGTGAGCGTCGCGTCCGCCAGAGCAGATGACCTCTTCGTTGCCTCATTCGACATGATTCGGCATCCACACACGCGAGAGTCCACGAGCTATGTTTCACTCTTCCTTGAGGCGTACCGCCACGAGTACGCCGCCGCGTCGGACAAATCGATCCAAGTCGTTCTCGCCAGTCTTGCGGCACGCTGCAAGTCACCGACGGTCTTGGAGCTCCTGCTGTGGAAGATGCGTTTCGATGCGCTCGACCGCGCCGTGCTCGAACGATGGGTCGGGGCGATCAGGAACGTGGTCACGGCGATGTGACGTCCGATGTTATGCCCGCGAAAGATCGAGCTGAGTTACCTCGGCAGCAGTGCCGAGGCGCATCGGCGGGCCCCAGTAGCCCGTGCCTTCGGAAACGTAGATTTGCGTGTCTGTCTCGAGGTGTGTGTGCAGACCGGAAACGTACGGCTGATCGAGCTTGACGAAGAGGCCGAACGGAAAGATTTGTCCGCCGTGCGTGTGCCCCGAGATTTGAAGCGCGATGTCGTGGGCCGCTGCGTCGTGTATGGCTTTCGGTTGGTGAGCGAGCAAAATCCGAAAACGACCCGCATCTCCGGCCTCGAGCGCCCTCGGCAGGTCCGGTCCGTGCCCGGGTCCGCGTGCACGAAAATCGTCGATACCGACTACGTCGATTGTTTCCCCGTCGCGTGTGATCGACACGCGCTCGTTGCGAAGGACTTTGACCCCAAGGGTCTCGAGATGCGCGATCCACTCGTCCGCGCCGGAATAGTACTCGTGGTTGCCGGTGACGAAGAAGACGCCGTGCTTGGCGCGTAGGTTCTTGAGCGGAGCGACGTGGTCGCGGAGAGCCTCTACGCTTCCGTCGACTAGGTCCCCGGTGATCGCCACGATGTCGGGATCCGTGCTGTTGGCGAGCGCTACGATTCTCTCGGCGAAATCGCGTCGAATGGTCGGGCCGATGTGCACATCCGTGAACTGCACCACGCGCAGTCCTTCGAACGCGGCGGGAAGGCGCTTGAGCTTCACAGCGACCTTCTTGATCCCGACCGGTCTCAGAGCGAAATAGAGTGAGGCGCCGGAAAGTCCCGCTGTTGCAACCGCCGCGACCTGCGCGGTCGAGCGTGCCATGAAGCCGCGTCGCGCCGGATCCGCGGGAACGTCCGGGCCGGACGCAAGAAGCCCGGCTACGAGCTTGTAAAGGTCACCGAAGGCAAGAGTGATAAGCAGGAAAAAGCTGATGCCCATCCACACGACGGGCCACCAAGAGAATGCGCTCGAGCGTCCCAGAACGAACCCGAGTGGTAGCGAAAGTGCGGCAAGGGCGATGAGCACTGTCATCGCGATTGCTACGCGTCCTGATAGACCTGCGTCGCGGACGAGCCGTGCCCAGAAGTAGTAGTGAACCAACGCGGTGAGGGTGGTGAAGACCGCGACGAACAGGAGGACTTGTCTCATGATTGGCGCACGATGAGGAATGTGGGTCGTCGGCTAAGCTTGGCAACCGGTTCGAGTGGGGAGCATGCGCGTTTGGCGACCGAGCGAACACTTCTTAACAGTCTGCTCGCGACGTTTGACCGTGCCTCGCACGTGTCGCGGGATCCCGTCCGTTTTCCGCGCAGGTTCGAGACCCAGGCGGATCGCGAGATCGTGGCACTCTTGGCGACGTCACTCGCGTTCGGAAACGTGACGGGGATCGGGCGATCCATCGAGCGTGTGCTGGCAGTGTTAGGAGACCATCCCGCCGAGCGTGTGTCGAAGCCGGGCGCGCGACGCAGTCTCATCGCAGGGCTCGATGGTTTCGCTCACCGTGTCTACCGGGGCGAGGATGTCGCCATGTTGCTC
>CAZWQH010000112.1:0-12137 GCA_964635815.1 uncultured Sandaracinaceae bacterium
GACTGCGATCAGCTCTTCGACTGCGATGATTCTTCATGTTCTGCGAGCCCTGAGTGTTGTCAGACGTTCGAGTTCTCGTGCTCGGACGGACGTGACGACGACTGCGATAGTCTCGTGGACTGCATGGATCCCGATTGCGGACGCAACCCCGAATGCCGACCGTGTGCTGCGTTCGAGTTCAACTGTCGTAACAACGTGGACGACGACTGCGATGGAGCGACCGATTGCGCCGACACAGAATGTTTCCGGGCGCCCATCTGTCGCTCACCGTGCAGCCCGCGAGAGTTCGTCTGCAACGACTTCCGCGATGACGATTGCGACGGCGCAACGGACTGCGCAGATTTCGAATGCCGCTTCGCTGCCAACTGCATTTTTTCGGATGGTGGCGTTCCGTTTCCGGTTCCGGTTGACGCGAGCTTCCCGTTCCCGGTTCCTGTCGATGCGAGCTTCCCGTTCCCGTTCCCCTGAGCCTGCGAGAGGGTTCTCCGTCAGAGCGCGAAGCGTGCAGCGAACGCGAATCCTGGCTCGTCGGTCTTGCGTAGGGGAGCGACCAACGCTTTGACCAGCGCCCGCAGCGCGACCTTCCTATCCGCGGCGAGCAGAGAGGTCATTGCGAGCACGCTCGTTTCGGAAAATGATCCGGCGGATCCGCACAAGATGACGTCGTTGTGCGAGAGCTGAAGCTCGGACCGTATCGTTTCGCCTCCGACGAATCCCCTCGCTCCGTCGTTACGAGGCGTCAAGCGAAGCGGAATATCAGCCCGGTGTACGTACACGCGCGTGTCGCCGACGGAGACCATGTGAAGCGTCGGAAGGCTCTCAGGATCGCTTGAGACCACTGCGCCGGTCTGCGATGTGTTGCCTTCGTACACGGTGAGGAGCGTCACCGACAGGTCGTCGACCGGGTCGAGAGCAAGCTCGCGAACGGCGCCGAACCGGGTCGATGCTTGCTCCATCCGGCCAATCTGGTCGTGAGCGGTGCTGCTGTTCGTGCCGCCGGGTCGGGTGTCGTCCCAGGTCCGATCGAGAGCGCCGAGAGCGAGCGACCACGTTCGAGGCAATCCGTGAGCGGTTCCGAACGCAAACTGACTGCGATTCGGTGAGACGAGGGACGGTCCATTCTCGACGATCCGATGCCGCGGTAAATATCCCTTTCGCACCGCGGCAGGGACGATCTCGAAATACGATTCGAGGCTCACGAGGCGTGCCCCCTGACCCTCACGTGGCCGACCCTCCCGTTGCGTAGCGGTACTCGCTGCGCGCGACCACGCTCAACGCGATGGCCGTTGCCCCGAAGCCAAACACCGCGAGCATGATCGCGGAGATCCACGGACCCACGTGCGGCGGCGCAAACTGCGACACGAGCAGTCCTTCTGCATCGGGCGACAAGCCCGACAAAAGTAGGGCGTGGTACCGCGCACTTATGACTCGCAAATAGCCCGGCATCATGGACAAGCCGAGCTCGATGACGACGAGATAAAGCACGGCCGCAACACCCGCTGCTTCGACAAGAAGCGCGCTGAACGCGAAGCAGATTGCGGAATATACGAGTGCGAGCGCTCCTGTCGCCGCTGCCGCGTGCAAGGCGTTACTCCATAGAGGAACCATCGCAGCGCTGTCTTTGGGAATCAGGATGGCGTAGCCAAGAAGCACTGCGGCAACGGAGAACGCCATCGACAACGCAGCCGCGGGGATCAGCTTACCCAGCGCAACGGCGGTTCTGGGTGCGGCTCGCACCGCCCAAAACGGCCACACGCGCGAGTCGACGTCGTCGGAAATCGCGCCACTTGCGAAGAGAAACGGCAAGACGATTACCAGGATGCGAAGTGCGGCCATCCGGACCAGATCGTCGTAGGCGGCGGCCGTCGAACGCGTTCCCGTGTACGCGCTGACCGCGATTGCTCCCACCAGAGCGACCACCGCGACAGCGGCGAGGAGCAACCGCTTGCTTCGGATCGTTCGCTTCCACGAGAGTCGAGCGACCGCTCCGACTGCATCTGTGTACGAGGGTACTCGCGTCATGACGTTTGCCTTCCGGGACGAATCGAGCTGCGAGATCCGCTCTGTGCATCCGCGCCTGTACCCGCCATGCGGCTCGAACGATCGACGAGTGAATGAAACAGTGACTCGACATTGGCGTCCGGGCTTTCGATCGCCGCGATCGAGAAATCTCCTCCGACCGCGATGTGCATGAGCGCCAAATACACCTCGTCCGGTGCGCTGGCGTCGAGCTCGAGTCGATCTTCCGCGGGAAAACGCATGCCGCGTACGCCGGGAGAGTGGACCATCTTTGCCGCAAGCTCTCTGGCGCGCGAGCAACGGACCTCGATGCGGTGCGGTTGGTCGGTGATCGCGTCATGAATCTCGCGGACCGATCCATGAGCGACCAACTGGCCACGTGCGATCAATAGGACGCGATCCGTAAGGGCTTCGACCTCCGGTAAGACGTGCGTCGAGAAAAGTACCAACGCACCGTTCTTGCCGCGTTGTTTCAGCTCCTCGAGAAGGATCGCGCGCGAGATTGGATCCGTTCCTGTAAGCGGCTCGTCGAGAAGAATGACATCCGGATCGTGAACGAGCGCTTGCGCGAGCTTCGTTCGCTGGCGCATCCCGCGGCTGTAGCCCCCGACGCGCCGATCCATAGCCGATGCGAGATCGAACTTCGTGAGGATGGTTGCTGCTCGGTCGAGGGCTTCTTTCGGCGAGAATCCACTCAGCTCGGCAAGCGCTGCGACGTGCTCGAGTCCCGTGAGCTCGTCGAACATCGCGTCGGCTTCCGGGCAATGCCCGACGCGGCTGAGTACCTCCGGGTTTGCGAACGGGGCTGCTCCACACACGCGTATCTCACCGAGGCTAGGAACCAGCTGTCCCGCAGCTAGGTTCAGAAACGAAGACTTGCCCGAGCCGTTGGGTCCGAGGAGCCCCCAGATGCCTGGCTCGAGGTGGAGCGACATTTCCGATAGCGCGGTTACGCGCCCGTACCATTTCGAGAGTTTGATCGCACGAATCGATGGCGGCGTGCTCGGGGGGCTCACGAGATGACCTCGACGTTCTGCACCGCGCGATGAATCTGCCAGACGCTTGCGAAGCCAACGATCGCGAGGATCAAGACAGAGAGCCAAAGCTGCGCCGCGTGCTGTTGGCTTTGCGCTTTGTAGAAGGCGTCGCCAATCTGGAACAGCATGTGCGGCAGCGAGAGCAGCGCGGGCCACGAGAGCTGGTTGGGCGAAGCAAACACCGCCGCGATCGACGCGGGCACGACCAACAACAACGCCCACGAGGTCATGTTCACCGCGCGCGATGTTCCCAGGCTCGAAATCGCTACGGACGCTGCGCCAAGAACGATTGCAACTACGGTGCAGTGCAGGAATGAAGCGATCACGAGCCCGATCTGATCGAGTCGATCGGCTTGGGGCCCCGTGGCGACGAGCACGGCCGCGTACAAGGTCAGGATGGGCGCCGTAACGAGCAGCACGAACGTTCCGGAGGCAACCACACGGCCGATGACGTAGTGGCGCGGGGTGACGGGCTTTGCGAAGAAGAATGCGAACGCACGAGCACGCTTGTCGTCGACAATCGCAGTTGCCCCCCCGCCCAAAGTGACGAGCGTTGCGAAGATCACAATCTGCAAGCGCGCGAGAAACGCCAGGCTGTCGCCGGCGGGGTCAGGGTGGATTTCGGCGCCTTTGCTCGCGAGGTACCAGCGAAAGAGCTGAACGACGATCAATGCGAGGCCTGGAAGTGGTGAAAGAAATACCGCGACTTTCGTGAGCCAAGAGGACCATGCGAGATGGAGCCCGTATCGGCAGAGGACGCCGATATTCTGATCCGGAGCCAGGCGCTCGCCTTTGTATCCGCGATAGCCAAGCTCGCGAACACCGCCTCCTGGTGCGGACGGAGGCGCGTCATCTTGCGGCGAGACCATGGATTCGTGTGTGTTCGACATTCGCTAGCGAGACACGACGAACTGCACACGTAGGCCAAAGAACCGCGGTACTCGAGCCTCGATTCGGTTTCCGTTTACCGCCGCGGGAAACACGTTCCAGCGCGTCGTCGATGCAACTCCGCCCGCTGCGGCTTCTCCGGTCGGCTCCTCGTATCCGAGTGCAAACTCGGGGCGTTCGAAGCCGTCTACATTCTGCAAAGGGATCGAAAGCACGAACGGTTCGCCATTCTCGGTTTCGATCTCCGGGCTGATTACCATTGTGTTGCCGAACGCGCGTTCGTCCTCGCGGTTGCTGAACGCGTCGCTCGATCGGACCGATTGCACCGCCACCTGCGTATCTGTGGTGATGGCGCCAGGTGGAATGACCAACCGCACTCCACTGCCCAAATCGAAGGTTGCACCTGCGCGGCCCACCATTGCGGAAGCGAGCATGTCGCCGCGCGCATGAGCTTCGGTCGGGGGCGGGGGGGGCGGCTCAGTTGCGATGGTTCCTGAGGTGTTCGAGCTTCCACCGCATGCGGTGACCACGAAGGCGAGCACCAGCAACGCTGGTATCGAATGGTGAAGTCGTGTGGCTACGCTCATGGCGGGAGCCTACTAAACGAGCGGCCTTACCGCTATGCGGACCGTGCAAACGGTACCGGTGTGTGTAACGATCCGCTCTCGATGCGAAAGCGGTTGTTCGCACTTCTTCGCAGCATTCGGGATGTATTCCCCCTGACGACGCTTGGCGTCGGTGTCCTGGTGTCGAGCGGGCTCCTTTTTGCGTTCGTCGCGCGGCCGCGCATGAACTTCGTCCTTTCAACGCTGACGGCGACGCTTGGTGGCGTGGTAGTGATCGCGCTCCTCTCGCTCCTTGTGTGGTTTCTGCACGCTCTCTTCTATGCGTTCAGCTATTGGAATCGAACACGCGCGCGAGGTGTTCGAGGCCTCGCGAGTCTCGCAACGGCTGCGGTGCCGCCCAACGTCGAAGCGCTGCGCGCCGTGGTCGGGATCCGAACGTCGACACATGCGGAGCTCCCGCTTTTCGGCTGGATTCCGTTCGTCGACGTGCGCGGAGAATGGGATGCACCCGCACACGTGAGCGTGGAGCTCGAGCGAAAGAAGCTGACAGGAGCGCTCGAGATGATCACTCCGACGCGTCGCTCGTTCACGAAGGAGATCGTGCGGCGCGTGCATGTGGAAGACGCGTTTGGACTTGCTCGAATCACCTTCACGACTCGCGAGCCGCGCGAAGTGATGATTCTGCCCCAGCCGGGTGTCGTACGAGAGTTACGAGCACTGATTGCGCAGATTCGTGGCGACGGTGCCGCGCATCCCGATGGCGTGCCCGTTGGGGACCGCATCGATCTGCGAGCGTATACGCCGCGAGATCCCGCGCGCTACATCCATTGGAAAGCGTATGCGCGTACTGGCGAGCTGCTCGTGCGCGATATGGAACGCAACCTCCAGGAGACGCGACGTCTCGCGATCTATTTCGTCGGGGGTCCGCACGACGAGGCGAGCGCGGGGCTTGCGTACTCCGCAGTGCGTGAAGGCGCGTTTGGAGCGGAATGGTCCTTTGGGGCAGATGGTTCTGATCAGATTGTGTCTGACGCGGCCTCGGTAGAGCGGTTGCTCGCGCAGTCGCAGGGCGAAACGTCCGGCACCGGGCTCGCACGGTTTCTCAAACGCGTAGAAAGGGTTGATGCGCCGGTCTCCCTCGTCTTGTTCATTCCTGCCGGTACGGGGCCTTGGGTCGCGCCCGTACAGGCCGCGCTCGCAGGGCGGTCCGCAAAGGCGCGCTTGATTGTGGGCGTGGACGGAATCGCAGAGACCGCGAGCTGGAAAGACGCGCGCACGCTCGATCGAAACGCTTTCCGGACTCTTCTCAAGAGCTATCTGTTTCGGCCGCGACCGCCCATGCCGTCTGCGACCGAGCTCCTTGGATTGCGTCGCGCGTTTACTTCTCCCCGTGGCGAGGTCGCAATTGTCGAGCGTCGGACCGGACGTATTCTCGGAGACGAACACTTGAAGCGACGCCCCGGCCAAGACGCGCCTGCGCAGGCCTCGACGGGTGCATCGCAGACAGCGGGCGTGCCATGAGAGATTTCGTCGCCGAAAGCTCGATGCCTGAACTCTCGGGGCGAGTTGAACCGGAGTCTTGGGTTGCAACGGTATTGCGCGCGGTCGCCTACGGGCTCGGCCTGTACGCGTTGTTCCAAGGTACTGGTCTCGGGCCGAATCCGATCCTCTGTGGAGTGGTTGCCACGCTCGCCGTGATGTTGGTTCGTGCGCAACACATCTGGTTCTCGCGAGTTCGCGCCACAGCGTTTCTTGCTCTGATCGTGGTGTCCGCGGCTGTGGGCTTCATCGTTGCGCGCGCGCTCGTCGCGATCGATGCAGTTTCGCGAAGTATCGGTCTCGCAAACGCGCTCGAGCTCGCCGAGCTCCTGTCCCTTGGTCCGATCGTGTTCACGGGGGCAGTCGCCATTTCCTCACTCGCGAGTCGAAGACCGTGGCTTCGCATCCTCGAGACGGCGCTCATGAGCATCGGCTTCGTGGTTGCACTAATGCCCCACGAATACGGCCGAATCACGCGACCGTACGACATCGTCGATCCGATGATCGTTGCCGGTCGAGATCCCACGACCTGGTTCATTTCAGTCGGCGCGCTTGCTGCTGCGGTCGCCGTCATCGCCATGTTTCGTCAGCGCCGCGGCGTGCGTGTTCCGATCGAGCTGGTGCTGCTGGCTTTCATCTTCATCGAGGCGATTCAGTTCGTTCCGCGGCCACGCCCCAAAGCAACGCCACCAGAAGAGTCAGCCAGCGCTGCCCAGCGATCGAACGAGCAATCGAAGACTCCGGTCGTGGCGATCCTCTTCGAAGACGACTACGTCCCTCCTCAGGGAGCGTTCTATTTCCGAATGCTCGCGCAGAGCCAACTCCAAGGAAATCGGCTGGTCGATGGCGGGAGCCGGCATGACACGGATCTCGTCACCGGCTTTCCCACGTCTGCTGTCGACATTCCAATTCCGTATCCCGACGCGTTCGAGCGAACAACGACGCGCACGAATGTCGGAATGATCGCCGCCCATCCTCGCCCACTTGCACTCGAGTCTCCCTCGCAGGTGGCGGGGATGAAGAACCCGAGTCCCGACCGGTACGACCGCGTCTATCAAGTGACATCGCGCGCAATGGTGCTGCGCCTGGAGGATCTTGGCTCGCGCACACAGACCGCGCTGAGCAGCAGCGATCGCGAGTACTACACCCGGTTGCCCAGTGGTGATTCCCGCTACCACGCACTCGCCGCAAAGATCTTGGACGAGGCGGCGTCCTTGCACGGGACCGTTCCCGAGCAGGGGGATCCAGTCGCTCGAGCCGTTGCGGTGACGGATTGGTTGAACCAGCATGGCAAGTACAGTCTTCGTTCCCCACAGCCTGTGACCGATGATCCGACCGGAGCGTTTCTGTTCGGGAACGTAACCGGCTTCTGTATCCATTTTAGTGAGGCCGCCGTCTATCTGCTCCGTTCGATGGGCGTCGCGTCGCGCGTCGCTACCGGCTACGCAATCGACGCCGGTGCGCGCTCGGGGAGCTATCTCCTCCTGCGAGGGAAAGACGCACACGCTTGGCCGGAGATATGGGTGGATGGGGTTGGCTGGGTCGTCGCAGACGTGACGCCGGCGACGGTGCTCGACGCTCATGAAGCGGTGAACGAAGAAGACCTCTCGCGCTTGTACGGCGAGCTCTTACGAGACCTTTCGCCTTGGGAGGGCGGAAAGGCCGCGCCCGAGACGTTTGACCAGACGATTAGTGGGTTGCGCCGTTGGATTCGTTTGGGCGCATTGGCGCTCTTGGCTGCGGTCGCGTGCGTACTGGTCGCGTGGAAAGCAGCTCGCAACCTTTTGCCGCGAGTAGGGCGACCTGACGCGCGTGCCGTGTACCGCGCCGCCATGGATGTGCTCGCCGGATGCGGATACGTTCGAAACGTCGGCGAGTCGCGCGAAGCGTTTGCACAGCGGGTCGGGCTGGCCAGCTTCACTACCATCACCAATCGGCTGCTTGAACAGCGCTTCGGATCTCGAGTGGTTGGCGATGCCGCGCTTTTGCGCTCACTCGACACTGAGCTTGCTGCGCGTGTCGGGCGCTTCCGCAGGGTCGCGTCTGTGTTTGATGTCACTAGCGTCTTTCGCGCGCGCTGAGGCGGTGTGCCAGCTACAGATATCGCACGCGAATGATCTCGAACACGCGAACGCCGCTTGGAGTTCGGAGCTCCACCTCGTCTCCTTGATTCTTTCGCAAGAGCGACGCACCGATAGGCGAGCGATGACTGATGCGACCGGTGGATGCGTCGATCTCGTCCTCGCCGACGATCTGATACGTCGCACGCGCGCCGTCCTCGTACTCGATGTCCACGGTCGCCCCGAAGTAGACGACTGCTCCACGATCGATCGACGGGTCGACAATGAGCGCAGCATCGAGCCGCTTCTTGAGGAAGCGCATCCTCCGGTCGATCTCTCGCAGGCGGCGTTTCCCGTAAATGTATTCGGCGTTCTCGGAGCGATCGCCTTGCGCCGCGGCGTCTTTCACCTCGCGAACGACCCGCGGGCGGTCGATGCCGCCGAGATACTCGATTTCGTCGGTCAGCTTCTTGTGACCGGCGGGGGTGATGTAGTTCGGCCCGCGCGGTTTGGCCTCCTGTTCGGCCGCTTCTTCCGCTGCGTACTCGTTCTCGTCGTCGTCCGTCGTCATTGCAAAAGTCGCGATCAGGGCTTTGGAATTCGCAGCGTCCCGCTGATCATCGCAGCCCCGCTCAAGGCGAACATGGCGACGAGGGGGTGAACGAACGTGGGTCCAACTTGGAACACGCCGAGCCACATCTGCTCACCGACGGCGCCTCGAGCGAACGCAACTGCGAGGGCGGCGACCAAAAGCAGGCTGGTAGGAATCGGGGTTCCCTCGTAGTACCGAACTTTCCCGCTCTCGTCCGACAGCGTGGCTGCCGTTGCGTTGTAGCGTGCCAATCGGCTGATCCCACAGCATACGAAGAAGACGAGCACCAGTGCATCGATGCCGCCGCGCATCCCCATGGTCCAAGCGACGACTGCGGGGGCGACGCCGAATGAGACCACGTCCGCGAGGGAATCGAGGTCCGCGCCGAGGAGTGAATGCTTGTGTCGCCATCGCGCGACCGATCCGTCGAGAACGTCGAACACGAGAGCCAGCGGCAAGAGCGCAAGCGCGATCCATAGATCGCTGCGGCGTCCCTGGTCAGCGTAGTTGAGGCAGAAGAAGATGCTGCTCGTTCCGCACGCGGCGTTGGCAAGCGTGATGACGTCCGCAAGTGCGAACGATCGAATCAGCGAGAAGTGTCGTTTCTCGCGGGTAGGCGCTTGTTCCGTGGTCATCGATATCCGCTTTCACTGGCAGTTGCTGAAACTACTCGGCAAGCAACCCTCGCAGGGTGTCCGCAAGAAGGAGAAAGTCTACTGGCGGTGAATGTCTTCTAGCAAACTTGCCGTCGACAAGTCGGTTACCACGACTACCTCTTTGAGGGCGGAGAGAGGTTCGCTTGGATCACCGCGCAGAGCGCGCACGATCGCCACGCGACGTTCTTCGCCGTTTGCGAGAACAACGCAGTTCGTCGTGGTTCGCAAGAGATCGATGCCGAGCGTGATTGTTCCGGGACTTCCGTCGATGAACGCAACGCCCCCGCGGGCCTTCATGACGGTGTGACCTCGTCGCAGGATCCCGATCTCTCCGTTGGTCCCGAGATGCACGAGCGCCACATCGAGGGCGCCTCCGAAAGTCTTGTTGATCGAGTCTTGGATCCGCGGAATGGCGAGCTCGGGACTGTCGTCATCGCGCCATAGGCTGAGCTCGAATCCGAGCGGTTCTTGATTCACGAGAACGCTTGCCCGATAGGCTGCGCCTCGACGCGATTCGAGATGCCAGAAGGGCACGCAGTTTTCCTCTAGCCACGCGAGCCGCACCCGTTTCCATGTGACGTCGCTAAGGGTCTCTCGCACGCGTCTGAGCACGAGGTGCGCGCCCGCACTTCCGCACGCGATGCGACACGAGCCGCGCTCGATGTCGGCTTTCGAAACCAAATCTGCGACGCGCGACGCAGCCAATCCGACGGGATCCACGGACGTGAGGACGCGCAGTCCCATCGAAGAACAGTTTCACGACGTTACGGGGCCGTCAACGAAACGTGTCTATCGCCGGCTCGCGAATGGGCCACGAGTGACAACAAGGCGAAAAGCTCAGCAGCAAGGGAGCCTGCACTAGAACGACGCGAAGAGGTCGTCGCCCGGTGTTGCGTCGAAGGGAGCCATGGTCATGGAGCGCGGCTTTCCGATCCAACCGAGCCGCTGGGGTACCGGTGTAGCTTTCGTGAGGCGTCCGAAGTTGTAGTTCGCGGACAGACTCGGACCAATCAACCGAAGCACGCTCGCGTACCCGGATGCGAGGACGTCTCCGAGGACGACACCGTCTACGGCCCGTCCATCGAGCTCCGCTGCACGTGTGAAGCCGGTGCCGTCTGCGCCGATCGTCCACACGCCCCACGGCTCGACGAGGACCAGCTCGGGCCGTGCGTCTCCTGACATGTTCGCGACGAACGCATGCGTGGCTGAGGGCACTGGTTTCGTCGAGACGACAACCGCAGCCTGGTAGCCGTTTGCAGTCCCGAAGAGGACCGACCAGTCGCCGTCGTAGGCGATGAGGTCCGAGATTCCGTCCGCGTTCCAATCAGCCGCAAACCAGTTCGCGTCGATCGAGCCGGCGATCTTTTTCATTCGCTGACTCGAGAAGACCGTGCCGGTCCAGGTCCATAACTGAAGCTGGCGATCTCGAATGAGCAGGAGCCCCGGGCGGGAAGCGGTGTTCGGTCCAGCTCGCAGATCGAAGACCGCCTTGACCATGTCCCCAGCCGCTCCCGCGTGAACGGTGCGAGGATCGCTAAGCGAGCCGTCGGCGAGGGTGGTGATTGCGTAGACGCTCTCTCGATCCAGAACTCCTCCCGCAGCGAAGAGTGTTGGCTTCATTGGCGAGATGGGTACGCTCCACAATCCGGTCGCGCGAAACATCGGGCGCGCGCGGAGCTGGACCCCTTGTACGGATCCACCGACGAGCAGCCCCGTGCTTCCGTACATCGCGCGTGCGCCTGCGATGTCTCCGGCGCTGAGGCTGACGCCGCCTTCGTCGATGAGACGGCAGTAGTTCATGACGGATTCGGAATCGTAATTGGTGGCGCTCGTTCCGATGAGACCGCGCTCCTGAGATACGCTCGTTTCGTCCGTGCACGCAGGCGCGTCCGCTCGCTCATGCTCGTGCAGAAACCCAAGCGCATGGCCCAGCTCGTGCAGCGCGTAGTGTTGGAAACATCTCTTGCGCGTCTCGGCTGTGCTGCACGCGACCTCGTCTTCCGACTTGGGCTTCCACGCCGCGAACCACGGATTCAGGGTCAACGCACATGCGGGGTTAGCTGCGAAGCGATTTCCAACACAGCTCGAGGGGCGAACGTCAGCGAACCGGATGCGCACGACCGCGTCGGCTCCGCACGGCGCCCATCCTTCGAAGGAAATGCCAGCTACGGACCCCCACTTTGCGGCCGCCTCTCGAACAAGAGTGCGTGTCCCCTCAAGGATGGGATCCTGGGCCGTTTCATCCCAACACACCGGAACGCGGCCTTCCGCCCACGCCCACTCTGGGATGCGATAGTCGGCTCGCTCACCTCGAATCGGCGCCTCTGGCGCGCCGATCGTATCGCTGCCGTCGTCGAGACGAACCGTCTCGGACGCCGCGCATCCTGCGACGATGAGGACGATAACTCTGGCGAGGGTGCGCATTCCTGCGCTCAGCATGCGAGCACCGCGCCACCAAATTCTCTGGTATTTACGCAATGCTGAACCTCGAATGCTTGGAAACTTCTGTTGCTTGAGCGGCAACAGGGGTTGCCGAGTCGCGTTTCTTTCGGCGCCGGTGACAGAACAAACCCGTTGACGCGGTGACGGTGAGTGGTTATCTAACGCGTTAGACAAAAGAACGTGGTCAGTTGCGACGCAGCACTCGAGGGCCGATGGCATCCGTAGATAGACGTGAACGCGAACGCGCTGAACTCCGCAAACGCATCCTGGATGCGGCTCGGGAGATTGCTCTCGCCGACGGATTCGACGCTGTGTCGATGCGGCGGATTGCAGACCGG
>CAZWQH010000113.1:0-5397 GCA_964635815.1 uncultured Sandaracinaceae bacterium
AGGAAGACGACGCCCGTAACCCCGGCGTCATCGCCGACTGCACCGGCGACAACGCAGGCGACTCTGTTGGTCCGTCGGCAGACGGTTTCGAGACGTACGGCGTCACCGGCGTCGCACTCATCAGCTTCATTCTGCTCGCAGTCGCCACGGGCGTTCAGATCGAGCTCCTCGTCTGGATCTTCGTCATGCGCATCGCGATGATTCTCGCGAGCGGCGTCAGCTACCTCATCAACGACGCGGTCGCGAAGGCAAAGTACGGCGAAGCGAAGAAGCTCAACTTCGAAATGCCGCTCACTGTTCTTGTTTGGCTTACGTCGATCGTTTCGGTCGTCATGACCTTCGTTGTCTCGAAGATGCTCATTCCCGAAATGGGTGGCGGAACGTACTGGTGGAAGGACTCGACGATCATCACCTGCGGCACCCTCGCGGGCGCTATCATTCCCGAGCTCATCAAGGTCTTCACGTCCACCGAGTCGCGCCACGTTCGCGAAGTCGTCACCGCGTCGCGTGAAGGCGGAGCATCGCTCAACGTTCTCGCGGGTCTCACGGCCGGCAACTTCAGCGCCTACTGGATGGGCATCGTTCTCGTGATCCTCATGGGCGCGGCGTACGGCGTCACCACACTGAACCCAGGCGACGAGTCCGCTATGGCTGCCATCATGACGATGAACGGCCTCGACGTTTCGCCGGTGTTCGCCTTCGGCCTCGTTGCCTTCGGTTTCCTCGGCATGGGTCCCGTCACGATCGCAGTCGACTCGTACGGTCCCGTCACCGACAACGCGCAAAGCGTGTACGAGCTCTCGATCATCGAGACGCTTCCGAACATCAAAGAAGAGATCAAGAAGGACTTCGGCTTCGAGCCGGACTTCGAGACGGCCAAGGCTCTTCTCGAAGAGAACGACGGCGCAGGCAACACGTTCAAAGCGACCGCCAAGCCAGTTCTCATCGGCACAGCTGTCGTGGGCGCCACGACCATGATTTTCTCGATCATCGTCGTTCTCACGAACAACCTCGACCCCGCGCTCCTGCGCTTCCTGACTCCCCTCCACCCACCGTTCCTTCTCGGAATGATCGCAGGCGGCTCGGTGATCTACTGGTTCACCGGCGCATCCACGCAGGCTGTCTCCACTGGCGCATATCGCGCAGTCGAGTTCATCAAACAGAACATCAAGCTCGACGGCGCCGCGAAAGCGAGCATCGAAGATTCGAAGAAGGTCGTCGAGATCTGCACGCAGTACGCGCAACGCGGAATGTTCAACATCTTCTTGTCTGTCTTCTTCGGCACGTTGGCGTTCGCATTCCTCGAGAGCTACTTCTTCATCGGCTACCTCATCTCGATCGCGCTCTTCGGTCTCTTTCAAGCACTGTTCCTGGCGAACGCAGGCGGCGCTTGGGACAACGCAAAGAAGGTCGTCGAGACCGAGCTTCACGCCAAGGGTACCCCCCTTCACGATGCGTGCGTCGTCGGTGACACGGTCGGCGACCCATTCAAAGACACCTCGTCCGTTGCGATGAACCCGATCATCAAGTTCACGACGCTCTTCGGCCTCCTGGCGGTCGAGCTCGCCGAGGAGCTTGGTCGCTCGCATCACGGTATTCGCCCCGTCATCGCTGGTGTCTTGTTCGTTGCGTCCGCAGTCTTCGTGTGGCGATCGTTCTACTCGATGCGGATCGAAGAGAGCACCTCTCACACGGCCCCAGAAGCTGCACCGACCCCAGCAGAATGAACCGTCTGCAGTGAGCCAAGGGCTCGCGTAGACACCACAAAAGCAAGGACGGGACGCGAAAGCTCCGTCCTTGTTCCAATTCGGGGTTCTGGCAGTAAGCAAAAAGCGCTCTTGCTACTCAGAGCCAGGGTGTCTATTTTCGCTGAAACCTATGGCTGAAGAACAGCGAGTGAACCCAGACGATGTAAAGCTTCCAGACGAGCTGCCCGTTCTCCCGATCCGAAACGCCGTGCTGTTCCCTGGTGCCGTCGCACCGTTCGACGTCGGCCGCGAGAAGTCGGTCGCGCTCGTCGAAGACATCGAGAACCTCTCGCAACCGATCATTGCGATCTTTGCGCAGCGAGATCCCTCGACCGATGATCCCGGCAAGGAAGACCTCTACCCAGTCGGGGTTGCGGCGCGAGTGCTGAAGTCGCTGAAGCATTCCTCCGGCAACTACTCTCTGATCCTTCAAGGGCTCGTTCGCATCCGACTCGAGAGCGTCGGTACGAACACCCCTTATCTCAAGGCACGCGTTACGCGTCTCGACGAGCCA
This sequence comes from uncultured Sandaracinaceae bacterium, assembly GCA_964635815.1. Lineage (GTDB taxonomy): Bacteria > Myxococcota_A > Polyangia > Polyangiales > JADJQN01 > CAZWQH01. The sequence goes on from CAZWQH010000113.1 coordinate 2,263, forward strand.
AAGTCCGACGACGTGGAGGCGGAGGCGCTTGCTATGAGTCTTCGCGACATCGCAAAGCAGGTCATCCAGCTCATGCCTGACCTCCCTCGTGAGGCTGGTTCACTCGTGGATTCCATCAACGAGCCTGGACAGCTGGCGGACCTCGTCGCCGCGAATCTCGACGCCCCGGTCGAAGAGAAGGCACAGCTACTCGAGACCATCGAGGTCAAAGAGCGCATTCGTAAGGCGCTTCGCTTGCTCACGCGTCAGCTCGAGATCCTCAAGATGCGCGAGCGAATCAACTCCCAGATCAAAGAAGAGATGGGTAAGAACCAGCGCGAGTACGTGCTGCGTCAGCAGCTCAAGGCGATCAAGGAAGAGCTCGGCGAAGAAGACGGTGACCAAGGCGACTTGGATGTCCTCGACGAGCGCATCGCGAAAGCCACGCTACCCACCGAGGCCGAGCAGGTTGCGCGAAAGCAGCTCAAGCGGCTGCGTTCGATGCAAGTCGGGTCGGCCGAGTACACGGTGGTCCGCACGTACATCGACTGGATTCTCGACCTCCCCTGGGTCGCCGCGACGACCGACAACACGGACATCGCGCAGGTCCGTCGAGTCCTCGACGAAGATCACTCCGGGCTCGAGAAGGTCAAGAAGCGCATCGTGGAGTACCTCGCAGTTCGTAAGCTCAAGGCCGATAAGAAGGGTCCGATCCTTTGTCTCCTTGGCCCTCCCGGCGTCGGTAAGACATCGCTCGGTCGCAGCATCGCGCGGTCGCTCGGACGAAAGTTCGTGCGCATCTCGCTGGGTGGCGTTCACGACGAAGCAGCGATTCGCGGTCACCGCCGGACGTACGTCGGAGCTCTCCCCGGTCAGATCATCCAAGGCATGAAGAAGGGCGCGATGATCAATCCCGTCTTCATGCTCGACGAGATCGACAAGATTGGTCACGACTTCCGAGGCGACCCGGCAGCAGCCCTCCTCGAGGTTCTCGACCCAGAGCAGAACGACACGTTCAGCGATCACTACCTCGAGATCCCCTTCGACTTGTCGAAGGCCATGTTCATCGCGACCGCAAACGTGGGCGACACCATTCCCGCGCCGCTTCGTGACCGTATGGAGATCATCGAGATCCCCGGCTACACGCGCCGGGAGAAGCTAGATATCGCCAAGACCCACTTGGTGCCCAAGCAAATCGAGGATCACGGTCTCAAGCCGGAACAGCTCTCGTTCACAGACGAGTCGGTTCAATCCATCATCGACACGCACACGCGCGAAGCCGGAGTTCGTAACCTCGAGCGACAGATCGCAACAGTCATTCGCGGAATCGCTGTGAAAGCGGCCGAAGGGGATGTTGGTCCGTGGCACATCAAGACCGAAGAGGACATGCGTCCGTTCCTCGGCGCGGCGCGGTTCACGAGCGAAGTTGCGGAACGAACGGCAGAAGCAGGCGTCGCAACCGGCCTCGCATGGACCCCGGTTGGCGGCGAGATTCTTTTCATCGAAGCCACCAAGATGCATGGGTCTGGAAAGCTCCAGCTCACCGGTCAGCTCGGCGACGTCATGAAGGAGTCGGCGCAAGCTGCGATGAGCTACGTGCGCACGCACGCAAAGCAGCTGGGCCTGGATGAGAACTTCACCGAGAAGAACGACGTGCACGTGCACATCCCGGCGGGCGCCATGCCCAAGGATGGACCGAGCGCGGGCGTCACGATGATGACCTCGCTGGTCTCGTTGTTCACCGGAATCCGAATCCGCCACGACGTAGCGATGACTGGCGAGATCACTCTCCGCGGACGAGTGCTGCCTGTTGGCGGCATCAAGGAGAAGGTTCTTGCGGCTCACCGCGCGGGCATCAAGCGAGTCATTCTCCCCGAGCGGAATATGGCGGACCTCGAAGAGGTGCCGGCAGAGATTCGCGAAGAGCTCGAGTTCGTTTCCGTCAGCAAGATGGAAGACGTGCTTCTCAACGCACTCGAAGATCCGAGCAAGCTCCAACTTGGCGCGAACTGGGCAGAGCGCGCTCCGACCCCGACCGCGCAGGCATAGCCCGCTCGTGCGAGTCACGGTTATCGGCGCGGGGTCATGGGGTACCGCGCTGGCAAAGCATCTCGCAGACAAGAGCTTCCCGGTCACGTTGTGGGGCCGGGAAGAAGACAACACGGCACAGATCGATGCGGTCCGCGAGAATCGCACGTTCCTGCCTGGCTTCGCGCTCCCTCCCAACCTACGCGTCACAAGCGACGAAAACGCAGCGTTCAACTCCGCGGAGATGATCGTCTTCGTCGTTCCGTCGCACGCATTCAGAACTACCCTCGGGCGCCTCGCAAAGAAGTTTCCGAACGTGCCAGTCGTTTCTGCGACGAAGGGAATCGAGAACGACTCGCTCAAGCTGATGAGCGAGGTGCTCGAAGAGTTCATCCCAAAGGAGCGTCGGCACCTGCTTACGTATTTGTCCGGGCCGTCATTTGCGCGAGAAGTCGCGGCACGGCTGCCCACACTCGTTTCGATCGCCGGGACGGACGCGAGCATCACGGAGCAGGTTCAACACGCTTTTGCAACGGAGCTCTTTAGAACCTACCGAACTGAAGACGTCATCGGCGTCGAGCTTGGAGGTGCGCTGAAGAATGTCATCGCGATTGCGGCTGGCGCATCCGACGGCCTCGGCTTTGGTGCCAACGCACGTGCAGCGCTCATTACACGTGGTCTGGCGGAGATGACGCGCTTCGTCGTGAAGCGTGGGGGTCACCCTCTCACGCTCGCAGGTCTGGCAGGGATGGGAGACCTCGTCCTCACCTGCACCGGCGAGCTTTCGCGCAATCGACACGTCGGGCTCGAGCTCGGCCGTGGGCGCAAGCTCGAAGACGTCCTTGGCGGAATGACGATGGTTGCCGAAGGCGTGCGCACTGCAAAGAGCGCGCACGAGCTTGCTCTTCGCGAACAGGTAGAGATGCCAATAGTCGCGGAGGTGTACCGGGTGCTCTACGAGGGCAAAGACCCGCGGAAAGCCGTGACGGATTTGATGACTCGCTCGCTCAAGCACGAGCGAGACGAACCGCAGTCCATATCCTCGCGGGGCCCTGACGACCCCGCGCAGTCCTTATCCTCGCGGGGCCCTGACGACCCCGCGCAGTCCTTATCCTCGCGGGGCCCTGA
>CAZWQH010000113.1:5497-12101 GCA_964635815.1 uncultured Sandaracinaceae bacterium
CGACCCCGCGCAGTCCTAGCGCGCGATGACGTCCTGGTTGCTCAGGCTGCTCTACTTTGCCTTCCTGCCTGTCATCGTCGTCGCCGCAAGTGTGGTCGGATACTATTCGTACGTAAGCGCCGCTCAGTTCGAGCGCATCGAAGAGCAGTCGCTAGGACAGTCCCTCTTTGTGCTCGCGCGTGATCGCGTGGATGAAGTGGAGCGGAGGATCATCGCGTGGGACAACGCGGCGTTCAACGCAATCAACATCAACGCTCTCGACACTCTCCAGGAACAATGGCCTCCGGTCGCGCCGACCATCTCGCCCAGCGTCCGTGCGCTGGTTGTGCTCGATGACCAGAACAAAGTCGGCGCGTTCGTCGCACGCGCGACTCAAAGCGAGCAACGCGCGTTCCTGCGACTGGTACTCGATCGAGTCGTTCCAGATCTACAGACTCAAGAACTCCCGCTCGGGCAACTGCGCCACCTGCACCGGGCGTATGGCGGGGCAAGCTACCTTTTCTCGTACAAGAAGACCCGTGCGGACGACGACCGAGAGTACCTGCTGGTCGCGCACCACGATGCCGGGTACGTTTTGCGCGAAGTGATCGCGGCGGTCTTCGCCAGCGATACGGACCACCTCTACAACGTCGTGGAAGACGAGACAGGCCACGTCTACGGTTTGAACCTCACGAAGGCCGGAGACTACATCGTTGGGCGTCGATTCCCGACAACTCTCTACGGCTGGCGCCTCCAGGTTGCACCGCGCGAAGCGCATCTTCTCAAGGAGCGCAATGCGTCGCGCCGACTCAACGAGCGACTGTTACTGGCTCTGGCGGGTGTAGTCCTGATTCTCGGCTTCATTTTCCTGCTCTACGGCGCAGCGAAGGAGCGCCGACTGAACGAGATCAAGACGGAGTTTGTCGCGAACGTTTCCCACGAGCTCAAGACCCCGCTGTCGGTCATTCGGATGTTCAGCGAGATGCTCCTGACCGGGCGTGTCGCTTCCGAAGCGAAGCGCGAGGAGTACCTCGCGACGATCGTTCGCGAGAGCGAACGTCTCACGGCGCTGATCGAAAACGTGCTCGACTTCTCGGCGCTCGAGCGAGGGAAACAGACGTATGCGATGGAGGACAACAACCTCGTCGAAATCGTGCAAGACGCCGTGGAAGCGTTCCGGCATCGGGCCGAAAAAGAAGGTGTGGAGATTCACATCGAGACCATCGGAACCGTTCCAACGATGAACATCGATGCGCAGGCCATCGCGCTGGCCGTCTACAACTTGCTCGACAACGCCGCCAAGTACGGAGGAGGAACGCCGATCGACGTGCACGTCGAACGCACCGGCCGCGAGGTCATCACCCGTGTACGGGACCGTGGTCCGGGCATTCCGCGCTCGGAGATGCGGCGCGTGTTCGAGCGTTTCTATCGAGTGCGTAGCGACAGCGGGATTCGCGGATCGGGCATTGGGTTGTCACTCGTGAAGCACATCGCGGAAGCACACGGCGGCCGCGCGTGGATAGACTCCGCGCTTGGCGGAGGAACGGTCGCGTGCATCGCGCTGCCGACCGAGTTCACTCCGAGCGGCGAGACGGCGATTGACATCGGGGAGACCGGCCGTAACGTCGGACTCCGCCCATGACCCGCTCGATTCTCGTGGTGGAAGACGATCCGAACCTGGCCACCGGCCTGTGCGACAGCCTCGAGTTCGAAGGTTTCAAAGTCGCGCACGCGCGCAGTGGCAAAGACGCGATCAGCCAGTTTCAACGCTCTCGTCCGGATTGCATCATTCTCGATTTGATGTTGCCTGACATCAACGGGTTCACAGTTTGCGAGGATGTTCGAAGACTCGACACGCGCGTTCCGATTCTCATCCTGAGCGCACGTAGCCAGGAAGCCGACAAGATCCGAGGCCTCGATGCTGGTGCCGACGACTACGTCACGAAGCCCTTCTCCGTGGGAGAGCTCGTCGCTCGTGTGCGCGCCATGCTGAGACGTCTCGAGAAGCGAGGAGATGGTCCCGGCCCGATCACGGTGGGCGATGCGTCCATCGACCTGGCGGCACAGACGCTTACGAAGAACGGACGAAGCACGGCACTGAGCTTCTACGAAGTCGAGCTTCTGCGGCTCTTGCACGAGCGCGCAGGCCAGGTCGTTGCTCGCGAAGAGATCCTCGAGAAGGTCTGGGGCTTATCAGCGAAGACTACGACCCGGTCTATCGACAATGTCGTGGTCAAGCTACGCAAGCGCGTCGAGCCTAAGCCGGATGAGCCGAAGCACATCCTCACCATCTACGGGACGGGCTACAAGCTGGTGCTGACGTGACGGAGAGCGGATCCCCGGAGCAGCGTGCTTCGGCAAGAGTTCGAGCAAACGACTCCCGCGTGGGTCGCAACGTCATGCTTGGCATCTACGTCGTCATGGCCATCGTGATCATCGGCGGTGGGGTGAGCAGCATCGTGCGACAGTTGTTTTTCTCCGATCACCCTCCTGTGGCCGAGCGACCACGCTCCTAACTTCGCTCTTAGTGTTCAGCTGAGTTCGCCCTTAACCTTCGCCCAGGTGCACGTAATGCCGGCTGTCTCTTGTCGGCGCAGTTCATGCAGTCGTCTGGAGCCATGCAAACACTCTTCAGCCGGCCCAAAGAAAGATTCTTTTTTCCCCTCGTCTTCGCGATGTGCGGGGCAGTCACAGTGGCAGCCATGTCACAGTCCGGATGCGCCACTCCTGCGGAACGCTCCGCGATGGCGGGCCTCGAAGCATTCCGTGCCTGCGAAATGCGCGAAGCGAACGCACAGTTTTCTGCTGCGTTCGACGCGGACTCGCGAGCTGATTTTGCGTTCGCCTACGCGTTGAGTGATCTTGCTGTCTTGCTCGAGGACCCGGCGATCGCGTCGCTGGCACCACGACTCGGCTTCACCGGGCAGATCAATACTTCGGAGCTTTGGAGGCGCGGTGGTCTGCTCGACTTGCTTTCAACGCCTGCAACCAGCTGTTCGACGATTTCGGAGCGAGCCCGTGCTGCGTTCCCCCACCCATCGTTGAGATCAGAAGGCCCCTCGTTTGCGTCGACGTTGGACCCCACCCTCAAACTTTCGGACGTTCGTGCTGCGTTGATCAGCTTGGCTCCGAGATTTGAGAAAGTTGCGCGCGCGTTAGAGATCGGCTCTGCTCATGCGGGCGACGGCGTCACCCTCGAAGGCGGCTGCGGCGTAGGTTCCATACGGGTCGGCGCCACCGAGCTTCTTGCCGTCGCGTCCGTCCTTGAGACGATTCGAGGGGTGACGATCATGTCAACGGTCTACGACGCCGATCTCGTCGTGAAGTCACTCCTTGAGACTCCGAGCGATTTCTCAGCCCGCGCCGCATTTGCTAACGAGCTCACGGCACGCGTACTGAAGGTTGTGGACGCCCCTGCGGGCGAGCGAGCGCGTGTCGTCTTGAAGAGGGCCATCTCGCTCGGGCACCGCGCGATCGTGTCCGCACGAGCGATTCGAACCACTCCAGCTGGCGCGGCCTTCGACTGGACGCGCCTCCCCACAGGCTTCCTCGCGGATCTCGAGACGCTCGCCGCGTTCGGGCTGACGGCGATCGATGCAACGGAGCCGACGTTGATTCCCTTTGTGGCTCCGGCTTTGCGCGTCGAGGCGCGTGCGTTCTTCAGTCGGCCGATGGGAATCGACATGACGTTCACGGCCCTTGCGGACTATCCCAGCATTGAAAGCGCATGCGTCCGATCGACGACGACCCCTGAGCTTTGCGCGGCAGAGGTCGAAGTAAACACTCGATTTACACCCGCACTCTACCGTTCCACGGGGTCGGTCCAGCTCACCAACCAGCTCAGCGATCGCTTCGATTTTGCGGGGTCACTGACGGATACGTTCGATCCAGCCGGCCGTTGGAGCCGCGCGTACCGTTGCGAGTGAAGGAATTGCGCCGTCCCCTTCTCTTGTGGGCAACTTTGGGTCAGGCTGTGCGCGCTCATGACCCAACCCGGCGCCCCCGCCACCGACCGCCCCGTCACCTTCAGCGACCTAAGATTGTCGCCCGAGGTTTCCCGAGCGCTCGATAGCCTAAACTTTACGACTCCGACTCCTGTTCAAGCTGCGACGTACGAGCCTGCCTGCGAAGGCAAAGACCTCATCGTTCAAGCTCGAACAGGCACCGGAAAGACCTTCGCCTTCGGCCTTCCACTCATCGACCGCCTGGTGAAGAACGGCGAAGGACACCAAGCACTGGTGCTGGCCCCCACGCGAGAGCTGTGCTTGCAAACCGCGAACGAGTTCTCGAAGCTCGCCGTGAACAAGAAGCTTCGGACAACCGCTATCTACGGCGGTGCTTCGTTTCAAAAGCAGGTCGAAGAGCTTACCGGAAGCGACGGTTCGCCCGCGGCAGAGATGATCTCCGGCACGCCGGGCCGCGTCCTCGACCACATCGAGCGCGGAACCATCGATGCCTCCAAGATCCGCTTCCTCGTCCTCGACGAGGCCGACGAAATGCTGTCGATGGGATTCGCGAAGGAGCTCCACGCGATCATCGAGAAGCTCCCGAACGCCCGACAGACGATGATGTTCTCGGCGACCGTCGACGACGATGTGAAACGCCTCGCGAAGAAGTACATGCGCGAGCCGAAGTTTATCGCGCTGTCCGGCGATGTCGTCGGCGCTCAAGGCATCAAGCACGAGTTCTTTTTCGTGTCCGGCGTCGCTCGTGTCAACGACCTCGCAAAGATCCTCGAGATCGAGAATCCCGAGAGCGCGATCATCTTCTGCAACACGAAAGCGGACACCGAGTCCGTTACCAATGACCTTCAGCGTCGCGGTTTTCCTGCAGAGCTCTTGAACGGAGACCTTCCGCAATCGGAGCGCGAGCGCGTTCTCGATCGCGTACGCCGCGGCGAAGCGCGCTACCTCGTCGCGACGGACGTCGCCGCGCGCGGCATCGACGTCTCGCATCTCACTCACGTCATCAACTACACCCTGCCCGAGGCCGTGGAACAGTACGTTCACCGCACTGGACGTACAGGGCGCGCCGGGCGAACTGGAAACGCCATCGCGCTCGTAGGCCCTCAAGAAGTCGGGCAGCTTTACTATCTCCGCCTCCAGTACCGAATCTTCCCCATCGAACGCTCGCTGCCTTCTGCGCGCGAGGAGAAGACCCGCGCGGAGATGGATCGGATCGCGCTTCTGGACGCAGCCTTCGCCGGATCAGCGACAGACGCGACCCTGCAAGAGCTCGCAGCGCGGCTTGTGAACCACGAGCGCGGCAAAGAAATCCTTGCTGGACTTCTCGGCGCGTTCTTCAACGCAAAGTACCCCGATAAGACTCCGCCGGAGGTGTCGGCGACGCTCGCGGACACCCGGCGCACACAGACACAGCGTTCGGCTCCGACAGCCACCGCCACGAGGAACGCCGGTGACGAACCTCCGACGTCCCCAACTCGTCTGAACGGTTCGGGGATGCGCCCGCAACGAGACCGTCCGCCTACCCGCGAGCGGCGCGAGCGCCCGCCCCTGGAACGTCCCCCCGTGGATCGAGAGGTCCGTGCCGACGACCGCCCGCGAGAGCGACCTGCGCGCGATCGTGATCGTGAGCGACCGCACGCGACGGCACCCGTCGCTCAACCCGCTGTGCTGCCCGCTGCGGAGGAAACGCGTCCCCCACGCCCGGCACCCCGGCGGTACAACGAGGGCCCAACCGCAACATCCGCCTCGGACGTTCCGGACCCAATCACGAACGAAACGGTCCGCACAGAGGACGCAGGGACGAACGAGTTAGTCCGTCGCGACGGCAGCGATATCCGGGAAGCGCCACCGAATGTGTACATTCGACTTGGTCGCAAAGAAGGCGTGCGCGTTACAGATATCGCCCGGATGCTCCGAGACGAATGCGGACTGACGACGGCCGAAGTCGGGCGCATACGCGTCCGCGAGCGGCATTCGCTTGCGGCCGTCCACCCTACTCGCCTCGACGGTGTGATCGCTACGCTCTCAGGACTCAGGTTCAGGGACTTGGCGGTCGTCGCCGAGGCAGCGCGACGCCAGTCCGGAATGGACGAAGAGCCTGGCTCTGTTGACATCGAAGCCGTCGGCGAAACCTGATAGTCTCGCGGACCGATGGAGCCGCAACAGAGCGAACCGACGGTCACACTAGCGCCCGGCGCAACGGTCGGCGGACGCTTCGTGATCGAGTCGAAGCTCGAGACTGATCCGGTCGGTCCGAGCTATCTCGCTACAGATTCAAAAACATCGAAGGCGGTGGTGATTCGCCTCATCACGCAGCCGGCGCTGCGCGGCACAGGTGTCATCGACGGTGTCAAGGCCGAGATCAGGTTGCTCGCGGCGAAACCGCACAGGGCTCTCGTTGCGATATTCGGAATGGGCACCGACCGAAGCGGCGCGCCTTTCGTTGCGACCGAACACATCCAGGGACAGACGCTCGCGGAAACGTTCACAGAGATTCGCAACTCGCACGGGGGAACGCTCCCGTCCGAAACTGCCACGCAACTCACGATCCAGCTCGCGCAAGCGCTCGCGAAAATTCATCCGGCGATCGTCCACGGATCGCTGCGGCCGGACGTCGTCTGGATCACGGACGGTGGTCGAGTGAAGTTAGGCGACTTTGC
>CAZWQH010000114.1:0-12090 GCA_964635815.1 uncultured Sandaracinaceae bacterium
GTCGTCTGGCTGTGAACGCGGAAGACCCCCCACTCGTGAGCGACGATCTGAGGCGGCAGACTGGGAACAACAAACGCTACGCCGCGTCGCCCGACCGCGGTCCGTTGGCCGGCGCTCAACGCAAGCAAACCAACCAGCAAAGCGAAAGCGATCAACCGCGTCACTCGAAAGAGTGTGTTATTTCCGCCGAACCAAACCGTCTTGGACGGAGTCGTCAGTCGTGTTGATTCCATCTGCATCCGTAGTGTTCGCGGGGCCGTCGATCATATGCCCCATGCGATCACGTTTGGTTTCGACGTACGGACGGCTGTATCGGTTCAGCGGAACCCGAGAAGGAACGCGCTCGCGGACATCCACACCTTCTGCCGCCAACGCGCGCAGCTTGAGCGGGTTGTTGGTCATCAAGCGCACGCTCTCGATGCCGAGGTCGGCGATGATCGCAGCTGCGGTGTCGTAGCGACGAAGGTCATCCGGAAATCCCAGCGCACGATTCGCGTCGACGGTGTCGGCGCCAGCCTCTTGAAGGGCATACGCGCGAATCTTGTTACCGAGACCAATCCCCCGGCCTTCTTGTCGCAAATACACGACAACTCCTCGAGGAGCTTCGGCGATGGTCTTGAGCGCGAGGTCCAATTGCTCACGGCAGTCACACTTCAAGCTGTGAAGGACTTCACCGGTCAGGCACTCGCTGTGCACGCGAAGGAGAACTTCGTGCTGGCCCTTGATGTCGCCCTTGATAATCGCGATGTGCTCGGTGACCGGATGACGCGACGCACCTGGGCGTGCGGCGTACCCCGACGGAACGGGCCGCGTCATGTCGCGATAGACCACCACACGGAAGTCACCATATTCAGTCGGAAGATTGGCCTCCGCATACCGGTCGATGAGACGGTCTTTTCGGGGCGATGCGGATGCGGAAGGTGTGGCAGGTTTGGACATGGACGAAGATCTGCTCGTTCGAGCCGCGAAAGAAGCGGGTCGTTACGAACAAGGAAAACTACTCGCCAAGAGTAGGCCCCGAGGAACCGTTGGTCGACCCCCATGGATAGCTCATACCCAAGGTCCTCCACGAATCTTCAGGACATTTCAACTACACTCCAGGATAATCTGCGCTCGCCGCATAAAGACAACGCACGAACATGCATCCAGTCTCGTTCATCCAGCTCGGCTTCCGCTTCTTCTCCGCGGTTCTTCGAAGCCTCCTTCGGACGCTCTTGCGACAATCGCATGGCCTCGAGACGTTCTCGAAGCGTTACGGGCCCGACCGGCTTCCCGTTCTCGTGACACAGGACGCACGCCCTTCCGACTTCAGCAACTGCGTCTCATGCGGTCGCTGCGACGCACTCGCGAAAACAGACGTCTCGAGCTTCGTGCTCGCGAACAGCCGAAGCTCCACGGATTTCGACATCGCGATGCGTTCGGTCGACACGCTCGAAAAGCTGGATCTCGCGATGCTCGAGGCCAACTGCCCCACGCATGTGCCGTTTCGTAAGCTGCTGAAGTATTGCCGTGAGATCCACACGCGCATCGAGAGCAGCAACGGGACGCAGTGACGGGTCATCAGGAATGCCGAGAGAGCATATGGAACTACGACCGACTTCCGCGCGTACACGCGCACTTCTCAGCGACGTTCGTGCGATCGTTTCGCACGCGTCGGAACGGTCCTCGGACCGGGATGCCTATTCGCGAGATCTGTGGCCCAGACACGTAATTGGTGTTCGCAAAGGAATCGCGGCGCCCAATCCACCGGCATTGGTCGCGTGGCCAAGCTCGACCAACGAAGTGGCCGACTTGGTTCGCTTTGCTGAGAAACACTCGGTCGAGCTCGTGCCGTACGGCGCAGGCAGTGGAGTCTGCGCAGGGATCTCGCCGCGCTCCGACTCGATCGTCGTGGATCTCAAGCGCATGCGCCGCATCGAAATCGATTCGGCTACGTTCCGCGTGCACGCACAGCCGGGCGTCATCGGGCAAATTCTCGAGGATCGCCTTCTGGAGGCCGGCTTCACGCTTGGTCACTACCCCTCGTCCATTCACTGCTCGACGGTTGGCGGTTGGCTGGCAGCACGCTCTGCGGGACAGTGTTCCGGGCGGTACGGAAAGATCGAAGACATGGCCACACGCATCGAGTGCGTGATCGGCGGTGGCGAGATCCTGAGCGCCGACTTCGACCAAGACTCCGCGGCATTCGACCGGTCTCGCGTGGATCGCGCACTGGCGCCTTTGCTCATCGGAAGCGAGGGCACACTCGGCATCATCACGGACTCCACACTCGCGATTTCGCCGAAGCCCGGAGATCGGATCGTCGCCTCGTTCTCGTTTCCGAGCTTCGCTGCGGGAATCGATGCGCTGAGGCAGATCTACCAACTGGGACTGCGCCCCGCGGTCGCGCGTCTCTACGATCCGTTCGATACGATGATGGCTCGCAGGGGGCGCGTAAAGAAACGCATTGCCGACCCGTCCGAAGCGAAGGCACGAACGCGCTTCAAGCTCCCCGGACCTGCAGCAGCGCTCCGCTCGGCGCTCAGAATGCCTGCGTTGTTGAATCGAATTGTCGATGCAGTACCGGATGACGCATACGGCGGCTCCATGATGGTGCTGCTGTGGGAAGACGATCCCCGCCTCGCATCAGCCGAGCGAGACGAGGTGCGACGGATTGCAGGACAGTTGAGCGCCGACGATCTGGGACCGGATCCAGCGATGAAGTGGCTGGGTCACCGCCACAGCGTGAGCTACCGACAATCGGTCATCTTCGCGAACGGCGGGTTCGTCGACACGATGGAAGTCTCCGCGCCGTGGAGCAGAATCTACGGAACATACGAAGCTGTCCGCGAGGCACTTGCGCCACACGCGTTCGTGATGGCGCATTCGAGTCACTCGTATCCCGATGGTGGCTCGCTGTATTTCACGTTTGCGGGCGCAGCCAAGGACGACGACAAGGCTGAAGCGCTCTACGACCAGACGTGGCGCGCCGCGCTTGCAGCTGCGCAAAGTGCAGGTGCGTCCATCTCACATCATCACGGCGTTGGGAGGTCCAAGGCGCCGCGAATGACGTCCGACCAAGGGGCGGCAAACGACGTAGTTCGGGCACTGAAACACACCCTGGATCCGCGAAACATCTTCAACGTGGGGGCGCTACTACATGACGCGCCGAGCGCGCGCAGCTCGTTCGTCTCGCCCGCTAATCATGAATCGCACACCACACGCGAGTCGTTCAATGTAGCGTTCGCTCGCGCATATCCGGGAACCGTCGACTTGGCTGCGCGAACGGTTGCGCCAACGAACGTCGCAGACCTTTGCGCGTTGGTACGTTTTGCGTGGGAGTACGGAGGCGAGCTGCGGACTCCGGGTGGCGTCGCACGCCAGGGGGACATCGTCGTCGACCTGACCGTGCTTCGGCAGGAAACCGAAGTCGACGCGACGTCTGGGATCGCGCGTACGCCCGCCGGTGTACAGATGCAGACCCTCGTAGCTCTTCTGCGCGAGCGTGGCCTCGAGCTTCCCCGCGCCCGCGACGTTCCCGCAAAGCAGACCGTGGGCGAGTGGATCGAAGGCGGGCTCGGCACGACGAACGTCGTCGATCCGCTCGATCAGATTCTCTGCGGGCTCGAGGCAGTTCTACCGGACGGCACTCCACTGGCGATCAGACCCGCTCCGCGACGCGCGGTCGGGCCGGATCTGTTGAGCGCATGGATCGGCTCACGCGGTCAGCTAGGAATTGCGCACACATATGTTCTGAGCGTTCAGCCAACCCGAGCAACGCATCGGCTCTGGTTCACGTTCAAGTCCGAAGCGAGCGCCCACCGCGCACGCAATCTTCTCCGCGCGAAGCACGCTCGCACCGACTCGTTCGCATTGCTGAAGGCCAACGATGACGTGCTCGTCGAAATACGTATTCGCGCCACTGCCCATACTTCGAGCGGCTCGCTGGACGTCATTCGTGATCTCATGCGGACGGTCGACGGGCGAGAAATCACCAGCGACCAGGCAACGGCCAAGCGCCTCGCCTCTGGCGAGAACCTTCTCGCCGACACCGAGGCAAGAAGCGTCGCGTCACCAGATGGCTCAATCGTCGCGCGCTTAGCCCGAGAGCTCGACCCACGCGGAGTGTTCTCAGTTACTCGACGTTCGTAGGCGCTTCTGCCGAGAACCCTCGGACAACGGAAACGAGCGTCGCGATCGCGTGCGCGTCGATCTTGTCGCGATACGCGGGCATGGTCCCCTTCCCGCGAAAGATCGATCCCGCTAGATCGAAATCGGTGCGCGAGCGTTGCCACGTCGCATCTCGGAAATCCGGCATGCGCACCGTCGGCTGACGAGCAGGCCCGTCGCCAGCTCCGGTGGCGCCGTGACACGGGACACACGACTCCTGCCATGCCTGCAGAGCCGCAGTGATGATCGCGTCATCGCCGGCGGGGTTCTCTTGGGTGGGACCTGGTGCTTCGACCGCTTCCGCGCGCCCAGCGTGGTCACTGGGCCGCCAATCGCGGACCGGCTGCTTTCGGTCGCAGCCCGAGAGAGAGCCCAAGAAAAATACGGCCATCAACACGCTCGAAAGCGCAGCGAGAGGAAAGTTGAGCATCACGTGGTTGACGGTCCTTGGAGCGGGTGATACCTCACGCGCTTCCTGGGGCCATAGCTCAGTTGGGAGAGCGCCTCCATGGCATGGAGGAGGTCAAGGGTTCGACTCCCTTTGGCTCCACTAGGTTCAGTCTTATTGAACGTCGATCGCAGGAAGCGTGAGCGTGCGTGCGACCACCCTGCGGGTTAGCGCGCTGTCGCGGTAATACGCATACACGTGGCCCGCTTCGTTCTGAGCGACCTCGAACTGCTCGCTGTCTCTGGGCCACACGAGCGGATCCAAATGCGCGATCTGAATTTGCGGAGCTCGCACGCGACCACCGGAGTCGAGCCGGTACGCAACCAGCTTCTGATTGCCCACGAGGTCGCGTTCGATGACCGAAAGCAAAGCGCCCGTTCCATCCTGCGTCAGACGTATAGACTCGAATGCGTGGGGCGATGCCACCGTATGCACCGGGCCAAAACCGCTGCGCGTTAGTCGGACGGTCGCGAGTCTCCCTGCGATGGAACCGGCGAGGATAAAGCCGTCCCCTGCTCCGATGATTTGGGTGTCAGGCGCAAATCCGACCCCGTCGCCGCTCACGTGAACCGGCTCGAATGATGACCCCTCGAAAATCCTCACGCTGCCGTTGCGAAACACCACCGCATTTGCCCCGTTCGAACCAGTAGCACACGAAGAAACTGACCCATGATCGATCGGAAACGTTCTCGTCGAGAGAGAATCATCGTCCCCGCTGGCACATCGCTCCAAACTACACACTAGGAAACGCGATCCGCTCACGGACCAAACGAACGGCGAGCTGTCCGCGAGTTGCTCCCTAAGCCCAAGCTCGGCGATTTCGCCCGTCGCGCGTGCACTTACAGGAGTGCGGGCCGTCGGATAGTCCGCATTCGTGCGCGCCTCACCAATCACCTGCGCGTCCTGCGTACCTCGGCGGGAAATACCAAGGATCCGTGTCAGCACCTGGGGCGCCATCCGCGCTTGACCGACCTGAGACCTCCTTTGATCGATCTGGACGAGTGCGTTCTCGAGGTCGAACGAGCGCGAACGAGCGGCAGACACGGCGACCGAACACTCTTGTCCACCACACGCAACACCAAGCAACGATTCAGGCGTCTCGACTGTGGTGAGGCCCGCGACGCGCGTCCCCGAGGTCCGCCAAGTTTCGATGGCACCGCTCTCTTCACCCTGGACGACGACAAGATCCTGGGAAAGGGCGAGCTGAAACATACCTGCTCCGACGCTGAACTCCGTGCGTTCCGACGCGACACCGCGGGCGGGGAGGTTCCAAAACGAGAGTTCCCGGTTTCGACCCTCAGGGTCGAACTGTCCGAAAACGCGAACACCCGACAGCGTCGGCACAAGACCGATCCGACGACCCTGAAACAGATTCGTCGGCGTGATGCTGAGCGGCTGCAAGAGATACGGCTCAACTCCGGTGTAGAGAATGACCGGCGCGGAATCGACCGCTTCGAGCCGAGGAACGCCCAGCTCGACAACCACGGCAAATCGTTGGTACCGGATGCGCGAAACACCGCTTCCGCCATGTCGATCGGCGAAAACGACGAACATCGTCTCTCCGACGATCTCCGCCGCGACGTCGAGCTCGTTGTAGTTTGCAAAGCTGGTATCGAGTGCGAGCGGAATGGCCACGCACCCGTCGGCGCTTTCGTTTGCACCACAATCGACGTTCTGTCTCACCTGGATGACCAGATTTCCCGACCTGCCCCGAACGATTACCGCATCGACATAGTCGTTCGTCGCTACCGCGATCTCACGACGACCAGCCGACGGAAAGGCGTTCACCATGGGCCCGGTCCCAGAGGAGAAACCCGGCGTGAACGGCCCCCACCTCCACAACCCAGTGGTTTGTGCTGCGTCAAGCTTCACACCGTAGTACCGCACCGAGCGCGGCCAGCGCGGTGCGGCGTGCGTGGATATGAGCTGAAAGCGATTCGACTCTCCGTCCCATCCCCTCAACTCCTGTTCGGAGATTGGGAACACCGGCCCGCCGAGCATCTTGGATTCCGTGAGCGCGATCAGCGTCCCTTGGCTCCAGAGACTCGCGCTGAGAAATGGGCGATACGCATGGATTGTAAACGTCGACGCCGACTCCGTGGCAACCACCACCGGGGAATGTGCGTTCGCGATGCGTCGCACTGCGGGAGACGGCTGAGATCCGTCGGCAAGAATCCTGGTCGTAAACACACCGTTGACGCCACCCCATGCGAGGACGCTCACGCCATCATCGAGCGCTGCGGCTGACAGGTGGTTCGGGTGCACCACAGCGGATTCGCGACCTTCAAGGACACGAAGCTCCGGTGAAACCCTCAGCTCCGTGGAGCGTTGGGCTACGTCGATGACCGGAACACCCGAGTCGGACGACGAGTTGAAAATCGTCACGCTCGAGCTGCACGCCGACCCAAAAAGTCCTGCAAGAACCACAAAAGCGCACGGAAAAGAATAAGCCACAGCGTTTACTGTCAGGAGCGCCCCGCCGCCGTCGCGCGCTTTGTTGAAATTCGAGACCGCTCGCGCGACTACTGAAGGCAAACGCCCGCTACACCGGCGTTCGGCAGGAGTGCAAGCGGCTGACAGACCTGGGGCGTCGCGCAGAACTTGGGCGGTCCCGGGGGAACCCGAGCGCCATCGGGACGAGTCGTCGATGCGTCAGACGGAACAGCATCCGCGCTCCCGTCCATCGCGACGGCAGCGTCGCCGTCGGGAACGCCAGCATCGCCATCGATCACGGGAGTACCCGTGTCGGCCGGAGGCGCAGCAGCATCGAGTCGAATGACGCCGCCATCGCCATCGACGACGAAATCACTGCAGTAGCCGAGGCATTGGCTGAACATTCCGCCGTCGCGCGTCGTAACGTTGAAACACTGTGATCCAGGAACGCACGTGTTGGCGAGCGCATTGGTAAAGCGCGAATCGCAGCTGCCACCTGGAGGCGTAAGCACGCCCGCGTCCGGTGCAACAAATCGAAGAGCGCACTTGGGGAACTGGTTGTTCAGCAAGATGCAGGACGAATTCGCAGCGCAGCCTTCTTGCGTAACTGGATCGCAATCATCGACGCGCATACACGTGCCAAGCGTATTGTCGAAGGGGAGTGCAAGGCATCGCTCGTTTGCGCCTGCACAGGGAACATCGTTGTTGCAGAACTTCTTGCAGTAGTTCGCGACGCGAGTTCCACGCACCTCTGGCGTTCCCATACACGAGGCGCCACGATCGCAAAGATCCGAGTAGAGGTCGAAGGTGCCTTCAGCGGAGTACATGCTCCAGGGTGGCTCGGCGCAAACATCGTCGTCAGCGAGCGGACCGCCGCCTCGGACGATCGGAACGCAGCGGTAGCCGATCAAGCCTTCGTTCTCGCCGCGCACAACGCGCAACGTAACGGTGCACTTCTGTCCGGTCGGGCAGTTCTGCGTAGCGATGTTGCACTCGCGCACGATGCCGGTTCCACCATCGACCGCTGCCTCGAGAGCAACGCGGCCGTCGGAGCCTGCCTCGCGAGGCGTCGTCGTGACGTCCAACTCGACACTGCCGTCGCCTGAACCGGAACCAGGTTTGTTTTCGCTGCACGCAGGTGCGAGGAGAGCGATCACCGAAATACACAACGCAGAAAAGCGATAAGCATGCATAGAAAGTCTCCTCACGCGCTGCCGCGGTTAGGCCATTTTTCTAATGCTGCCAGCGCCTTATGTCAAAGGGGGCTGCTCGAGCGCAGGTCACATCTCATGCGGCATGCGGTGACGCGTGCTGCGAAAGTAGTGCATTGGAGAGGTGTAGCCGAAGTTGGACACGCGTTCGGTGTACAAACAAGCGTACTGCTCCACCTGATCGCCGAAGATCGTGAGCTCTGGGCCTGCCATGAATAGCGAACCCCAAAATGGGTGAAACGCCTTGTCCACACGGCTCTCGATCGAATCGAACTCCTCGTCGATCGCTCGGATTCGGTTGCGCAACCTTTCGATCGCGCGTCGCTCGCGCATGCGACCCGCATCTAGATCTCGATCGTAGCCTTCGCTGATTCGGCGTTCGAGATCGCGCGTGCGTCGGTGTCGGCTGCGCATCTCCACATACAGAGCATCGCGGGCAACGTTCAGCGCATCCATTCGTTCGAGATCGCGCGCGTGATGCGCGTGGGCGGCAAGCTCATCCCCGAGCTCCTGGATGATCATCGCGGTCCTCCACGCGGTTTCTTTCTTCGCGCGAAGAACGTCGCCGTAGATGTGGTCGCCGATGTAGAGAATGCGATCGCCGGGGACACCAAGCTGGCGCTCGAGCGCAACAAGACCGCCACCGGTGTAGATTCGCCCTCGTTCCAGGGTCTCAGTTTCAGTAACGACGCGGTTCGTTCCGTCGGGCATGAGCTCACTGAACGGAGAAGCACTCCCGTTGAAGAAGCCGGGCTTGCGTGCGGACGCGATAACCAAGTCGAAGTACTGCTGCCACGAGTCGTACTCGCCGTGTAAGTCGGCGAGCAGGTACGTCATCAACGTATGCGTGTACTCGGGGCGAGAGTTCGTAAGGAGGAACAGCTTCTTTCCGGTGCTCCTGAGTTTGTGCAGCGTGGCTGCGAGCTCGGGATCGCGGCGTACGTACCTTGGCAGATCGCGAAGCACCTCGTTGAGGATGCTTCCATCCTGGTGCGCTAGATCGATGCACATGCGCACGTCGCTAAAGAGCTGCGCATAGTCCGGCGGTTCGGTGGCGCCAGACCGTTCGAGCTCGTCCACGACGGCCGTGAACACGGACACTTCGCTCGTCGCGTAAAGAGTATCCACCCAGTGGTAGCGCTCGGTACCGGGGCGCACGCGCTGCGAGTGGTAGAGCGCGCGACGCTCGTCTCGCGTTAGCTCGCGCATCCCGTGGTACGCCCGCTTTACGTAGCGGTAGCGATCCATCTTCAAGATGTTGCCGAGCTTCTTGTCGACGATGAGGCCGCGCATCCCGAAGTCCGCACGGAATGGCATGGTCAGAATGCTTTCGGGATAGCCGAGCTCGACTAGCTTCTTGGCTGTGACCTCGATGCTGAGGCGATCCATCTCCGCCTGCGCGTAGATCGCCAGCGTGTAGTCCATGTCAAAGCCGGCCCAGTCGATCTGGTCCAGACGCAAGCTGCGATTGGTGTAGATCCGCTTTTCAGGCGGCAGCGCCAAATGCGTCTCGACGAACACATCCCCTATCGGGAGTGCCAGCTGCGGATTCGCTAAGGCGGTTTCGCTCATCGTTTGCGAGATACCCTCGAGAACGATCTCGAGAGGGCAGGCACGTCGAGTCTACACGCGTTCGTGAACGCGCGTAACGTCGAGATATCGATGCGAGGGCGCTAGGCGGAGGCGGCTTGCGTCTTCACTTGACGCGAGTTTCGCGTTGCTGCGACGCGCGTCAAGCGAGCATCGCCTGCCGGATAGACGCTGACCTTCTTGCGATCTGCGCCGAGGCGTTCGAAGCGAACGATCCCGTCTTTGAGCGCGAAGAGCGTCCAGTCTCTGCCGATACCGACGTTCGCGCCCGCATGAATCTGCGTGCCGACCTGTCGGACGATGATGTTGCCGCTAACAACCGGTTGCCCGGCTGCCATCTTTACGCCGCGGAACTTTGGGTTCGACGTGCGGCCGTTACGAGATGAGCTTTGCCCTTTTTTATGTGCCATGGCGTTCTATCTCTTTCGGAAATCAGCGATATCCGTCGGCATCGGAGGGACGTGCCCCACCCGAAAGCGCAACGCCGGTGACCTTGAGCTCGGTGAACGGCTGTCGGTGGCCGTTCTTGCGACGGTAGTTCTTCCGGCGACGAAACTTGAAGACAATGATCTTCTTCGCTCGGTCCTGAGCGACGATTTCGGCGCTGACCGTAGCGTTGACGCGAGGGGTTCCAATGGAGACCCGAGCGCCACCGATCATGAGGACGTCGTCAAACGTGACGACTGATCCAACGTCGCCTGGAAGCTTTTCCACGCGAAGCCGGTCGCCTTCTGCGACTCGGTACTGCTTTCCACCTGTTCGAACGACGGCGTACATAGGGGTTTCCTGAGGGTCGGCTAGTGTACGTACGAGGGCGTCACGTGCAACAAAGAAAGCGTCTCTGCCTGCATTTTCCCGACCCGAGCTGCGTAAAGACAGAGACAGGTCCGCGACCGATCTCCATTCTCCAGTACATTCAGATACTTAGAGGTGCCTCTCGCGAATCGCTGTGAGATTCGGGAAAGCGGGAACCGAGGAGAAGCGGTATACCGCTCCTTCGATGAGCGGCAAAGACGAAGACGAAACCGGCGACAAAGTTGGGTCGCGAGTGTTCAAAGGGCGTATCGGCGGCACCAAGTTGGCGGCGGAGTTTGAGCCTCTAGCTCGCGGGGAGAAAGTGAAGCGCCCACCACCGGGTGGAATTCACGACGGCCGTGAAGAGTACGCCATCCGAGGAGTCGCCAACGGAGACGCTCGATTGGTTTTCGACGCTCGGGTCGCGGAGCTCACTCGGGGCGGTCCCGACCTAAGCGTGAACATCCAGGAAGCGATCGCGCTCAAGCTTTGGGAAGCGGGACGAGTCGTGAATGCCGACGCTCTCTTCGAAACGGTCGCTGCAATCCCGCCAGAAAACATGCCCGATGGCGAGCCCGACTCGGTTGACACGCGAACGCGAGCGATTTGGTTTCGCCTCGATGCGGCTGCGCGAAAAACAGATCCTGCCAATCACGTGAGCTACGTGAACGGAGAGTGGCACTTTCGTTTGAAGGGCCCGCTTACGCTCGGAGTGAAGATGCTTTTCCGCTCACTTGAACGCGCGGAGAGAGAGCTCGACGAAGCACCCGCACAGAACGAACGATCGCGCGACGAGGGTCCGCGAGAAGATCGCCCCCGAGAGGATCGTCCGCGTGACGAGCGTCCTCGAGACGACCGTCCGCGCGCTGGCTCGGACCGCGGTGGAGACCGGCCGTTTACGAGAGGCCGCAGCGCTGGCGCCGGAAAACCATCGGATCGTGGCGCGCCGAGCTGGGAGCGCGATTCGAAGCCCCGCGGACCATCGTCGTGGGATCGCGATCGTCCACCGCCCCGGGACAGCAAGTTCGGTGGTCCGAAGAAGTTCGGCGACAGCAAGTTCGGTGGCCCGAAGAAGTTTGGCGACAGCAAGTTCGGTGGTGATCGCAACGGACCACCGCGTGACGGACCACCGCGCGATCGCCCGTTTGGTGACCGGCCCCCTCCTCGCGATCGTCCGTTCGGCGATCGACCGCCGCCTCGCGACAACAAGTTCAGCCGCGACCGCAACGGTCCACCACGTGATGGGCCGCCTCGGGATCGTCCGTTCGGTGACCGCCCTCCACCTCGCGACCGCCCGTTTGGCGATCGTCCGCCTCCCCGCGACGGGAAGCCCGGTGGCAGTAAGTTTGGCGGCCCCAAGAAGTTTGGAGACAGCAAGTTCGGCGGTCCCAAGAAGTTTGGAGACACTAAGTTCGGCGGTCCCAAGAAATTTGGCAAACCACCACCCAAGCCGCGGTCTCGCTA